>JBAZXE010000151.1:0-2592 GCA_041659985.1 Thermoplasmatota archaeon | reverse complement strand
GGGTGGTGGACCTGCAGTGGGCCCGTATCGCCAATCGAATAGCCAAAACATGGCTTGCAAATGACCCTCCAACAGGAGCGAGGCTAGTTTGGCGGGTCCGCCCGCAGCGGACCCGCCAGCCGTTTCGAAAGGTCGCAGACCTTTCGAGCGCAACCCATAAGTGAAGGATTCCGTCCCCCGCGCCATGGGCAAGAAAGAAGGCGGCCTCCCGGTCGTCCGTATGACCACGAACCGCGGCGTCATCGAGATCGAACTGTTCGCGAAGGACGCGCCGAAGACCGTCGAGAACTACATCAAGCTCGTCAAGAAGGGATTCTACGACGGCATCCACTTCCACCGCGTCCTGCCGGACTTCGTCGTCCAGGGCGGCTGCCCGCACGCCAAGACCAAGGGCGACCGCCGCGCCGGCACCGGCGGCCCCGGCTACACCATCAAGTGCGAGACCACCGGCAACCCGCGCCGCCACGGCCTCGGGTTCCTGAGCATGGCGCACGCCGGCAAGGACACCGGCGGCTCGCAGTTCTTCATCGTCCTCAACCCGAAGAACTGCACCCACCTCGACGGCGTCCACACCGTCTTCGGCCACGTCATCAGCGGCCTCGACGTCGTCGGGCAAATCCGCCCCTGGGACCAGATGACCAAGGTCGAAGTCATTGAAGGTGCCTGAGATGGCCACCTGGCGCGTCACCGTCAAGGCCCCCGATGCGGCGGCCATGGACCCGTTCAAGAACGAGGTCACCCGCTTCAAGAAACTCTACAGCCACGGCGGCGCCGAGGCCATCTTCGAGGTCCCCGAGGCCAACGAGAAGGGCGCCGACGAACTCGTCGCCGACGCCAAGAAGGCCGGCTTCGAGGCGACCAAGGAGAAGTACGTCGACCCCTTGGAAAGCGCAGACGTCAGCGCCGACTTCTGGTAGCACGAAACGGCCTTCGCTCTGCGAGCTCAGGCTCGTTTCGCGCGGAATCAATTAGCGGGGGCTCCGCCCCCGCACCCCCGAGGAACGGGTGGCCGCCCCCGACGCGAATGGCTTCCGCCATTCGCAGGGGATCCCGCGCTCGCGGTTTTGCTCGCTCGCTCAGGCCCTCGCTGCTGCTCGGGCGCGGCCACCCAGGCCGACTAATGTTGCCCCCGCGTAGCTTGAGCGTCGACGTACAAGAAAATGAAGGAACGGGAAGGAAAGAAGACGGGAAGAAAGGGGAAAAGAAGGAACTAGCGGAGTCCTACTTGCGGTCGGGCTTGTTGGCCACCGAGTCGTCGTAGTAGACGTCCTGCTCGGCGCCCTCGATCGTGTTGCCGATCACGGCCCACTCGGTGTCCTCGTCCATCTCGTAGGCAGCGATGCCGTACTGGAAGCCGGACGCCTTGTTGTCCACGATGCGGATCGTGGCGTCACGCACATCGCGGATGTGGATACCCGTCGTGACGACCTCCTGCTCGAAGACCGTCGGGATGGGCAGGCCCATGGGGCCGCTGCTTTGGCCCTCTGGCAGGGGGACGTAGCTCACGATGTTGCCGGAGACCAGCGTCTCGACCTCCTTGGAGGCCACGATGCTGATGCCCTCGTAGACCGGCCAGGGCGCAGTGCTGAGGAACTGCAGACCGAGGAGCGACTCGTCCTTGCGTTCCTTGACCGTCACTTGGTTGTCGACGAGGTTGAGCCAGCCGTCGTTGCGGCCCTTGTGGTTCTCGTCGTCGGCGTTGAAGACGTCAACCCAGATTTGGCCGCCCTCGACCGTGTTGCGGGCGATGTCGACCAGCGTGCGGTGCGTGTGGTCGAGGTCGAGGTCCTCGTTGTCCTCCGAGTTGGCCGTGCGGTCGTCGCCAGCGTGGTTCTGGTCCTCGTAGCGCAGGCCGTAGCCGAGGTCATCGACGATCTTGTTGTCGGTGAAGGCGACGGACGTCCAGCGGTCGGTGTGGTCCTCCGTGTGGGCGGGCATGTGCGATTCGTCCATGCCGTGGTAGTGGCTGTGCGGGGCGAAGAAGCCGGTGCCGTGGTGGTGGCCGTGCAGGTCGAGGTCCACCGAGCCGTAGAACGTGTTGTGGTGGATGAGACCCTGGTTGAAGCCGTCAATGTTGGCCAACAGGAGGTCGCCGCGCAGGAGCGGGGTCTCCTCCAGCACTTCATCGAATGCCGAGGTGGCGGTGCGGGGGCCGACGACGTTGTTGCGAACCTCGCCGTCGTAGTGGCGCAATTGGCCGATGAACTCGATCTGGTTCGCCTCGATGAGGCCGCCCGTCGCGTAGCCGGTGCGCTCGACGTTCTCGTTCACGCGCAGGTCGCGAATGAAGTTGTGGTGGACCCAGACGCACTGGCCGTTCCAGTTCAGGGTGAGCTGGCCGGAGATGTAGTTGCCCGCGACCTCGAAGCAGGCGTCGGTGTCGCCGAGGTACAAGTCGCCGGTGACGTAGTAGCCGGAGATGACGTAGGGGTCGGCGAGGGTGCCTTCGCCGGAGCGCACGCCGTTCTTGGGGTTGAAGCCCTTGTCCTCCAGCACTTGCAGGCTGGGCACCTCGTCGAGCGACTTGGCGTCGCTGGCCGAGGGGACCTGGCCCTTGGCGGGGGGGAAGGCGGGGCGCGCCATGCCGGTCTG
>JBAZXE010000150.1:0-2604 GCA_041659985.1 Thermoplasmatota archaeon | reverse complement strand
GATCTCAAGATCACCCGCCGCAGCCCCACCGCGGGCACGGCCACCGCCTACCGACTGATTGTCGAGGCCATCTAGGAGGAATGATTCACCCATGCGCGAACTCGTCGACGCGTTCTACGCCGAACGCTCCATCGTCAACCATCACATCGCCTCCTACAACGACTTCATCGCCCACCGGCTCCAGCACGTCATCGACAACATCCGCATCGGTGACGACGAGACCAGCGAGAAGGGCGTCGTCCAGACGGACATCGAGGGCTACTACATCAAGCTCGGAAAGATCTCCGTCGCCAAGCCCGTCGTCAAGGAAGCCGACGGCTCGCTGCGCCCGCTCACCCCGATGGAGTCGCGCCTGCGCAACCTCACCTACCAAGCCCCGCTGACCCTGGAGTTCGTCCCGGTCATCGACGGCATCGAGCACGAGCCCGAGCTGGTCAACGTCGGCCGCCTGCCGATCATGGTCCACTCGAGCCACTGCAACATCACGCGCAAGATCCTCGAGGAAGTCGAGGGCCGCCCCCTCTCCGACGAGGAGTACAAGCTCAAGCTCATCGAGCTGCAGGAAGACGCCCTCGACCCCGGCGGCTACTTCATCTCCAACGGCACCGAGCGCGTCCTCATCACGCTCGAGGACCTGGCGCCCAACCGCGTCCTCGTCGAGCGCGCCAGCCGCTACGGCGCCGACGTCGAGATCGCCAAGGTGTTCTCGCAGCACGAAGGCTACCGCGCCCTCGTCGTCGTCGAGCGCAAGAAGGACGGCGACCTGATGGTCACCGTGCCCTCGGCCTCCGGCCAGATTCCGCTCGTCGTTCTTCTGCGCGCCCTGGGCATGGAGTCGGACGAAGAAATCGTCCACGCCATCCAGAGCGACCCCCAGATGGAGCCGCTCATCTTCGGCAACATCGAGTCGGCCGCCGAAGAGTACGGCGTCACCACCCGCGAGGACGCCATCGGCTACCTCGGCAAGCGCCTGGCCGGCGGCCAGGCCAAGGAGTACCGTGTCAAGCGCGTCGAGGCCCTCATGGACCGCAACCTCCTGCCCCACCTGGGCCAGGAGCCGGAAGACCGCATCACGAAGGCCATTTTCCTCGCCCGCATGGGCCAGGCCGTCTTCGAATTGTTCCTCGGCCTCCGCGAGGAGGACGACAAGGACCACTACGCCAACAAGCGCCTCAAGCTTGCTGGCGACCTCATGGAGGACCTCTTCCGCGTCGCCTTCATGGCGCTGTGCAAGGACCTCAAGTACCAGCTCGAGCGCGCCCACGCGCGCAACCGCGATGTCAAGATTCAGACCGCCGTCCGCGCCGACGTCCTGACGCAGCGCCTGCTGCACAGCCTCGCCACGGGCAACTGGGTCTCTGGCCGCGCCGGCGTCTCGCAGCTCCTGGACCGCACGTCCAACCTGGCCGCGCTGTCGCACATGCGCCGCGTCACCAGCCCCCTCACGCGCAGCCAGCCTCACTTCGAGGCCCGTGACCTGCACTCGACGCAGTGGGGCCGCCTATGTCCCAACGAGACCCCCGAGGGTCCGAACTGCGGTCTCGTGAAGAACCTCAGCCTGTGCGTTGAGATCTCCGAGGGCTTCCCCGAGCGCGAAGTCGAGCGCGTCCTGCGCGACTTCGGCCTCAAGCCCATCGAGCGTGACTCCACCGACGCCCAGGTCTACCTCAACGGCGACCTCGTCGGCCTGCACGGCGACGCCGCTGACCTCGTCAAGCGCATCAAGGAGCGCCGCCGCGCCGGTCTCCTCTCCAACGAGGTCAACGTCTACCACAACGAGGACGCCAAGGCCGTCTTCCTCAACTGCGACGCCGGCCGCGTTCGCCGCCCCCTCGTCGTCGTCGACGGTGGCAAGCTCCGCTACAACAAGGAGTACACCAAGGACATCAAGGACGGCCGCCTCAAGTGGTCCGACCTGATCAACGAGGGTGTCATCGAGTACATCGACGCCGAGGAAGAGGAGAACCTCTTCATCGCCCTCGACGAGCACACCATCGGCAAGGAACAGACGCACTGCGAGATCGACCCCATGATCATCCTGGGCATCGGCTCCAGCCTGGTTCCCTACCCGGAGCACAACTCGTCGCCCCGCATCACGATGGGCGCCGGCATGGGCAAGCAGTCGCTGGGCTTCGGCGACGCCAACTACCGCATCCGCCCGGACACCCGCGGCCACCTGCTGCACACGCCGCAGGCCCCGCTCGTCCAGACGCACGCCGGGAACTACATCCACTTCAACGAGCGCCCCGCCGGGCAGAACTTCGTTGTCGGCGTGATGTCGTTCCACGGCTACAACATGGAAGACGCCATCGTCATGTCCAAGGCCTCCATCGAGCGCGGCCTGGGACGCAGCACATTCTTCCGCACCTACTCGACGGAGGAGCGCCGCTACCCCGGTGGCCAGGAAGACCGCTTCGAGCGCCCTGACCCCGAGTGCCGTGGTGTGCGCCCCGAGGAGATGTACGCCTACATCGAGGACGATGGCCTCATCAGCCCCGAGCGCCCCGTCAACGGCGGCGACGTCCTCATCGGCAAGACCAGCCCGCCGCGCTTCCTCGAGGAGCCGACGGACTTCCTCACGCCGCAAAAGCGCCGCGAGACCTC
>JBAZXE010000149.1:0-2605 GCA_041659985.1 Thermoplasmatota archaeon | reverse complement strand
CCGGATTGTGGAACCATTTTCGTTTGCCCCACCGGATGCCCACGAGGGCGCTGGCGGCGTCGGCGAAGACGGACACCGCGATGACGGCCAACACGGCGTAGATGGCCGAGTCCCACTCGGCGGGGTCGCGCGTCAGCCAGAGAGCCACGAGTGGCGTGGCGGCGGCGAGATAGTAGTGTGCACCGAAGAGGCCGGCCTCGCGTTTGCGCAAGCGGCTGGTGATGATGGCCTTGAACGGATACGACAGTTCGGGGTAGCGTAGGCGCAAGAGTTCCGTCGGGAGGATGCAGTAGAGCAGGAGAAGCAAACCGAACAACCCGACGGTCTGCCCCGCCACCAGCCAGTGGCCGGGGTCGGCGTGCGTTGCGACTTGAAGGTTGGTCAAACCCTCCCCTTCTAGCACAAGGCCCGTGTTGGCCAGCTCCCGCAACCCGCGCAGCACGAGAAAACCAAGGCCCGTGTAAATGGGAATGAAGATGCCCATGAGCAGGTGCGGCGTCTTGCGGCGCTGTTCGGGGTCCATCGTCCACGTGGCTCGCAACTTCTGCCACTCGGCGTACCGGTCCTCCGGCATCGACTGGGCCAGGAGCTGGTTGAGGCGGGCGCCGAACGTTGCCTGGAACCGCGTGATTTTCTCCTGGTACCGGCCGAGGGTGTAGGTCACCGTGAGTGCGATGGCTCCGATGAAGACCACGACGAGCCCGACGCCGAACGGGGCCGGCAGAAGCGTTTCGCCGTGCGCCCACAAGCCGTAGGCCAGGGCCACCATGACGAGGGTGACGATGGCGGCCGACCAACGATCCTCCAGGTTGTGCCGGAACGCACGCAACGCATAGAGGCCCGTCAAGGCCGCGTAGCCCATCGTCCCCCCCGCCAGGAACAGGGCAGCGGCGTGGCTCACCGGCCCCACGACGAACTGCACCGGCTCCACGGCCACGCCGCCGGCTGAGGCCGGCGGGGATTTAGCAGATTGTGGGCCAGATTCGCCGGATTGCCGAACCCAAGAGCCGCGTTCGACGCCATCCGGCGAATCGGCCGGGAATCCGGCCAATCAGATGTTCTTGTCGAAGTAGCCGGTGGTGCCGCCTTCGGGCGTCACGCGCGTGGCCAACCAGATCCCGATTGGCGTCACGGCGATGAGGGCAAGGCCCCAGGCCCGGCCCTCCGTCACGAACATGAGACCGACGATTCCCACCGTGACCGCCGACAGGACGAGAAGGATGGCCGCGAGCTTGCGCAGAAACTCGACGGCGGTGCGGCGCCGTTCCATCGGCTTCGACGGCGGCTGGAGCATGAAGGGGCCCGGGGAGGGATTTGAACCCTCCACAAGGGAGCCACAATCCCATATGTTAACCAAGCTACACTACCCGGGCCATTCGGGTCTAGGACTCAGATTGACCTCGAATCCGGGTCCATCCGCGGGGCTTTGTGGCCGCCCCGAGGTCCGCCGACACAGGGCCCGTTCATAAGGGAAACGCAAGCGCCGCGAGGCGTCCACCGACGCGAAGGACGATGGGCGAGGCGCAAGCCTAGACGGCTACTGGCGCGACCAGCATCGGCGCCGGCGCGGCGGTGCCAAGGCGCTCCATCTCGGAGAGGGGCAGTTGGCTCCAGCCCTGCGAGAGGTAGTAACGCGTGTAGTGCGCGTCGCGTGTGCGGTCCACGAGGCCGGCGCCGGTGAGGCGGGTCATGTGCCAGTTGACGGTGCTGGCGGTGACGCCGAAGGCGGAAGCCAGGTCGCACTGCGCGACGCCAGGGTTGTCGCGGATGTGGCGCGCCATGGCGGCCGTCGTCGTGTTGCGTAGGGCGGATGCCTGGGTCTTGCGGGCGCCGGCGTAGGTCCCGACGGTGCGGTCGAAGAAGCGCAGGTACCGGCCATCCTTGACGGAGGTGATGTACTCGTTCTTCTCGAGGACCCGCAGGTGGTAGTTCAGCGTCGAGGCGCCGAAGGCGACCTGCGCGCTGAGTTGGACGAAGTTGATGCCGGGCGCGGCTTTGACGCGCTCATAGACTTCCTGGCGTCCCGGGTGCTCAAGGACTTCCTGGCCCTGCACGCGGGCGTAACCGGCCAGCAGACCGCCACCGAGGCCGCCGACGGTCTTGGCCTGGGCGACGACCCAGGCGAGGGCCGCCAGGGCGACGGCGCCGAGGCCGGCGGCGGTGGCGACGGGAATCCAGTCGTAGGTGGCGCGGGTGCCGGAGTAGGTGACCCCAGTGATGTCGCCTTCGCCTTCGACCTGCGTGCGGGCCGGGTTGGCCAGGACGTCGTGCAGGCCCAGAGTGAAGCGTCCGGCGACTTCGAGGTCCTCGCCGTGAAGGGTGTGGCGGGTGGCCGTCTCGTCCTGCACGATGGCGACGGAGCCGTCCATGGCGGGAAGCAGGGCCACGCCGTCGATGGCGACTGCGGGTCGGGGCGAGTAGAGGGAGCCTTGCGTGCCGGCGAACTGGAGGTCCAGGTGGCCGGAGGTGGCTTCGACGAGGAGGTATTCCTGGATGTATTCGGCATGCTCGTGCGGGCCGAACCAGGTCTTGGAGAGGGGGTTGTACAGGCTGCCGGGGCGCATCTCGATACGGAAGTGCGCGGGAATCTCCTCCAGGGTCGACG
>JBAZXE010000148.1:0-2677 GCA_041659985.1 Thermoplasmatota archaeon | reverse complement strand
ACCGCCGGTAGCTTCACCGACGCCAGCGAACCTTTCACAACCCCCCTGCGCCTCGCGCCGATGTGCACGTGGTCCACCCCATCCTCCAGCCGGATGCGGTCGAGTTCCGCGGCTACCAAGCGAACCTGGCCCGCATCGCCAGCCAGCGTGACACTCTGGTCGTCCTTCCCACCGGGATGGGCAAGACCGTCGTCGCCCTCCTCGCCATCGCCGACGCCCTCAGGGACGGGGCGCAGCGCATCCTCATCCTCGCCCCGACGAAGCCCTTGGCCGACCAGCACGGAAAATTCCTCAAGGCCGTCTTGGCCGCACCTTGGAACGAGGCCGTCGCGGTGCAGACCGGCGAGACGGCACCCGGCAAGCGCGGGGCTGCCCGCGAGGCACCGGGAATCCTGGTGGCGACGCCGCAGGTCATCCAAAACGACGTCATCTCCGGCGGTCTGGACCTGTCGCGATTCGACTGGGTGGTCTTCGACGAGGCCCACCGCGCCGTCGGTGACTATCCGTACGCCTTCCTCGGCCGGGATCTGCAGAAACGCCACCCCAAAGGTCGCCGCCTCGGGCTCACGGCCAGCCCCGGCCACGACGCGCGCAAGATTGAGGAGGTCCGTTCCAATCTCGGCCTGTCGCACGTTGAGATCCGCACCCCCGCCGACGCCGACGTCTCCCCGTACGTGCAGGACGTCGAGATGGAGTGGGAGACCCTGCCCTTGCCGCCCACGATGGCGCGTGTCTCCGCCAAGCTCACGGAGGCCCTCGCCGACCGCGTCCGCCAACTCAAGGCCCTCGGGCAACTCAAGACGGCGGGGTCCCGGCCCAACCGGCGCGACCTCCTGGAGCTTACGGGCAAGCTGCAGCAGTCCATCCAGCAGACGCCCAACCCGGAACCGGCGCTGTTTTCGGGCCTCAGCCTCGCAGCACAGGCGATGAAGCTGCAGCACGCCGTCGAGCAAGTCGAGACGCAAGGCGCCGCCGCCTTCGTCGAGTACCTCGAGGGCATCCGCGACGAAGCCAACGGACCCAAGCCCAGCAAGGCAAGCAAGTCCATCCTCGACGACGCCCGCGTCAACGAAGCCTACCACGTCGCGCGCTTCGACACCGCCGAGAACCCCAAGATGGGACGGACCGGCGTCCTCGTGCAGGAGGCCATCGAGAAGAGTGCCGACTCCCGCGTCATCGTCTTCACCCACTACCGCAGCACCTGCGAACAGGTCGTCGAGCGCCTTGCCAAACTGCCGGGTGTGCGCCCCGTCCTCTTCGTCGGCCAGAGCAAGAAGGGCGAGCAGATGGGCCTCACGCAGAAGCAGCAGGCCGAAACGGTGGCGCGATTCAAGAAGGGCGAATTCAACGTCCTCGTCGCGACGTCGGTGGCGGAGGAAGGGCTGGACATCCCGGAGACCGACCTGGTCGTCTTCTACGAGCCCATCCCGTCCGAAATCCGCTCCATCCAGCGTCGCGGCCGCACCGGCCGCAAGCGCGAGGGCCGCGTCGTCGTCCTCATGACAAAGGGCACGCAGGACGAGGCGGCGCATTGGTCGGCCCGCCGCAAGGAGCAGGCCATGGTGCGCGAACTGCACAACCTGCGCGGCACCCTGGCCGGCCGCCCCATTCCCGCCCTCGCGGCGACCCCTGCGCCCCACGTCTCCGCGCCCGCCGGGACCGCCGGACTAGCCCGCGGCCAGGCGACCCTCGAATCCATGGCGGCTGCGCCCCGCGAGGCCCCGCTCCAGCTTGGCTCCGGCCCGAAGATCATCGCGGACAACCGTGAGTCCGCCGGAGGCGTTGCGCGCCATCTGCACGAGCTGGGCGCCGCCGTCGAGTCGCGCCAACTCGACGTGGGTGACTTCATCCTGAGCGACCGCGTCGCCGTGGAGCGCAAGTCGTGCGCCGACTTCATCGATTCCCTCGTCGACGGCCGCCTCTTCGACCAGCTCAAGCAGCTCAAGGCCTACCCGCGACCGTTTCTCATCCTCGAAGGCGACTCCCTCTATGGCCACCGCAACGTCTCCGCCGAGGCCATCCTAGGCGCGGTCGCCGCGGTCTGCATCGACCTCGGCATCCCTGTCCTGCAGACGAAGGACGCGCTCGACACGGCCCGGTTCCTCGTCGCCGTCGCCAAGCGCGAGCAGCAACGTGAGAACCGCAAGCTCGCCGTCCGCCACGGCAAGCCCCTCTCCGACGAGGAGCGCCAACTGTACCTGCTGTGCGGGCTGCCGGGAATCTCGGATATCCTGGGGCGCCGGCTGCTCGACCGCTTCGGCTCCGTCGGCGCCGTGCTGAGCGCATCCACCGTCGACTTGGCCGCCGTCGAGGGCGTCGGCCCGTCACGCGCGTCCGAGATTCGCCGCATCCTCGATTTGCCGGTGCGCCGCCGCGAGGCGGGCTTGGCGCCCAACCCGTCCTGAGCGCCGCGACGGGCCGTAGCTGGTCGCCGACGCATCAACGTTTCCGGCTGATTCGCTCCTGATGGCGCAAGTGTTCGTCCAGCGAAAGAGCCTAATGAGCGGCCCATGTCGGCGGCCTCAAACCCAGGACGCTCCCGCCGCCCCCGGCGGCCTTGCCCCTGGCGGTGATTCCCATGGCCACGCGCATCCAGACCATTACAAGCGGACTCGACATGCTGGTCGAGGACACCAGCGTCCCGCGCAACATCCGCCGCGGCACCGAGGCCATCAAA
>JBAZXE010000147.1:0-2774 GCA_041659985.1 Thermoplasmatota archaeon | reverse complement strand
CGGTCCACACGTCAAGCTCGACAAGGCGGAGCCACCAGGCAAAGAGGGATTAACCCCTTCCAGCCTATGAGGGTTCGTTACGGAGACCGTCCCATGTCACTCCCCCTTCGCTGCGCCAAATGCGGATCCCACTCCGGGTTCCTCATCGAGACCTCGGACCGCAAGACCCTCGAGGTCAAGGGCTCCCTGGGGCTCGACCGCATCAAGAAGGCCGTCCTCGTGACGTGCACGTACTGCAACAACCGCTGGGACCACGTCCCGATGGTCCTGAAGGACTCCTCCGTCGAGGAATCCATGGCGCGCCTCTCCGAGGAACGCGCCCGCGTCGTCACCAAGTAGGAGCAAGGCCGACCCGGAAGGCCTTAGCGCAAGCCAGGTCGCTTACGTCGCCGATGGCCGTCGGTTGGCCGGGTCGAACAACGCGTCCGCCAGCACGCGCAGCGAGCGCAGCCCCTGCACATCCTCGCGAAAGAGCGGGACCGTGATGACCGGGATGCCTGGAAGCTTGCGTTCCAAGTCAGCGAGGTTCCCCAGGTTCATGGCGCGGCGCACCTCGGAGAACTCGGTGGCCGACAGCAACGCTTCGACGAGGGCCGCGTCTTCCCCCGTCGCCTTGGCGGCCTTCTTGGCGAACTCCGCGCGCTTGGCTGCGTCTTGGGCGATGGCATCGAAGCGGTCCTGGGCGCCGGCCAGCGCGTCGGGCTGCATCTTGTTCATGACGATGGCGTGCACCGTCATGCCGAGGTCGCCGGTGACTGCGGCGTGCAAGTCGGCCGTCTCCTCGACGGGCAACTTCTCTGGCAAGGTCACGAGGACGAGACCCGAATGCTTGGCGTCGGTGAGGAACTTGCGGATGCGTTTGGCCTCCGCCTCGATGTCGGCGAAGATGCGCTCAAAGTCGATGTCGGGCGGCCCCGCTTCCTGGTCGCCCTTCTTCTTGAACAGGTTGCCCGCCGTGCGCGCGGCGCCGGAGAGTTTCTGCCAGACGCCGTAGCCGCGGATGGCCCACTTGAGCAGCGACTTCTCCGACATGATCTCCTCGATGGCCTTGGGAGCCGAAAGGAAGGACAGAGCGTGGCCCGTGGGCGCGGTGTCGACGACGATGACGTCGTACTTCTGGGCGCGGCGCAGGTCGTTGAGCTTGCCGATGGCCATGAGCTCGTTGAGGCCGGGCAGGTAATTGGTGACGTAGCGGAAGAGCGGATGCTCCGTCGCCTTCGTCTCCGGGACCTCGCGCGCCAGGTGCTCGCGGATGACCGCCTCGGGGTCGAGCATCATCGCCGACAGCCGGGGTTGGATGGGGGTTTCCGTGAAGCCGACCGGGACGCCGAGGGAATCCTCGAGCCGCTTCGCAGGGTCGACGGTCACCAGGAGGGTTTTCCGTCCCTGTTTGGCCAGGTGAAGGGCGATGGCAGAGGAGCACGTCGTCTTGCCGACGCCGCCCTTGCCGGCCACGATGACCAGCTTCTTTCCCAGCAGGTCCTTCACGCGGCGGCGACGGTTGGATTGGGGATGAAGGCTCCGCAGATGCGCCTGACCGCCCAAACAGGAATTCGGGGAATTCCAGGAATTCCTGTTTCGTCTGGCGGTAGGGCGGTCGTTAAGCGCCCTCGATTCATGGCCCAGTCGTGGCCACCGACCAGCACGAGGTGTGGACGGTCATCGCCGATTCCTTCGACCGCACGCGCCAACGCCCCTGGCCTCACGTCGTCGCGTTCCTCGACGCATTGCCCAAGGGTTCCCGCGTTCTCGACCTCATGGCCGGCAACGGCCGCCACGCCAAGGCCGCCGCCGCCCTCGGCCATGACGTCGTCGCCGTCGACTGGAGCCGACCCCTCGTGGCGCGCTCGGCGGGAGACCGGCTGTTGGCAGACGCGCGCCGGCTTCCGCTCACGACCGGATCCATGGACGCCTGCATCTTCGTGGCCGGCCTGCACGGGCTTGCCGACGCCGGCGACCGCGCAGCCTGCCTTGGCGAACTGCACAGCGTCCTGCGCGACGGCGGTACGGCACAGATCACGGTCTGGAGCCGCGAGGCCCCCCGCTTCCGCGCTGTGGGACCCCCCGGCGAACCGTTCGACATCGAGGTTCCTTGGCGCGGCGGTGGCCACGACCTTCCGCGCACCTACCACCTCTACACGAAGGACTCATTTCGCCGCGACTTGGAGTCGGCGGGGTTCACGTCCATCCGCGTCGAAGCCGTCGCCGTTGCCGCCGAAGAGCCGGACAACCTGGTGGCGACGGCCCGGACCTGACAAAGCCGCTCGAAGCCACCCTTATGTGGACCCGTCCGGTCGGCCCCTTGATGCCTCCCGTCGTCGTCGCCGGAACCGCCTCCGGTCCCTTCGCGGCCCGGTTGGCCAAGGACCTCGGGGCGGGCACCATCCGGACTGAGTTCCGCCGTTTCCCCGACGGTGAAGGCTACGCCCGCCTCCTCGACCCGGTGCGCGGCAAGGACGCCGTCATCGTCCAGTCCACGGCCCCCGACGCCAGCCTCGTCGAGCTCCTGTTGTGGCAGGACGCCGTGCACGAGGCGGGCGCCAAGACCATCACGGCAGTCATCCCCTACTACGCCTACGCCCGGCAGGACCGCGCGTTCCAGGCCGGTGAAGCCGTCTCCAGCCGGGCCGTCGCCAAGGCCCTCGCGGCCGGCTGCGACCAGGCCGTCACGGTCGATATCCACAAACCGACCATCCTCGATTTCTTCGGCGGCAAGGCGCACGGCGTCACCGCCATCCCGCAACTCGCGGCTGAGCTGGGCAAGTGGGGCGTCG
>JBAZXE010000146.1:0-2822 GCA_041659985.1 Thermoplasmatota archaeon | reverse complement strand
ACGCTCTTCCGATCTCTCGACGCCGACATCCGACCCGGCGGCGGGAACCGCTGCGTCGCTGGCCTGATGGGATCCTGATGGCCCTCTTGCGCCGGCCGCAGGCGTGGCGTCTGCCCAAGGTGGTCCAAACCCACTTGGCCCAGCCGCAGCACCGCACGGCCTACTACCTGACGCTCAACAATTTCTTGGGGGCCGCCACCGGCGTCCTCTTTTGGATCCTGTTGGCGAGGGTGGCGGGTCTCAGCCCCGCCCTCGTCGGAGTCGGGTACACCGTGGTCGCCCTCGGGACCATGATCGGCGTCGTCGCCAAAGGTGGCCTCGACACCGCTCTCGTCCTCAAGGTGCCCGGCACCGCCAGTGCCGACGGCCGGCGCCTCCTCACGTTCGGGTTCGCCGTCGCCACCGGCGTCTGCGTCGCTCTCACGGTGGCCCTTGCGGCAATCGCCCTCGGGTTCGGCGCCCTGCCGGAGCTCGATGGCTTCGGGTGGGCCCTCGTCGGAGCCATCGCGGTCCTCATGGTCCTCACGTGGCTGCAGGACGCCTATTTCCTTGCCCTCGGCCACGCCCGGCTCACCTTCGAGCGGAACCTCGTCCTCACCGCAGGCCGACTGCTTCTGCCCGTCCCCGTGGTCCTTCTCGCCTTCGCCCAGCCCGTGCCCCTGACCTGGGGGCTGGCCCTGGTCGCCTCGGCTCTGGTCGGGGCGGCCCGCAGCCGGTCGTTGCCGCAACGCACCGGCCGCAGCGTCCCGCGCCGCGAGTTCCTCGCCACGGCCACGCGCAACGTCAGCAGCGGGGCCGCCGAAGTGCTCCCCGGCCTGCTCCTGGCGCCGCTTGTCCTGGCCCTCGAAGGCCCCGAAGCCGCGGCCTACTTCGGCATCGCATGGACGGCGGCCGCCCTGCTGTTCCAGACCTCCGGCTCCATCGGCCGAAGCGCGTTGGCGCAGATGGTGCAGGCGGGCCCGCAAGGCACGGCCTCCGCGATTCGAAAGGCGGCCGCGGAACACCTGTGGATTGTTGTGCCGCTGGCGCTCTTGGTCGGCCTGTTCGCCTCCCCCCTCCTGGCTCTCTTCGGCCCGGCCTATGCCCGCGAAGGCTCCCATGTCCTCGTCTTGCTCGCCGCCAGCACGGTGGTGGTCGCGCCGGTGTCGCTCTACCTGGCCGTCCTGCGCTCACGCGACCGCACCCCCCAGCTGGTGGCGTTCCCCGCCGCGCTGGTCGTTTGCCTGACCGTCGCGGCTCCACTGCTCGGGGCCCGCTACGGCCTCGACGGCATCGCCCTCGCCTGGGTGGCCGCCAACACGCCCTTCGGCCTCTACGCCGCGTGGCGACTGCGCCGCGAAGCCCGGGAGGTGATGCCCCTTGTCGGATCCGCGCTTGTCCTTCGTCGTGCTGACCTTGAATGAGGCCGCGAACATCGAGGCCTGCCTCCATTCCCTGGCCCGGCAGACCGACGGTGACTTCGAGGTCATCGTGATTGACGCCGGGAGCACGGATGCCACCGTGGCCCGCGTCGAGCGCCTGCAGCCGACACTCCCGTTCCCCATTCACCTGCACGTCGGGCCGCACCGCATGCCAATCGGCGAGGCGCGCAACCTCGGCGTCACCCTCGCCCAGTCCTCGCTCATCGCCTTCCTCAGCGCCGACGCCGAACTCGAGCCCGGCTGGATCGGCCAAGCGCGCGCGACCCTGAAGTCGGCCGACATGGCCTTCGGGCCGCAGGTCCATGCCCCGCACCGGTGGACGGTGGGCGCCGCCGTGCGCGGCCTGCGCTACCAGTTCCCAGGCGAGGCCACGTCCGATCCGTTGCGCTTCGCCTCGAACGTCGCGGCCGCCTACCGGCGGCCCGTGCTCGACGAGTTCCCCTTCGACCCGTGGGCCAACGCAGCCGAGGACTTGCTCCTGGCCCGTCGCGCCAGCGCCGCCGGCTACATCGCCGCATACAACCCGCGCATGGTCGCGCGCCACCACGACGTCTCCTCGCTGCGCCAGGAGTTGCGCAAGAACGTGCGCGAAGGGCGCGGCTGTGGCCTCTACGCCCGCGAGCTCGGTGTGCAATGGCCGGTCCTGGCCTGGTCCGGGCTGCTGGCCTTGGCGCTGGCCACCCTCCTCCTCTCCGTGCCCATCGGGTTGCTGCTGCTTGGCGGCGCCTTGTGGCTCCCCGCCGCGCGGCGCGGCTTGCGGCGACGCCGGGCCATGCCCGCCCGCCACTTGTGGGCCGGCATGGCAGCCAGCCCCGCCTTCGACCTCGTCTTCCTCGTCCAGTATCTGCGCGGCCTGATCGGCATGCGCCGGCCTCTGCCTCTTCCAGTCCCCCAGGAGATCCCCGCATGACCATCGTCCCCGACCCCTCGACCACACAACCGACCGCCAGGCCCTCCGCGGACCTCCCGCACGTCCCGGCCACGAAATCCGCACGCCACGTCACCGTGTTCATCATCATGGACGCGGGACGCTCCGACTACGTGCGCAAGGAAACCATGCCCTTCGCACACGGCCTTGCCGAAGCCTCGGTGCACGGACAGTTCGAAAGCCCGCCCGGCTTCGCGCAGCGCACCGTCCTGTTCTCCGGCCGTTACCCGGACACCTCGGGCAACTTCAGCCAGTTCGTCTTCGACCCCAAGACCTCCCCGTTCACGTGGGTCAACTCCCTCGGTCCGCTGCGCGCCCTCGTGCGCCCGCGCAAAATCCTCTACCCGGCGCGCTGGGCCATCCAACGCATCACGCAATGGAAGACCGGCGCCTACCACACCGACCCGGCGTGGATCCCGCCGCACTTCATGCCGTTCTTCGCCATGTGCGAGGACATGAAGCCCATGTACGAC
>JBAZXE010000145.1:0-2847 GCA_041659985.1 Thermoplasmatota archaeon | reverse complement strand
CCTTTCTCTCCGGGTGCGGGTCCACCGCAGAATCGTCTGTGGGGACGACGCACCCGGAGAGAAAGGCAGCCAGAGCGGCCGCAGCAAGCCAACGCATCCGGTCAAGCGACGGGGGGCGGGGTCATGGCCCTTGCGTCCGGGGACTTTATTGGCGACGCCGGGGTGCCGCACGCGATGATCGAGCGCAAGGCCATGCAGGAGGCCGCCGAGGCCTACGACCCCAAGGCCCTGGCCCTGGCGTGTATCGCCAGCCACTCTGGCCTCGACGTCTACGACGGAGCCGTGGACGAGGGCTACCGCTCCATCGCCATCGCGCAGAAGGGCCGCGAGGACGTCTACAAGCGTTACTTCGCCACGCTGCGTGACAGCAAGGGCAAACGCGTGCGCGGCTGCGTCGACGACACCTGGACGTACCCGAAGTACGACGGCATCATGCAGCCGAAGCAACAGGACAAGCTGCGCACCAACAACGCGTTGTGGGTCCCCAACCGTGCCTGGACGTCGTACTGCGGCATCGAAGGCGTGGAAGACCAGTTTGCCGTCCCCCTGGTCGGCAGCCGCAGCATGCTGCGCTCCGAGAACCGCGGCGAAAAGCGCGATTACTACTGGCTCCTCAAGAAGGCCGGTCTGCCGTTCCCCCGCCGCATCAAGGAGCCCGCCGACATCGACGGCCTCGCCATCGTGAAGCTGCACCACGCGAAGAAGAAACTCGAGCGCGGCTTCTTCACCTGCGCCAGCCCGAAGGAGTTCAACGCCAAGGCGACGCAGCTTCTGAAGCAGGGCGTCATCGACCGCGAGTCCCTGAAGACGGCGCACATCGAGGAGTACGTCATCGGCCCCGTCTTCAACCTGAACTTCTTCTACAGCCCCGTCAGCAAGAAACTGAAGCAGGGCACGCCTCTGGAGCTCCTCGGCGTCGACTGGCGCTTCGAGTCCTCCCTCGACGGCCACGTGCGCATCCCGGCGCCGCAGCAGATGACGCTGCCCGAGCACCAGCTGGTCCCCGAGATGACCGTCGTCGGCCACAACACGGCCACCGTGCGCGAGTCCCTGCTCAACAAGGTCTTCGCCCTCGGCGAGAAATGGGTCGCCGCCGCGAACGAGCACTACGATCCCGGCATCATCGGGCCGTTCTGCCTGCAGACCTGCGTGGACAAGGACATGAACTTCCACATCTACGACGTCGCGCCCCGCATCGGCGGCGGCACCAACGTCCACGTCGCTGTTGGGCACCCGTACGGCAACGCGCTGTGGCGCACCAACATGAGCACGGGCCGCCGCGTCGCGCTCGAGGTCAAGCGGGCGGTAGACGCGGACATGATCGGGGCGATTGTGACGTAGGCGATGCATTGAAACCAAAGTTCTCTGAACGACTTACAAGCTTGGCAGGAAGCGCGCGTTTACCAAAGGATATTGCGCGACTGCCCACTGTGAAATACCGGCAGTCTCTTCTCCTTGTTTCGGCGATTGCGCTCGCTTTCGTGTTTCTGGACATTCAACCGTCGAGCATCGAGTTTCTAGGCCTGAAAATTGGGGCTGTAAGCCCGAGACGAGGTTTCACGGTGCTGCTATTGGTTCAAGCTTACTTCTTGGCCGCGTTTCACCTACATTCAGCCCGAGATTTCATTGCGTCACAAGACAGAGCGCTGCTCCATTTTGCTCGAACAGGTGTCGACATTGAGCAAGTCGAAAGCGAGGAAATTGGGCAACAGGGCCAGTGGAAACGGGAGCATTGGGTCGTCAAATCTGCCCGAGTTGGGTTGCACTATGGCTTTGACGCGTTCGAATACACGCTGCCTGCGATTCTTGGTTGGATGGCAGCGGCCTTTGTCCTATTCACTAGGGTTGTCTAGGTTAGCGCAATCTCCATCTCCTCCATCGCCGCTCGCCCGACAATGGTCGCTCTCACCGACGAGCAGATTACCAAGATGGCCAAGGCCCGTGTCGGGTTCAAGACGCACGCGTTGGTCTATGTCCTCGTGAACGTGTTCCTCATGGGCGTCTGGATGTTCAGCGGTGGAGGCCGGTGGATGCATGACGGCGTCGGAACCGCCGACGTGTCGTACTACTGGCCGATGTGGACGCACCTGGGTTGGGGCCTTGGTCTGGCCATCCATGGTTTCATGGTCTACGGCCCGGGCTCGGGGATGCAGCAACGCGAAGAGGAACGCATCCGCCGCGAGATGGGCAAGAACTGACGACTTTAGCAGGCCAAGTTGCCGCAGATGGCGCAGAGACCCGCAGATCCTAAGACAGCTGCGGAATCTGTGAAATCTGCGGCTGGGGGTTGCAGTCTACGCTGCGGCCGCCGCTTGCGCGGGCTTGTCGTCGAAGACGCCATCGAAGTCGTCCTCCGCTAGGCGGACGACGGGTGGTTTGGCCTGTTTCGGGTGCTGTCGTGGTTCGGTCATGAGGCCCGCCACCACGCCTGTGCTTTGGGCGTTGCGGTCATGGCATGCAAGACTTGTTCCTTAGATGGCAGGAGCCATGGGCAATCCATCGTGGCCCGAAACGCTGCACCGTGAGGAGGCGAGCGACTAACCCCAGAGCGTCCCGCGCGCCTGCAAGACCTGCTCTAACACCGTTGGTTCCGCCGTCATGATGCCATCGACGCCGATGTCGAGGAGCCAATTCATGGTCTCGGCGTCGTCGATGGTCCAGACGTGCACGGCCATGCCGTTGGCGTGGGCGTCGGCCACGAAGTCGGCATCCACGACGGGTACCCCCTCGAACTCAATGGGCACCTGGAACGCCTCGTGCATCAGCGGCGGGGTGCCGGGCGCGACGGCCAAGGACGTGCCCTTGAAGGCGCCGGTCTGCGCCGTGCCCGTCGACGTCGAGACGTCC
>JBAZXE010000144.1:0-2800 GCA_041659985.1 Thermoplasmatota archaeon | reverse complement strand
CGCATTTGGATCCGTGGCAGCCTGCACGGCGGGCAGGAACAGCAGGACGAGGGCACAGGCGGCCACGGCGCGGCGCATCATACCGGCAAGGGGGTCGACCTGAACAAAGTATCTTCCGGTTCTTTCCTGGAATTGCGGTTTCGGCAGATGGGAACCGCCATCGGTCCATCAGCGCGTCAACAGGCCGGCCATCCGGGTCTGCACGCGCCGCAGCACGCGGCCGTTGTCGTAGGGCTCCGACGGTACCTTGCCCGTTCCACCCAACGCCGCCGACAGGAGAGGCAAAGCGCGGGTCAACTCGTCGACGATGGTCACATCGGCGGCGCGGGCAGTGCGCGACAACGGGTTCAGGTCGATGGTGAGGACGGTCTTGCCCATGGCCTTGAGGGCTTGGCAGCGGTCGCCGTCCTCCAGGGGGACCAGGACCACGTCAGCATCACCGATGCCGGACTTGCAGCACTGCGCCCGGTCGGACGTGAGGCCAGGGATGCGGAAATCGGGGTGCTCCCCGAGAATTGTCCCGGGGACGGCCCCCGCGGCTTCCATCGCCCGAACCAGCGCCGCGACCCTTTGCGGGGTGCGGTGGAACAGGTTCACTTCCAGGGCGAGGCCGGGCCGTGCCCGCGCGACCGCCAAGCACTCCGCGGCGGCCAGGGCCACCACGTTGCCGTTAAGCGACAGGGCCGGGCGGCGCGCCGCCTTCAGGAGGCGGGCGGCCTCGGCGATGGCCTCCATCCCCTCCGGTGGCGTGCGTTCACCCAGCAAGTAGTCGAAGGCCTCGCCTCGACCGTGGGCAATCAGCCCCGTCGGATGCACGAGACCGGCGGCCACGGCGTCCTTCATGCGTTCGCGGACCCGGAGGCTGGCCGCTCTCGGATGATTCGCCGGAATGTTTGATCCCGATTCGCCTGATTTTGATGAATCCTCATTCATGGATGCTGTTTCCCTCCTGGAATCCGTCCAATCGCAGCGGCAGAATCCGCCGAATCCCAATCGAGGGCGAAGTCCTTGGCGGGCGTCTTCTGGGTCAGCCAGCCGAGGCTGATGCGGTCGGCCCAGCCGTAGGCGGTGAGCGTGGCGGGCGTGATGCCGCCCGAGGCCTCGACGCGCAGGCCGGGATGCTCGTTCCAGAGTGCTTCGGCCCAGGCCTTGCCAATCTCGGGGGCTTGGTTGTCGATGAGGATCCAGCCCGCTCCGGCGTCGGCGGCGGCCCGCGCGTCGGCCAGGGATTCGACTTCGCATTCGATGACGAGACCGGGGTTGGCGGCCTTGGCGGTCCGGACGGCTGCCGACACCGAACCGGCCGCGGCGAGGTGGTTGTCCTTGAGGAGGACGGCGTCGTAGAGACCCATCCGATGCGGGTCACCGCCGCCTAGGAGGATGGCCTCCTTCTCGAAGGCACGGAAGCCCGGCGTGGTCTTGCGCGTCCCGGCGATGGCGGCGGCGCTGCACGCCCGCGCCAACTCCTCCATGAGCAGGCGCGTCTGCGAGGCGATGCCCGCCATGCGGGCGATGAGATTGAGGGCCAAGCGCTCGCCAGCGAGGATGGCGCGCGTCGGCCCCGCCACCCCAAGCACGGCTTGGCCGGGCTCCACCCAGGTCCCATCCTTGGCCAGAATCGTGGCCGTCGCGCCGAGTCGTCGGAACACCTCGACGGCGTGCCGCCCCCCGGCCATCAGCGCACGCTCGCGGGCCACCAGGCGGGCCGCGCCACGGTGCGACGGCGGGAACAGCGGGTCGCTGGTCACGTCGCCGGCGCCGAGGTCCTCCTGGAGGTAGAGGTCGATCCAGTCGATGGCGGAGGGCGGGCTCGCCGTCAGGTCCGGCTGCGCGGGCGCCCTTGCCACGCGCCGCCCACCGGGTGCCCGTTCATGGCCTTGGTGGAGCCGCACCCGCCACCGACTCCTTGGCCGCCGCCGCGCTTAAGGTGGAGGCCGGCGTCGGCGCGACCGATGAAGGTTGGCATTGTCGGCACGGGCGCCATCGGCTCCGAGGTCGCGCGCGCGGCCAGCGCCATGGACGGCGTGGAATCCATCCTGCTCTTCGACATCGACCCCGATGCAACGAAGTTGCTGCGCAACCTGCCGCGCACCAAGGTCGCCGCCTCCGCTGCGGCGCTCGTCGACTCCGTTGACTTGGTCATCGAGTGCGCCAACAAGGGCGTCGTCCAGACCACCATCCGCGACGCGCTGGCCAAGGGGAAGAAGGCCATGCTGCTCACCATCGGCGCTCTCGCCGACGACAAGTTGCGCGAGGAGCTTCTCAGCCTGGCGCGCAAGCACGGCGGCAAGATCTACCTCCCGTCCGGCGCCGTCATGGGCGTCGACGGCGTCAAGGCCGCCGCGGAAGGCGACCTGAAATCGGTGACGTTGGTCACGACGAAGCCGCCCGCCGGCCTCCAGTCCGGCACCGACCGTTGGACCTTGCTGTTCTCGGGGTCGGCCCGCGAGGCCGTCGAGCAGTTCCCCAAGAACGTCAACGTCGCCGCTACGCTGAGCCTGGCCGGATTGGGTTTCGACCAGACGCACGTGCAGGTCGCCATCGACCCGTTGGCGACGCGCAACTCGCACAAGGTCATCATCGAGGGCTCCTTCGGCCGCGCCCGCATCGAGGTCGAGAACTTGCCCAGCCCGACGAACCCCGCCACGAGCTACCTGGCCAGCCTTTCGGCCATCGCGCTGCTGCGCCGCATCGCAAGCCCCGTCGAGATTGGCGCCTGACGCCGCGGCGGCCAGAAGCGGCACGGCTTTCCAGGAGTTTCGAGACATGGACATAACGCTGAAATAGCGTCGGCCGACCT
>JBAZXE010000143.1:0-2894 GCA_041659985.1 Thermoplasmatota archaeon | reverse complement strand
GTCTTCTTAGCGCGTTTGCGGACGCCGCGCATGCTGGCAGCATACTTGCGTTGCGCCAGCTGCTTTTTCGTCAGCTTCGACTTCTTCTTCGATGCCTTCTTGGCGCGCTTGCGGGCAGCCATGCGGGGGCATCCCCCCGTGGATGGATGAGGTTTGCGAGGAAAACCGGCGGCGTCGGCAAACTATAACCAAGCGGTCGCCCGCTGCGTGCTCATGCGTTGGGTTCCCTTCGCCCTGATTGGCGTCCTTTTCCTGGCCGGTTGCCTCACGGGCAATGACCCCGCAGACTCGGATGATTCACTGGTTGCGGAGACCGTTGGCGCCGGATGGGCCGCCCGTGCCGTCACCAATCTCGGGACTGACGACCAGCACGACCACAGTGACCCCACCCAGCACGAGGGGTTCACGACGCCTAACTTCGAGATCCTCGGCTATGATCCCCTGGTGACGAAGTACCATGGGCGGCCAGCGGGCGGCACCTACTGTGGGGCCGTCGCCGAGACCGAGGACCGCACGATTGCCGTCTACCATTCCTTCACCACGGACGTGGCCATCGAGATCGTGGACCTAAGCAACGTCAGCGACCCCGAGCTCATTGGAGAACTCGTCCTCCCTCTCACGCACGTCTACGACGCAACGGTCACGGACGACGGCCGCTTCGCCGTGCTGGCCACCGACCCACTGGACACGGGGCCCGACATCCCGCCGCAGTTTGATGCCCTCGCGACCTACTCATTCCGTCCCCTCTTCCGCGACGCCTGCGGCAACGAGTTCCAAGGCCCGGAGACCAACCTGCCCTACGCCTCAGGCCTCGTCCTTGTCGACTTGGCGGATCCGACGAACCCCACCGTCGTCGACTACGAGGCTCAGCCGGTCCTGGGCGCCCACTCCGTCTCTGCCGCCACCATCGACGGCACGACGTATGTCGCCGCCTCGACGACGAACCTGGCGCACGGCGCGTCGTACTACGTGTTCTACACGGTGGAGAGCCTGCCGGCCGCCGGCCTGCCCAACCTGGTGCCGTACGGCGCATGGACGGCGCAGTACCCATCCGTCGAGGCCGTCTCGGCGGCGGCCCTCACCAACGGCCACGTCGATGCCACCATCCAGAAGCACCCCGTCACCAACCAGGTCATCGCGTACCTTGCCAACTGGAACGGCGGCCTCGTCACGCTCGAGCTGGCCGGACTTGGCAACGTGAGCCCGCTTGGGGTCTGGGACGACTACGACGCCAACGGTGGCTCCGAGATGACCGGCCAATGGCACTCCGTGCGTCCGCTCGAAGGCCTGCGCAACGGGCGCCACATCACGCTCTTCGGCCAGGAAATTGGCGGTCGACCCAGCGAGCGCCCCACGAGCCTGGCCTTGCTCATGGACACGACCGACCCGACGCACCCCGTCTCCTTGGCCCGGTGGACCCTTCCCATCGACGTGCAGTGGGACGGCGGCGCGATGTGGAGTACGCACTACCTCGACCTGGTCGGCGACACGTTGTTTGTCTCGCTGTACCACGGCGGCGTCTGGGCGGCCGATGCGTCCGAGGAGAACTGGCCCAACCTTCCCTCAGTCGGGGCCTTCGTGCCCAATGCTGCACCGCCGGACCAGCCCATCGCCCTCTACGCCGATTGGGACCCCTTGGTCATGGAAGTCAACCACCTAGCCGATGGCACGCTTGTCATCATGGATGGCACCAGCGGCGCTTACACCGTCCGATTCACCGAGGCTGACCCGCGCGTCCCCGCCGTCGCGGGCTGGACCGAAGACGACTGGACCCCGACCTAAGATGTCCGAGGCCCTCTACTTGCCGGCCTTCAGACCGAGCTTGCGACGCAGGGCGGTCGCGCTGGACCGTTTGGCGACCTTGCCCTTGCCGCCGGAGGATTTCTTGGCGCGTTTGCGGACGCCGCTCATGCTGCCGGCGTACTTGCGCTGAGCCAACTGTTTGGGGGTCAAGGCTTTCTTCTTCTTGCCGAAACCGAACATAATGGATCAACCACGCGGGCTCGGATGAGCCTGCCGATGGCCAAAGTGGCAGGGCCTTCGACATAACCCACAAGGGCGATACCGGATTTGGCGACGGAGCGCAGCAGCGCTCTGGCGCAACGAGCGAAGCGAGCGGAAATCCGGTGTCGCGTTCCGCTGAACGAGCGAAGTGAGTGAAACGGGCGATACCGGATTTGAACCGGTGACTGGCGGATTAAAAGTCCGCTGCCATACCGAGCTAGGCCAATCGCCCTGAAGGTTAGAAGAACGGGTTTGGACGCGCACGGCGGCCTACTGACCCATCCCCTTCCGTTCGGCCGACGCACATGTTCTTGAAAAACCGGCCGCCACGGTTTCTGGGTTCGTCCGCTCGACTGGCCCGGTATGGGTTGGCCTTGAACGGGTTCACGCTCCTCCGCCAAACCTTCATGTCCCCCAAGCCCCCTACGCGATAGGTTCGGGGCTAGGGGTAGTGGTTTTATACCCCCCCCTCGTCGCCCGAAATTGCGTCGCCAAAGCCTGGCCTTAGGCCGAGCCATCGCGCTTGAGCTTAGGCACCAGGTGGAGGAGAAGCCGAACAGGCGGAGTCTCTACAGGTGTTTTCGTGACCGACGAAGTCCGTTTCAATGTCCTCAACCACGTCAGCGTCCCGCTGCACGTGATCCTGCCCGATGATGAGGTCAAGGTCCTCCTCAAGCAGTACGGTATCGTCCGCGAGCAGCTGCCCAAGGTGCGCAGCTCCGACCCCGCCGTCAAAGTCATCAATGGCCAGCCTGGCCAAGTCGTCAAGATCACCCGCCGCAGCCCCACCGCGGGCACGGCCACCGCCTACCGACTGATTGTCGAGGCCATCTAGGAGGAATGATTCACCCATGCGCGAACTCGTCGACGCGTTCTACGCCGAACGCTCC
>JBAZXE010000142.1:0-3114 GCA_041659985.1 Thermoplasmatota archaeon | reverse complement strand
CTACGACGGCTCCGGCAGCTCCGGGTCGAACTCGGCCAACTACACCATCGAGGAGTACGCCTCGAGCATCGTGGCCACCTTGAAGGACGTGTGCGATGAGTCCGGCATCGCGGTCCCCGACATCATCAACGAGTCCGGCCGCGCCGTCGTCTCGCACCACGCCCTCCTGGTCGTCAACGCGGTGCGCCGCGTCCCTTACCTGGACATGGTCCCCGATGGCGAGCCCAAGGAGGACGACCCGACCTCGCTGTGGAACCTGCACTACTCGCACCAGTACATCACGTCGAAGAACGTCTTCGAGACCTTCCACGACGCCGTGCAGTACCGCGAGGACCTGCAGAACCTCTTCGACCTCGGCCACCTCAACCTGGAGGCCCTCGGCCGCGCCGAAGTGCTGTTCCGCGCCATCCTGGCCAAGGTCCGCGACACCCTCAAGGACGAAGAGGAGACGGACGCCGAGGAGTACGAGCAGTGCAACAGCCTCCTGTCGCAGAAGGTCGTGTGCAACTTCTCGCTCTTCCAAAGCCTGCCCGACGTGTGGGGCGTGAAGCAGCAGTTCCCCATCCTGCCCATCCACCGCCTGCGCGAGCGCCCCGACGATGTGGCCACCCTGGCCGACATCACCTGCGACTCGGACGGCGAGATCCGCCGCTTCATCGACATGGAGGGCACTCGCCCAACGCTGCCGACGCACGAACTGCGCCCCGGGGAACCCTACTACCTCGCCATGGCCCTGGTCGGCGCCTACCAAGACACCCTCGGCGACTACCACAACCTGTTCGGCGAGACCAACGAGGCCTGGGTCGAGACCGACGCCAAAGGCAACTGGACCATCACGCGCCAGACCAAGGGCTCGACGGTGTCCGATATGCTGCGCTGGGTGCGCTACAACCCCGCCGACCTGCGCGACTCCCTCAAGGACCGCATCAAGCGCATGAAAGACAAGGGCAAGGTCAGCGCCGAGATGGCCCGGGTCATGCAGACCGACTTGGTCGGCCTCATCGACGCCAGCACGTACCTCGAATCGCCCAAGGCGACTTAGGACGCGCATGGCGTGGCGTGCCTGGCAGACGTTCCTGGCCTGCCTGGGAGGCGCCTTCGTTGCCTTCCTCGCCTTCATGGGCGCAAGCCTCGCCTTGTTCCTGCGCCATGGCGAGCTCACCCCCGGCGAGTCGGGGACGCTGCTGCGCCTGCTCTACCGGGGCACCTACCCCTTGGTTTTCGTGGCGTTGGGCGCCCTGGCTTGGCACCTGGTACGGTTTTACCGCGGCGACTACGCCCGACGTTGATTTTCCGGATTTGCCCGGATTCGCCGGATTGAGGTGGCGCCCAATTCGGCAAATCGCCGAAGAATCCGGCCAATCTGTCTCAACAACTCCTTTCTACTGATTCCCCAGTCGGACGGCGAGGGTCCGCGATTGGCCAAGATTGACTCCAAGGTCTCGAACGGGTTGGCGGCCATCTCCATCTGGTGCAGCCAGCACGCCAAGGTCGTCATCGCGCTGACGTTCCTGCTGACCATCTTCTTCGGCTACGGCGTCTCGACCATCACGACGAACGTCGACGTGGCCGATGTGCTGCCGCGCGGCAACCCCAACACGGACGCCGCCCACAACCTCACCGAGCGGTTCCGTTCCACGTTCACGCAGCAGGTGACCCTGCAGATCCACGTCGACGAATCGGGGGCCAATTGGCGGACGGACAACGAGAAGCTGACCTATCGCGTCACGAGCATGGCCCTGGCGCCGGATTCCGGTGTGCCCCCGCTGCCGATTCCCCTGCCCGGCCAGGCCGGTCCCGCCGTCATCAACGTGGAGCCTAACCCGACCAACATCACGGACGAAGTCTACGTCCGCGCCATCGAGGAGATGGTGACCTACATCCAGGCACACACCGCCCGGGGCGAGCCGGATTCAGGCTTTTCCCGTTCAATCTCCATTTCCAACATCTACGCGCTCATCAACTGGACTGTGGCCGGCGGCCAGAGCGGCAACGCGCCGGAGTCGGCCTTCGCCCTTCCGGGCTACGACAGCCCCCAGGCGGCCCAGCAGTACTTCCTCGTCGACCAAGCCGTCAAGGAGGCGGTCCTCGACACCGTGGACGCCATCTCAAGCCCGTCGTGGAACCACGCCGCGGCCCTCTTCATGCCGGCGGCCGACAACGACCTGCCGACACGCGAGTTGGGCGAGCGCATGATCGAAGCCCGCAACGCCTACGTCGCCTGGGTGGACAGCGGGGGCAGCAACTTCACCGTCTTCGGCTCCGACAACCCGCCCCTCTTCACCGTCGACCTGCCCATCGCCAACGCCCATTCGTCGAAGCTGGTGCAGGAGGACACAGTCAAACTGATGCCCATGGTGGCGGCATTCATCCTGCTCTGCCTGTACATCGCCTTCCGCAACGTCCGCGCCATCGTCGTCTCGTTCACGACGCTGGCCGTCGGAGTTGTCTGGTCCTATGGCACGATGGGCTACCTGGGCATCGCGCTAAACACCCTCAACATGACCATCGTCCCGCTGGTCATGGGCATCGGCATCGACTACTCCATCCACATGATCAACGAGTTCGTTGAACACAAGTCCGAGGGCCACAGCGACGCGGAGGCGTTCCGCATCGCCGGGTCGCGCTCCGGCCTCGCCCTGCTCATCGCCAGCTCGACGACGGTGGGCGGTCTTGCGGTCCTCATCTTCAGCCCAAGCCTGCTCATCGCGCAGCTGGGTCTAGTGTCCTCGGTGGCCCTGACCGTCATCTACCTCTTGGCCATCACGTTCATCCCGGCCGCCTTGACCCTAGTGGGCGGCTCAGAGAAGATGGGCGCGCAGTTCAGCCGCAGCCGCTTCATGCCGGCCTTGGCGCGCACCGTCTCGAAGGCGCGCTACGCCGTCATCCTCCTGCTCATCGCGGTGAGCCTGGTGGCGTACCCGCTGTCGCAGCAGGTCGGCAAGGAGGCCTTCGGCGATCCCGGCCGCAACTACCTGCCCGACGACCCCATCCGGCAGGAGCACGAAAAGGGGTTGGCGTACTTCTACGAGGCGCCAAACTCCGACGAGAAGGCCAACATCCTGACGTTCCAGGGCCCAGGGATTCTCACGCCGCAGGCAGATCGGAAGAGCG
>JBAZXE010000141.1:0-3169 GCA_041659985.1 Thermoplasmatota archaeon | reverse complement strand
CGTGACGAGGCGCACCGCTTCGGCATCACGCAGGTGCAGCGCAAGTCCACGGCCACCACGATGGCGTCGCCGTTGGACGCCGTCGCCGGCATCGGGCCGAAGCGGCGCGCCGAATTGGTCAAGGCGTTCGGCGGCCTGGAGGGCTTGCGTGCGGCAAGCGTCGCGGATTTGCAGCGCGTCAAAGGGGTCACGGCGGCGATGGCAGGCAAGATCGTGACGGCACTGAGCGCCGACGCCGCCGACGAAACAGGGATTCCGGGGAACCCGGGGGCCCAAGACCAAAATTCCCCGGGCTCCCCGTAATCCCTGTTGGGGGCGTCGTCGCGTCAGGCGAACGCGGCGAGGTCGAGCTCGAACACGATGCACGGCGCCGTGAGACCGAAGGCGACCAGCGTGTCCGGATGCAGTTCGCCGAACCCGCCGACGGTGCGGCCACCGGCGACGATGCGCCCCTGGCGGCCGCGGATGTAGCCGGGCATCTCGCTCGGCTCCAGCGCGGCGTCGAGCTTGAGGTCGCGCAGCAAGGACTGCACGAGGCCCTTGGCGTCGCTGAAGCCGGCTTTCGCGGCGAGTTGCACGCCGGCGAGGTGGAGGCGGTTGGGCCAGTGGCCTTTCCCGTCGGGTGCGACGACGTAGCCGGCCTCGAAGAGGCTCTGCGGCAGGCTGCGGTGGCGGTTGGCCGCCAGCACGCCGAGCAAGCCGGGAACGAGCTTCACGCGCAACACGGTCTGGTCTTCGAGGACGGGGTTCAGGAGTTGCACGGCCGCGCCGTCGGGTTCGCCCCAGTTGCGCCATTGCGCCTGCGGGTTGGAGAGCGTGAGGGTCTTCGCCTCGTGCCAGCCGTGGCCGATGAGGGTTGCACGGGCCGCGTCCTCCAATCCCTGCCACGCGAGCTTGCCGCCGAAGTGCGGCGCCTTGGGAAGGTCATGCGGGAACTTGTCGTAGCCCCAGCCGATGGCCACGTCCTCCATCAGGTCGACGGGGTGGAAGAGGTCGAAGCGCCACGCCGGGCTCTTGACGTGCACCTTGTTGTCGAAGGCGTCGGCGTCGTGGCCCAGGAGGCGCAGGCATTTTGCGGCCTCGTCGCCCGTAAACGTCCGACCCAGCAGCGTGGACAGGTCGTCGACATGCAGGACGCGCTCCGACGGCTTGAGGTCCGGCGCGACCCAGGTTCCGGAGGCGTCGTGGATGGTGACTCCTTCGATGGTGCCGCCTTGCTCGGCGAAGCCGGTGGCCAACAGCGCGACGGTGGCCTTGACCGAGGGGAGGTCTGTTCCCGTGACGTCGATGAGGACGTCGCGCGTGGCCGTCGTGATGGCGGTCCGTTGCGCATTGATGACGGGCGGAAGGCTGAGCACTTGCCCAGTCGAGTCGAGGAAGACCGGGAATTTCCCGGCCGGCAGGAGGTGGCCGTACTCCTTTCCCTTCGGATGGGTGGCCATGATCTGTTCGGGCGTCTTGGCGGCCGTCTCGTTGAGGGCGATGAACGGCTTGTCCTTGGGCCCGACGCAGGTGTAGGTGAACGGCCCGGTGATGCCTTTGGCGTCGTGGATGCCGATGGCAATCTTGCGGCGCTTGCGGCCGGGAGAGAGGGTCAGTTTTTCCTGGGCGTCGATGACGGACTGCACCAGGGCCGCGTCGAAGGGGACGTTGCGGACGAAGCACAATCCGGCGAAGGGACGCACGGCGGCAACGGACGGGTCCACCCGAAGCTCCGTCTTGGGCTTCTCGACCTTGTACGTCGCGAGTCCCGGCTTGACGCCGAAGAAGGCCCGCAGGGCCCGCCCCGTGCCCTCGGGAGTCAGGAGGTCGGTGCGGTTGGGGAACCACTCCATCTGGATGGAATCCCCCTCGACCCCCGCCACGTCGCCGCCGAGGGCCGGCATGCGCTCGGCCAACTCCGCCGTGGGGATCTCCATGCCGATGAGGCGGCGCAGTTGGGCGGCGCTGAGCGTCACGACGGGCATCGGCATGGAGCGACCTCCGCGCCCGTATAAATGCGGGTCTCCTTGGCATGGGCGTGGCGTCCCGGGCAGCCCAGAAAGCCTCCTCCAGCAAGGCGAGCGAAGCCCCCAACCCGTGGAGTGGTTTCCACAAGAGGTCGCGGGCCGACCGGCTGGCCCTAGTCGCCCAGCACGCCAAGCTCACCGCGGCAGAACGCCGCATCCTCGGCTCCGCCGCCGGCCTTGGTCATGCGCGCGCCGGCAACTTCATCGAGAACGCCGTCGGCGCTTTCCCATTGCCGCTCGGCTTGGCCGTCGGGTTCGTCATCGATGGCCAGGACGTCGTCGTACCTATGGCCGTCGAGGAGTCCAGCGTCGTCGCTGCGGCAAGCCACGGCGCCAAGATGGCCGCCGCTGGGGGTGGGTTCACGACGGAGGCCATGCCGCCGGTCACCATCGGCCAAATTGAAGTGCGCGACATCGCGGACGCCGCGGCCGCCACGCGCACCGTGGAGCGTCAGGCCAAGGCCTGGATTGCTGCGGCCAACAGGTCCATCCCCTCCATGGTCAAGCGCGGCGGCGGAGTACGCGCCATCGTTGCACGGGCCCTGCCCGACCAGCGCCGTATCGTCGTCCACCTCCACGTCGACACCCGCGACGCGATGGGGGCCAACGTCGTCAACTCGCTGTGTGAAGCCCTCAGCCCCACCGTCGCCAAGGCCATCGGCGGCCGCCTCGGCCTGCGCATCCTCTCCAATCTCGCCACCGAGCGCATCGTGCGTGCCCGCTGCATCGTTCCCGCTTCCGCGGTGGGCGGCAAGGACGTCGTGCAAGCCATGGTGGAGGCCAACGACTTCGCCCTCGCCGACCCGTACCGGGCCGCGACGCACAACAAGGGCATCCTCAACGGCATCGACCCCGTCGTCATCGCGACCGGCAACGATTGGCGCGCCGTCGAAGCCGGGGCGCACGCCTATGCGGCCCTAGATGGGCGCTACAAGGCCTTGACACGCTATTCGCGCAGCAAGAACGGCGACCTCGTGGCAGAGCTGGCCTTGCCCCTGTCCGTGGGCACGGTCGGCGGCGTCACGCGCCTGCACCCCACGGCCGCCGTCTGCCTGAAACTCCTCGGCTCGCCGGATGCCACGACCCTGGCCCGCATCATGGCCGCCGTTGGCCTGGCGCAGAACCTCTCCGCCTTGCGGGCCTTGTCGGCCGAGGGCATC
>JBAZXE010000140.1:0-3288 GCA_041659985.1 Thermoplasmatota archaeon | reverse complement strand
CCTGTCGCGTTGGCGGTGCCGTTGGACGAACCCGCGCGGCCGAAATCGAACGACCAGAGCACGATGGCTCCGGCAGAGATCCTGCTGGCGCCGAGGTCGAACGTCACGTTGAGCGGTGCCGCGCCGGAGGGCAAGGTTGCGTTGCCGGTGGCGTTGGTGGTTGCATTGCCGGCGGAGGTGGAGTTGGCCGAGGGCACCCCACCGGAAGGGGCGCTGCTGAACCGGTGCGTGCCGTTCCCAATCGTGATGTTCAGGTATAGGACGGGAACCACCGCAGGAGCTGCGCTTGAGGAAGCCGAGGATGCAGAACCCGCCGGCGCGTCGGTCGAGGGGTCTTTGTCATCCGCGCAGCCGGCAAGGAGAGAGGTGAGCAGCAAGACTGCCGCGACAAAGACTCGCACGGCTTCCAGGGGCGGCCAATTCTATTTATGCGTTGACGCGCAACGATGTCCGCTTGGCGCCCAAGGGCGGCTTGGCGGGCCGCACCGGCGCTATTTGACTCCTTGGGACCAACCTTTATCGACAGCAACAGAGTAGGATGGGGTACAAGGGGAACGCCATGGTTGCCACAATCGAGGACATCCTGCGCATCGTGAAGTCCAACCCGTTCATCGACGGCGTTGGCTACTTCGTCGAGGTGACCGCCAGCAAGAAGCTGCCCAAGACGGCGGAGAAGGAGGTCACGGCGCGCATGCAGGAGGCGTTCTGCGAGCATGCCCAGGCCACCATTGAGGGCGACGATGTCCTCGGCCTCGACTTCCACGAGCACATCTTCACGCAGGGCGAAGGCGCCGAGGAGGACCTTGAGGCGCTCGAAGGCATCCTCCGCCACATCGAGGCCAAGTGGGGCATCGACCACCTCTGCATCGAGTTCCAGTTCGACCTGGCGCGCGCCCGCGACGCGCAAAAGGAATTGGACGAGCTGCTGAAACCCTAGCGACGAGCGAGCCTAGCGAGCGAGGGAGCAGCCGGTTTCAGAAGGCGAACGGCCGCGCTTGCGCGGCCGTGAGATCCCAGGCCGTGCACTTGCGCAGACGCGGAGGCCAGCCGCCAACTGTTGAAACCCTGGCGGGCTCGTTCCCCCCGCGAGGCCCAAGTGCCGGCGGCGCTAGCCGAAGAGGATGCCGACGAGCCAGGTCACGAGCCAGTACAGCAGCCAGGCGACGACACCGATGACGGCGGCCTTGAGCATCCCCGTGCGGTAGAACAGGGCGCAGACGAGCGCCCAGGTCACGATGGCGAGAACAAGCCCGAGCGTGCCCGCGACGAGGCTCCCGACGAGGACAGCGAGGATGGTCCCGAGCAGGGCGACCCCGAGTGCCGTGAGGAACGAAGAGCGGTCGAGGACGATCTTCGCCGCGAAGTGGATGAAGAGCGCCGTGACCACCCAGGTGATGAGCCATGCCAACCAGCCGCCCTGAGGATCGAAAGCCATGGCACGCCAATTGTCGTTGGACCGATAACCGTGTCGATGTCCCCTCCCCGGCCGGAACCGTTTTCGCCCCCCGCTCGTGGAACGGGGTGTGGCAGACCTGGCCGGCTTGCGAGAGCGAGTGGCGCGCCTGCCCCGCAGCCCAGGCGTCTACCAGTGGAAGGATGGCCGCGGCGCCATCCTCTACGTCGGCAAGGCCAAGGACCTGCGCGACCGCGTCAGCTCTTACCTCGACCCGGCGACGGCCAAGGGGTCCGCCCTGCTCTCGGAGGTCGCCGACCTCGACTACATCGCCGTGCGCACCGAGAAGGAGGCGCTCCTGCTGGAGCAGACGCTCATCAAGCTGCACCGGCCGCGCTTCAACGTCCGCCTCACCGACGACAAACAGTATCCATACCTCAAACTCACCAACGAACCGTATCCGCGGCTGTTGAAGGTCCACCGCCGCGAAGGCGACGGCGCGACCTACTTCGGCCCGTTCCCCGACGGGACCGGCGCGTGGCATGTGCTGCAGTCGATCAACGAGCTCGTGCCGCTGCGCCGCTGCCGCGTCCTGCCGAAGGAGAAATGCCTGTACTATGACATCGGCAAGTGCATTGCCCCGTGCATTGCCGCCTGCACCGACGAAGAGTACGCCCTCCTCGTCGATGAAGTGAAGGACCTCCTGGCGGGACGCTCGGCGCATCTGGTGCAACGGGTCCGCGCGGCGATGGAGGCCGCCGCCACCAGCCACCGCTACGAGGACGCCGCGATGTGGCGCGACCAGATGCACGGCCTGGAATCCGTCATGGAGCGTCAGCACATGGTGCATGACAAGTTGGAGGACCGCGACGTCGCCGCATTGGAGTCGCGAGGCGATGTGGCCGTCGTCGTCCTCCTGCACCAGCGCGAAGGCAAGGTCGTCGGCCAAAGCCCGTTCACCTTAAGCGGCGTCAACGCCCGCGGCGAGGCCGACGCGGACGCCCAGGGACTCGCCGACTTCCTGCGTTCCTACTACCAGGACCGCACGGTGCCGCGCCACCTCACCGCCGAATTGCCGAGCGACGTCGCGCAGGCCTTGGAGCTCGACTTGCGTTTGCTGCGTGACGGCGCCGTGGCCGTCGAGACGCCGCAGAAGGGCGACAAGGTGCGCTGGCTCGAGGTCGCGCGCACCAACGCGCGCCTCCGCCTCGAGGAAGAGATCCACCGGCGCGGTCGGCGCGGCCAAGGCGCCGTCGAGGCCTTGCAGACCGCCCTCGGCCTGGCGCAGCTGCCCCAGGTCCTCGAAGGCTTCGACATCAGCCATCTCGCCGGTACCCACACGCGTGCTGCCCTCGTGCGCTTCGTGGATGGCGAGCCCGACAAGGCGGGCTACCGCACCTTCAACATGAAGACCGTCGGAGCATCCGCCGTCGCCGCGGGCACGGCCATTGTGGCGCGCGGCGCGGGCCGCGAGGTCGACGACTTCGCCAGCATCGGCGAGGCCGTGCAGCGGCGCTACCGTGGGGTGCTGGAGCGAGCCGAGGCGGTTCCGGACCTCATCCTCATCGATGGCGGGCCCGGCCAGTTGGCCGCCGCGCGAGACTCCCTCAAGGGGTTGGGCCTCGGCCATGTGGCCCTCTGCTCCTTGGCGAAGGAAGAGGAACTGGTCTTCCTGCCCGGCAAATCGCGGCCCGTGAAATTGAAGCGCAACGACCCCGCCTTGCAGTTGTTGCAACGGGTCCGTGACGAGGCGCACCGCTTCGGCATCGCGCAGGTGCAGCGCAAGTCCACGGCCACCACGATGGCGTCGCCGTTGGACGCCGTCGCCGGCATCGGGCCGAAGCGGCGCGCCGAATTGGTCAAGGCGTTCGGCGGCCTGGAGGGCTTGCGTGCGG
>JBAZXE010000139.1:0-3297 GCA_041659985.1 Thermoplasmatota archaeon | reverse complement strand
CGTCGCCGACGCCGACTTGATGTCCTGGTGTTCGCGCTTGATGAGCTCCGAGGGGTACTTCGTGATGGCCGTCAAGTCGGCGTCGGCGACGCTGGCCGTCGCGTAGCGGATGGACGTCAGCATGGAGTGGGCGTGGGGCACGGAGCCGTTGTCAAGGGTCCAGCTGAAGGGGCCTGCCTTGAAGGCCTGCAGGGACGCGGGGACGCCCTCGAGGCGGACGGACGGCTTGACGGGGCAGTGGCTGGTGGCGTTGAACCCGGCCTCATGGTGGTCGGCGAAGGCCTCAATGGCCTCGACGGACAAGACAGTTCCATCCGGGCAGGTCACGGGCTCAATCGAGCCGTGGTCGTCCCCGGTGCAGCCGGCGAAGGCCAGGGCGGTCATGAGGGCGAGCGGGAGCAGCGCCTTGTGCATGAGGAACGCGCCATCTCTCGACCCTTATGGGCTTTCTGTTGCTTCGAGTCTTTTTTCGCGGCCCGCCCAAGCCTTATGCCAGGGTTTTCCGTCGGCGCCGGTGTGGCCTTGACCGTGCAGACCCGCGCACCCCTCTCCATCCCTGAACTGCAGGAGAAGGCGCGCCGCCTGCGCATGGACGTCCTCACCATGACGTACGGGGCCGGCTCCGGCCACCCGGGCGGGTCGTTCTCGATGGCGGAGTTCCTCACGGCGCTCTACCACAACAAGCTGAACATCAGCCCAACCAACCCGAAGGATCCGGACCGCGACATCTTCATCCTCAGCAAGGGCCACTGCGCCCCCGGCCTGTACGGGGTCCTTGGCGACCTTGGCTTCTTCCCCAAGGCGGAGTTCAAGCGGCTGCGCAAGTTCGGCGGCCTGCTGCAGGGCCACGCCGACCGCAAGATTCCCGGCATCGAGATGTCCAGCGGCTCCCTCGGCATGGGGCTGGGCTACGGCAACGGTTGCGCCTTGGCCAAACGGATGGACGGCCGCAAAGGCCGCGTCTACGTCGTCCTCGGCGACGGCGAACTGCAGGAGGGCAACATCTGGGAATCGGCCCTCACCTCCTCGCACCGCAAGCTCGACACGGTCTGCGTCATCGTCGACAACAACAAGATCCAGATCGACGGCTGGACGAAGGACATCAAGGACCTCGGCGACATCGCCGCGAAGTTCAAGGCCTTCGGGTTCTGGACGAAGAACGTCCCCGGCCACGACCTGCAAGCCATCCTCGACGCCTTCGAGGAGGCCGAACGCGTCGTCGGCGCGCCACAGTGCCTCGTGATGGACACGGACAAGGGCCACGGCGTCTCCTTCATGACGGGCGTCGCGCAGTTCCACGGCCGTGCCTTGACCAAGGACGAGATGGCCAAGGCCTTCGCCGAACTGGGCGAAACGTGGACCGAGGGGGGTGCGTGATGGCCATCGCGCCCGCCAACCTCACCGCCGTCGCCATGGCGCTCCTCGGCACCGGTCTCCTCGTCTCCGCCTTCGTCGGCGAATCCCTCGGGCTCATGCGCCTGCTGGGGGGCATCGCCTTGGTCGTCGCCGCCCTCATCACGACGGGCCTCCAACTCCTCAACCGCAACGCCGGCTCCATGACCATGAAGGAGGGTGTCTGATGGGCGCCCCCACGGCCGCCGTCGCCCCACTGGGCTGGAAAGTCGGCGAGAAAGTCTCCATCCGCGACGGCTACGGCAAGGGCTTGCTGAACCTCGGCCGCGTCCATGCCGATGTCGTCGCCCTTGACGCTGACCTGGCGGAATCGACGCGCAGCCACTGGTTCGCCAAGGAGTTCCCGCAACGCTTCTACCAGATGGGCATCAGCGAGCAGGACATGGTCGTCACGGCCGCCGGTCTCGCGCACATGGGCAAAGTGCCCTTCGCCAGTTCGTTCGCCATCTTCATGCAGCGCGGCTGGGAACAGATCCGCAACTGCGTCGGCCGGCAGAACCTCAACGTCAAGTTCTGCGGCAGCCACGGCGGCCTCATGACGGGCCAGGACGGCTCGTCCGCCCACGCCCTCGAGGACGTCGGCGTCTTCCGCACCCTGCCCCAGATGGGCGTGGTCGTCCCCTCCGACGCCGTGGAAGCCGCCTCCGCAGTCCTTGCCATGTACCTGCGCCCTGGCCCGGCCTACATGCGCTCGACGCGCGCCGCGGTCCCCGTCCTGTTCCCCGAGGACCACACGTTCCAGTGGGGCAAGGGCCACGTGCTGGCCGACGGCGACGACGCAACCGTCGTGGCCAACGGACCACAGATCAACGAGGCCCTCATCGCCGCCAAGGAACTGAAGGCCAAGGGCCTCAGCGTGCGCGTCATCTCGATGGCGTCCGTCAAGCCCATCGACCGCACCCTCATCGCCAAGGCGGGCCGCGAGACCGGCTACGTCGTCTCGGCCGAGGACCACTTCATCCACAACGGCCTCGGCTCCGCCGTGGCGGAATGCCTGGCCGGCGAAGGCGTCGCGGCCAAGCTCTGGCGCGTCGGCGTGCAGGACGGCTTCACGCAGTCCGGCGACCCGAAGGACCTCTACCGCCACTACGGCATCGACGCGCAAGCCATCGGCACCGTCGTGCAGAACCTGCGCGACGGCACGCTGCGCGCGCCCCTGGCGCCGCACGACATGCCGGGCGCCGTCCGGCTCGCTTAGTGGGTGAACCCGCTCCGCCGCAGGTTGGACGGATGCCTCTGCGACCAGCAGTAGGCTTGCAGCGCCGTGGCCACGGCGCCCGCCGTGAGGACGACGGTCATCCACCACAGCCCTACGCCCACGGCGCCGACGCCGGCGAGAAGGTACGCTGCCGAGACCCGGATGATGGCGGCGCGGTCCCGTCGGTCTTCCGCCACCGCATGGGCCAGCAAGGCGCCCAGGAGACCGAACATCGTGAGGAGGAACGCCAACGGCATGCCGATCGAGGGCACCAGGACGGCTGCAGGGGCGCCCGCCAGGATACCGAGGGAGAACCACGAAAGGAGGTTGGCGCCGGTCACCGCCGACGGATTGGCAAAGACCCCTAAAGCAGTGCGGTTTGGGTTTGACTTGCCCGCCGGAGACCGGCACGAGATTCGATTGATGGACCGAGATCGGCCGCTCCGCAGTCGGGCGAACGAAGTGAGCGAGAGTGCACGAGATCGGATTTGCCGCGAAAAGTCCCACGAAGTACGGACTTTTTGAGGGGCTCCGGCGAACGCCGGAGCCTCATCCGCTCCGCAGTCGGGCGAACGAAGTGAGCGAGAGTGCACGAGATCGGATTTGAACCGATGAACCACGAAGGACTAGCCCCTCAAGCTAGCGCCGTTGGCCAAGCGTGGCAACTCGTGCGTCTCCTGTCCAGG
>JBAZXE010000138.1:0-3303 GCA_041659985.1 Thermoplasmatota archaeon | reverse complement strand
AAGCAATCGAGCCGCCGTGTCCCGACCGCTCGATTGCTTGGCCCGACGAGGAAGAGCCGGCCCCTTGGGGCATCGGCTGGCCCATCTCGCGCCCCTCCGATGCCAATGAGACCCGCGACGGCGACCTGCAAGTCTTCACGCGTTGGGGCACGCGCTACGAGTTCGAACCCGGACGCCTCCTGCCGTCGCGCATCGTCAGCGAAAACCTTGCTGCATCGGACTTGAACGGCCACCGGCTCATCGCCTACGACGATTTGGGCGACCTTGGAGCAGCGGACGACTGGCCTGCCCCGCCGCCCGCCCTCGCCAACGTGACTCGCACGTTTCTGGTCCATCCCGGCGAAGACCAGGACTTCCTCGGCCTAGGATGGACCACCAAGGATGCAATGACACACCTGGGGGCTGAACCGGAAGCCGGCAAGATTCTGTCCGAGGGCGGCTGCGTCTTGCAGTATGCCGTCTGGGACAGTGCCGTGGAGCCGACGCTGGTCGTCCCCATCCCATCCTTGCCCTCGGGAGACGCTTCGGTTCATGTTTGGCTGCAGGACCGCGAAGGACGCTCGACTTCGTGGTTTTTTTCCCACCAGGCCAACCTGCTTGGCCCGCAGTTTTCCACGCCCGAAGGGGACGACCTTTGGCCATTCATCGGAACGAAATCCTGTGACGAACGCCAACAAGGACCCCAGCCCCGCCTGTCCGTTGCCGACGCATGGGCGCGCTCCCGGACATTCATGCGTGAGCCTGATGATCGTGGCAGCATCCTGCAGATTTTCCACCAGCCGCCGAGCCACGCCCACGGCGGCTTTAGCCCAGACAACTATGGGTTCGAAGTCCAGGTTGCATTCTTCCCCGCCGACGGCAACGGGCAGGCAAGCTCCGTGGCCTGGGACCTATGGCGCGATTCCCTCGTGGGGATGACGCTCCTGGAAGACGACGGCCCGTCGCCCCCGTAAGCGCCACGAAAGCGCAACCGTATCAAGGCCCTCCCCACTGGGAGCCCTGTGGCCCGCATCCTGGTGGCCGGAACGACGGAATCCTTGGCCGGCCGCGGTCTTGCCGAGCGCGTCGTCGCCCACATCCGCTCCGACGGCCACGACGCCGCCCTCCTCGGCGCCACGCCCTTGCCCGAGGTGCGCGAGGCCGACGCCGTCGTCGCCCTCCTCGACGGCCCCGTTCCTCCGCCCGCCGCCGTGGGCGCCGCCGCTACCGCGCACGCCCTCGGCAAACCGGCCTTGGCCCTGCACACGCATCCCCTCGGCGACGCCATCGCGACGCTGTTCACACAGACGCACGCCATCCACGACGAAGCCGAATTCTCGGGGGCGCTCTCGGCGTTCTATGCCCAGGTAAGGCCCTTCGCCGGTCGCCTCGTGCGCGACCAAGTGCCGAAACTGGTGCGCGAGGCGGGCCATTCCGTCGCCTTCCGCGAGGCCGCCGGCGAGGAACGCGCCCGCTTCCTCAAACGCAAGGTGGTCGAGGAAGCGCAGGAACTCCTCGAAGCCGGCCCCGGCGAGGAACGCGAAGAAGTCGCGGATCTGTTGGAAGCCCTCGAAGCCCTGCTGGTCGAACGCGGCGTCGCTCGCGAGGATCTCAAACTCGTGAAAGAGGCCAAGCGACGGCGGCGCGGCGCCTTCGAACGCTGCTTCGTCGTGGAATCCGTCGCCGGAGGCACACCCGTCGAGGCAGCCCCCGCCTCCGAAGAAGCCCTCGAGGTCCCGGCCTGGCCCAGTGAGCGGCAGGCGTTCCCTCCGATGACGCCTTCTGCACCTCCCGCCCCGTCTGCCTCGCCGCCTTCGGGCCGCACCGATTTGTGGAACCTGGGCCCGACCGGTCGCCGCGAAGCCATCCGACCGCGCGCCGCCGAGGACCCGGACCGCATCGAGCCCGCGCTGCGGGACCTCTAGCGCAACGCTTTCGCCCCCCGCCCCGTCGCCGGCCCTGCACGATGAACATCGGAGGGACGGACCGCAAGTGGCCCCTGGTGCTATCGCCCATGGTCGACGTCACCGACGCGGCCTTCCGCTCCATCGCCGCCGAATCGGGCGCCGACGTGACGTGCAGCGAGATGGTGGCCGCCATCGGCCTCATGCACGACTCCCCCGGCGCCTGGAAGCACCTTGAGCCGTGGCCAGGCGAACGCCCGTATGGTGTGCAGTTCATGTGCGCCGAGCCGGCCGAGATGACCGCGGCCATCGAGCGCCTCGCCACGCGCATCACGCCGGATTTCGTCGACGTCAACCTCGGCTGCCCAGCCCCCAACATCCTACGTTCCTGCGCCGGCGGCTTCCTCATGCGCGACCCGGCCAAAGCCGGCGCAGTCCTCACGGCGGCGCGCAAGGCCGCCGACGCGGCGGGCATCAAATTGGTGTCGGCCAAGATGCGCCTCGGTCCTTCCGCGAGCCGCATGACCTACCTCGAGGTCGGCCGCGCCGCACAGGACGCTGGCGTCGATTGGGTCACCATGCACGCCCGCACCATCGAGCAAGGCTACCAAGGCAGCGCCGACTGGTCCCACATCGCGCGGCTCGTCGAGGCCATGGACGTCCCCGTCGTCGGCAATGGCGACCTACGCACCCCCGACGACGTCGTGCGCATGCGCGACGAGACAGGCTGCGCCGGGTTCTTCATCGCCCGCGCCGCCATGCACGACCCCACCGTCTTCAACCGGATGCGCGCCGCTTTGGACGGCCGCGACCCGGGACCGGAACCGGGGCTCGCCGAGCGCATGGGGACGCTCGTGCGCTACCTAGAGCGCGCGGAAGGCATCGGCTTGGGCATCGGCGACCTGCGACGCCAAGCCACGCGCCTGGTCGCGGGGGCGCCAGGGGCGAAACGGCTTCGCGTGGCGATGCAGAGTGCGCCGGATGCGGTTTCGCTGCGCGAGTGCGTGGCCGCCGCCTTGATTTGATGGATTATCCCCGATGGGCCGGATTTTGTGATCCGGCAAGTCGCTTCTGAATCCGTCGAATCCGTTACTCGAAGTTGCGCTTCTGCACAACAAGCAATGCGCAGCCGAACCAGACCACGACGTGGGCCAGGAGCGCCAGCAGGGCGACGACTGGATCAGCGCCATCCGCGACCGGGGCGCCATCAAGTTCCGACTCCTGAACCAGGAAGCCGACCCCCAGGCCCATGTCGTAGCCCGGGTTCACGTACTGGAAGCCTTGCGCCAGGTCCTCATTGGGGTTTTCGCGCCCGATGTTCATGATGTTGCCGAGGTTGCCAATCAGATTGAAGCCGACCAGCCAAACGCCAAGCGTGATGAGAATCGCAATGGCCGTCGAGCGGGTCACCGTCGAAAAG
>JBAZXE010000137.1:0-3355 GCA_041659985.1 Thermoplasmatota archaeon | reverse complement strand
CCGAGGAGACGAGGACCAGCACCAGCAGGGCCAGCCCGGCCAGAATCCCCAGGTCGAGCAGGAGCTTGTTGCGCTTGTCCTTGCCGAGGCGGGTCTTCATGGCCTCGTCCATCGTGGGCAAGTCGGGCAGGACGGCGGCTGCGCGGGGGCCGCCGGAGGTCTTCATCTCGGCGCCCTCGCCGGTCCACTTCTGCTCGCCGGCGACGTCGGAAGGCTTGCGCGCGGCCTTGGCGGCTTCCTTGCGCGCGGCCTCGGCCGCCTTCTCGATCTCCTTCTGCCGCTTGGTTTCTTCGCGAGCCGTCTTGCGGTCGTCGGCCATCCGCTACACCTCCGGGATCATGCTCTTCAGGCCGAACATGAAGCCGAGGTTAATCACAGGCAGGAGCAGGTAGATGATGAGTTGGAGTTGCGTCATCTCGCCTGAGCCCATGAGGACGATGATGGCGACCATGACGATGAGAAACAGCGGCCCGGCGACGGCTGCGGTGACGTAGGTTTCGGCCATGAGGCCCATGGTCTCGATGAAGGTCTTCTGCTCCACGCGGTTCTCCCACTGGTAGCGTGCCGCCTTCTGGCGGAAGTAGGCCGTGAGGTCGCCGCCCGACGAGGTGGTCGTGATGGCGCCCTGCAGCATCTCCTGGAACTTGACGGAGGGACAGCGGTCGATGGCGCGGCGCAGGGCGGTGACGATGTCCTTGCCGTGCACTTCGAGGTCCTTGTAGATCATGGCGGCTTCCTTCGCGACCTCGCCGTAGATCGTCTGCTTGGCCAGGGACTTGAAGATCTCCGCCGGGATGACGCCGGCCGACGCCATGGCCGCGATGTAGTTGGTGGCGTACGGCAGTCGGAGGTTGATGTCCTTGCCGCGTTTCTTGGCGTTGGACGCCGGCGTGGACATGAGGGCGACGTACCCGATGAAACCGAACATCGGGGGCAGGAAGATGATGAAGACCCACGTCACCGCGGGCAGTTGCAAGAAGGCGACCAGGAACGAGATGATGAACAGCCCGAAGACCAGCGAGAGCGCCGCCGTGATGGCGGTGAAGAGCCAGACCTTGGCCAGGTACGCCTCCGACCGGACCGTCATCTGCGCGCGGCGCAGCGACTCGTCGAGCTTGGCCAGGTCCTTCTCGCGCGTGCGGGTTCGCGCGCCGAACAGGTTGTAGGCGAAGCGGTCGATTGCGGTGAGGGCCATCAGGTCCACCCGTGCATCATTGCGGAGCCTCTCCCACGCTCTGCCACGGGAGGCCGTCCCGAACCTTGGCGAGGACCTTCTCCTTGTCGAAGAAGTAGATGGTGACGATGTGGGCCACGAGCTTGTACTCGCGGATGTCCTGCTTGACCATCCACTCGATGACCTTCTTGCGGTCCTCCAGCTCGTCCATGATCTGCTCCGAGGTCAGGCCGGACTCGGCGGCGATGCGCTCCAGCGAGTAGGAGACGCCGGAGAAGACGAACTCGTCGCCGGCCGGCTCCCAGTGGTACACTTCGTTCGTCAAAATCTCGCGCGTGTTCGGGTCGAGACCGACAATCTCCGTGATCTGCTTGGTGCGGCGCACGCGCTTGCCACCGACGCGCGTCTGAATCTGCACGGCCACGACGTCGAGCGCCTCGAGCAGCGACCGCGGGATGTTGATGGGGTCCGATTCCAGGCGGTGGATGACGGCGTCCACCGAGTCGGCGTGCATGGTGCCGTATGCGGCGTGGCCGGTGGCCATGGCCTGGAACAGGTTGTACGCCTCGGCGCCACGGACTTCACCGACGATGATGTATTCCGGGCGCTGACGCAAGGCGTTCTTCAGCAGTTGGAACATGTCAATCTCGCCCGCCTGGCGGCCATGCTGGTCGCGCGGGCCGAACCCGCCACGCGTGAGACCCGCAATCCAGTTCGGTTGCGGGATGTTCAGTTCGCGCGTGTCTTCGATGGTGATGACCTTCATCGCGGGCGGGATGAACATCATGATGGCGTTGATGGCCGTCGTCTTGCCCGACGCCGTGCCGCCCGAGTAGATGGCGGACTGGCGACCGGCGATGATCATCCAGAGGTAGGCCAGCATCGAGCTTGACATCGTCCCGAAGCGCACGAGGTCAATCGGTGTGAAGGGCACTTCGCGGAACTTACGAATCGTGAAACTGCTGCCGAACGTCGAGACTTCCTTGGCCAACGTCGCCTGCAGACGGCTACCGTCGCGCATCGTGGCGTCCAGGATCGGTTCCGCGATGGAGACGTGCTTGCCGGCGCGCTGCGCCAGGCGGATGACGAACGAGTCGAGGTGGGGGTGGTCGCGGAAGCGCACGGTCGTGGTGAGCGATTCGTACTTGCGGTGGTAGATGAACACCGGCTGGTGCGGACCGTCGCAGGAGATGTCCTCGATCCACGGGTCGCGCGTGAAGGCGTCGAGCGGGCCTTCGCCGATGAAATCGCGCAGCACGTAGTACAGCAGACGCTGCTTCGAGGCCGCCTCGGACCCTTCGATGGTCGGGTCGCCCATCTGGATGGAGTAGTCGAAGACGACCTGGTCGAACTTCTTGCGGATGTACTCGCCCAGTTCTTCCTTGTCCAGCTCCGACGGCTGCAGGTCCAGGACGTCGACCAGCGTCTGCTCGATGAAGCCCAGCAGAAGTTGCTCGTCGTGGTCGAGCTTGGGCTCGATGGCGTGGTAGATGGCGGCGTGCGTGCGCGAGTTCTTGATGATCTGCACGTAGGCGTACGGCGGATTGACCGGGTAGACCTCAATCTCCACGTCGTCCGGGTCAATCTGGTATTGCAGCTTGTCCTCGGCGGCGAATTCCTCCTGCAATCGCCGGAGCTTGCTCTCGTCCGTCGCGGCGGCGGTGAGCAGCGTCGTGCGGCGTTCGGCCTCCTTTTGGCGGATGGCCTGGCGGCGGGCCTCCTCGAGCAGGAGTTCTGGCGGCCGCTCCATCGCGGGCGGCGGGAACTCAGGGAGCTTGATGGTGCCCTTGTGGATGACGTCGGTGGCGACGGCGCGGCGGATGGCGGCCTGCGCGACGCTGGCCTCCATCGACTTGAGGCCGGAGCTGCTGGCGGCCTTGTCGGTGACGACGGCCTTCTTCGGGTCCACCGAGCGGCTCGGTTCGGCGACGCCGGTGCTCTTGGACTGCACCGGTGCCGGGGCGGGCGCAGGGGCGGGCGCAGGGGCGGGCGCAGGGGCGGGCGCAGGGGCGGGCGCAGGGGCGTTCTTGGACTGCACCGGCGCCGGAGCGGGCACAGGGGCGGGCACCGGAGCGCTCTTGGACTGCACCGGCGCCGGGGCGGGTGCCTGGGGGGTCGGTTCGGGCGCGTCCTTCGGGCGCTTGGAACGCGCCAGCTGGCGACGCGCCTGCTTCTCTTCCT
>JBAZXE010000136.1:0-3482 GCA_041659985.1 Thermoplasmatota archaeon | reverse complement strand
ACCGACTTGATGGGCTTGCCGTCGGGCTGTAGAAAGTCTCGCAGCGTTCGTACACCCATTTTACGCTGCCGTCCTTCATGACGAGGCGGTGTTCGATGCCGTAAGGAATGCGGGTGGCCACCGACGTCGTGTACGCCTTGTTGACGGCCTCACGGTCGTCCGGATGGATCGTGTCGAGGAAGAACTCGTATGTGGCCCCGAAAACGCCCGGCTCGACTCCGAAGACGCGGTAGTTCTCGTCGGACCACCACAGTTCGTTCTTGACGAGGTCGAGTTCCCAGGAACCGACGTGGGCCGTTCGCTGCGCCTCACGCAGGCGGGCCTCGCTGATGCGCAACGTCGTCTCCGCCCTCTTTCGTTCGGTGACGTCGTCGAAGACGGCCACGAATTCATCGGGGGCCGGAGAATACGCGGAGATCGAGAACCAACGGCCCAGGCCCGGGACCTCAGTTTCGATGCGCTCGGGGGCGCCCCCCTTCGCGGCCCGTTCGTACAAGGCGAGGAGGTCCGGGTTGGACTCGGGGAGGCCCGGAATCACTTCGGTGACGCGCCGGCCGACCACGTCGCGCAAGCCGGTCAGCGGGGTGAATGCCGGATTGACGTGCAGGTATTCCCAGTCCACGGGCTTGCCGCCTTCGAAGACCATGCGACAATGCGCGACTCCTTCCGTCATGTGCTCGAACAGCGCCTGGTAGTCGGCCTGGGCGGCGACGCGGGCCTCCTCGGCCTTGCGCGTTGCCTGCCGATTGCGCAACGCCACCATCCCGAAGGCCAGGTCGCCCGCCAATTCATCCAGCATCTGCACTTCGTCGGGTCCGAATGCCGTGGGTTCGTCGGCGTACACCATGAGGGCTCCGCGGCCATAGCGCTTGAGATCCAGCACCATCGAGCAGGATGCACGGTACCCACGCGCCAAGGCGTCATCGCGCCACGGCGCCATGGTCGGATCATTGAGGATGTCTTGTGCGACCTGGGTTTTGCCGTCCCGGATGGCGCGGCCGGTCGGGCCTTGCCCGCGCGGGTCGTCGGCGCCCCAGCTTGCGCGTACCTTATCGACATAGCCCGTTTCGAAGCCGGCCTGTGCGAGTGCCTTGACTGACCGCGCTTCGTCATCCTGGGCCAAGCCCGCCCAGGCCAGGCGATAGCCGCCGTCCTTCACCAGCAAGTCGCACACGCGTTGCACGAGCACGGTCTCGTCGTCGGCCTGCGCGAGGGCTTGGTTGACCTGGCTGAGCACGATGAGCGCGCGCCGGGTACGTTCAAGGTTGTGGGCCAGCACATGCGCGTCCGTGACGTCGCGTACGAATCCTTCGTACTCGCGCTCGTCGGTGGAAGTCGTCGTAGCTTGGAGGTTCACGCTGATCCAGCGCAGCTGGCCGTCGGCGCGGCGGATGCGAATCTCCTGCCCGACGAGGCGGCCTTGGCGTCGGACCGCGTCCAAGAGGACGTCACGCTCGTTTGGGTCGACGTAGAGTTCCGTGACCCGCTTGACATTGGCCTGCAGCTCCTCGACCGAGGCGTATCCGGCAATGTGGGCGTATTCCGGGTTGGCCATCAGGATCTGTCCGGTCTCATTGGTGCGGAAAATGCCCTCTGTAGCGCCCTCGACGATGTCGCGGTAGAGGCGCTGGGCGGCCTCACGGTCGTGCAGAAGGACCCGGTACTCAATTTCGGTCAGGGCTTGCCGGGCTACGGCGGCAATTCCCAGCAAGGAGATGAGAACGAGCCAGCCCGTGTCCACCGGGTGTTGCTCGCGTGCCAGGGCCTGGATAACGAACCCCGCGATGCCGGCGATGAGGGCCGCCAGGGGGATCAAGTGCCCGACGCGGCGTGCGTACTGGTTCGGCTCGGCATCAAGTTGCCGCGAAGGGGCCAAGGCCGCAGCGGCAAGGACCAGGAATCCCGTAATCCAGCCTGCGTCCACCAGTTGTCCGGTGGCATACGTGTCCGAAAAGATGCCCAGCGCGTAGCCGATGTCGGCCACGGAGATGAGGAAGAACCCGGCATACGCCAATCCGAGCGCAGACCGCCAGGCTGCCCTGCTGCGCATCAGGATGCCTCCTGCCAGGCCGAGGATGATGAGGTCACCCATGGGGTAGGCAACGGCCACGACCGAGGGCGCCAAATCGGCCTGCGCATGGAAGACGGGATAGAGGACGAGGGGCCAGGCAATCGCGGCCACGGCGAGGGTGGCAAGGGCCCCATCCAGCAGCAGCGCGGCCGCCACGAGGCCTTTGTGTTGCCGCAAAGGCGACAACAGCAGGAGGCCGGCCACCGCCAGGGGCACCATCGCGAGATAGGCAACGTCGTTGAGGCCGGGGGAGGGGACTTCCTGCCGCAGGACAAGCTCGTACCACGTCCACAGGATTTGCCCGACCGTCCACGCGAAGGCACCAGCGCCCAGGAACATCCAACCGGCGCAATCGGCGCCCTGGCACCGCCTTGCCATGGCGACCAACAGGATTGCCGCCGCAGCGGCGGCCCCCAGCTGCAGGAAATCGCTGAACGCGGTCAGGAAGAACGGGGTGGCGCCGGTGAACGGGAGGACGACGACGGCAAGGCCGGCCGAAGCAGCAACCCCCACCATGCGCCAAGCGCGCCGCCAGCCCGTAACGGGACCGCTAGCGCTAACGCTCTGCATGAACCTCGTCTCAACCCCGTGATGCGCATAAACGTTCAGGCCACGTCCTAAATACTCGCTCCCTGCTTTCACAACCCCCAGAAAAAGGGTTGAACCAGGATTCGGCGCTGGCGTTTTGTGAAACGGCCGACTTCCCTCGACGTCCTGCAGCGGCAGACCTTCGTGCAGCTGCAGACGCTACCCAACGTCGGTCCCGCCACCGCCGGCGACCTCATCCGTCTCGGCGTGGCCAGCCTCGACGACTTGTCCCGCCGCGACCCCAAAGAATTGTACCAGCGCATCAGCGCCATGGACGGCGTCCGGCACGACCCCTGCGTCCTCGACGTATTCGCCGCCGCCATCCACGCGGCGCGCACCGGCGAAGCAAAGCCGTGGTGGGAGTTCTCGGACGCGCGCAAACGGGCCGAAGGGTTCAATCGAAGGCCAAGGCCCAGGATGTTCTGAACCGCCGACGAAAAAAGGAAGGAGTGGAAAAGGAACCTTGGACGCCTAACGAAGGCCGGCCAACGGCGAATCCGCCAGGAGTTCGGAGGGCTGCCACGCCACGACCGTGGCGCTACCCAGCAGGCCAAAGTCTGCGAGCGCCTCGACGGGCTTCATCGGGTCGACGTCCATCGACGCCGCGACCCACAGGCCTTCCGCCGGGTTCGCGCAGGTGGTCTGGGAGTACGACGCGGGGCTCTGGTGCACGTACGTCATGGGGACCTGGCCCGGCCCTTGGCCAAGGATGGGCTCGTAGACGGCCTGCAGCGCCAGGATGTTGAGGCTCGAGACGCAGTGCACTTGGTTCGGGTTGCTCTGGTAGCTCATGATGTCCTGCATGGGCACGGTCTTGGCGTCG
>JBAZXE010000135.1:0-3447 GCA_041659985.1 Thermoplasmatota archaeon | reverse complement strand
CCTTGCCCACCCCGTGTCTGGCGACGACGAGGAGATCCACGGGCTCCTGGTTCGCGAGTTGCGCGCCAAGCTGCCGTACGACCTCTACGTGGCGCAGTTCAGCGTCACTGACCAGATGGGCCACGTGCACGGCCCCTTCAGCGACAAGATGCAGAAGGGGTTCCTGCGCGACCTCGACGGCAAGCTCGCCAGCATCCATGCCGCCCTCGCCGCCAACTACGACTCGTGGGACCTCTTCGTCTGCGGCGACCACGGCATGGCCCCGGTCGAACGCCGCGTCAACATCGCCAAGGCACTGGCCAAGTCCGGCGCCAAGCCCGCCAAGGACTACGTGCTCTTCGTCAACAGCACCCTGGCGGTCCTGTGGTACCTCACGGAGAAAGGCCGCGCCCTGGTCGAGGCGGCCTTGCCCGCCATCCCGGGGTCCCATCTCGTCGACGAGGCCGAGCGCAAGCGCCGCCGCATCCCGCTCGACCGGCGCTGGGGCGACCGCATGCTGGCCGCCGAGCCGGGCGTCATGTTCTGGCCCGACTACTTCCACGTGCGCGACTCGACCATTGTCGGCATGCACGGCTACCTCGACAAAAGCGAGGAGTCGCACGGACTCGCACTGCTGGCCTCCAGCAACGGCCATACCGGCCCGCGCAAGCTCGGCCTGCGCCCGCTGGTGGACGTCTTCCCCACGCTGTGCGAGCTGCTCAAGGTCCCCATCCCCGCCGGCCAGGAGGGCACCAGTCTCCTCCTGACCCCCGAGGCCGTCGCGCCTGGAGCAAACCGCGATGCCGTACACCACCCTTGACACGCCCGCCATCGTCCACCGCATCGACTCCGACCTCGACGAGGTCGTGGCCGCGGTGCGCGAGGCAGACCCCCACCTGCGTTCGCTGATCCTGACCGGCGGATTCGCGCGCGGCGAAGGCACCGTCCTCGACGGCGTGCCGCAGAACGACTACGACTTCGTCGTCGTGCGCGGCTTCGGCCGCCCACGCGAAGCCTACGGGCCGCTGCGCCACCGCCTCGAACGCCTGCTGGGACTGCACGTCGACCTCGCCGCAGTGCCGGCCTGGCGCTTGTCGCATGCGCCCGCCACCGTGTTCTGGTACGAGACGGCGTTGCGCGGCCGTGTGCTGTGGGGCGAGGACCTGCTGCCGCGCATCCCCATCCGCCACGCCAAGGACCTTGATCGCGGAGAAGGCCTGCGGCTCTTGGCCAACCGCGCAGCCGGCCTCCTCTTTGCCACCGAGACAAGGGACGCCCACGCAGTCCGCATCCAAGCCGCCAAGGCCATCCTGGCGGCCTTCGACGCCCAGATGCTGGCCGCCGGCCACTTCGCCCCGAGCCAGGCCGAACGTTGGCGGTCATTCCAGGAGTTGTTCGCCCGCGGACAGGCGCCGACCCAACTGCAGATGCAGGCCCCGCAACTGGCTTGGGCGTTCCGCTTCAAGACCGCACCCGGCTCCGTCGTCGACCGCGACCCCGACGACGTGTGGCAAGCGGCCCGACGCATCCTCCTGCAGGCGCTGCCCATCGCGCTGCGGCACGCCGGGCATGCGTCGCTCGAGGCGGCCGGGCGCTCGGACACCTTCCTGGACCTTGCCCTTTACGCCCTGCGTGCACACCGGGCAAAGGGCGCGCATCGATTCGTCCTCAACCCAACGTCGCAAGTCCGCGTCGCCACGTTGCGCCTGCTCGACGCGAGCCCGCATGGACGCGTCATGCCCGACGTTGCCGCGCATTGTTTCACGGGCATCGCCCGCATGGGACCGCGACCGTTGCGGACCCTCGCAGCGCTACGCGAGGCGACGCGGCCGTAAGCGCGCCCGCATGGGGCGCCGGCCGGTTCGGCAACCTACCTCGAAGCGGCGCGGTTGGGCAGCGCGGGTGGTGCCCCGTCGGCTGGCGCAGGACGCGCCGAGCCGACGACGCGTTGGACCGCCATGCTGAACAGGTCGAAATCCACGGGCTTCTGGACAATCTCGTTGACCCCAAGGGCCTTGCAGTGCTCGATTTCGTCAGGCCGGTTGCCGGAGCTGAAGATGGTCACGGGGAGGCCTTGCCAATCCACGTGGCTGCGGATGCGGCGCAGCACCTCAAGGCCCCCGAGGCGCGGCATCTTGAGGTCGAGGACCACGAGGTCCGGGCGCTTCGTCTCCAAGGCCTCCAGCAGGTGCACTCCGTCGGCCACCACGGTAAGGGCCGACGCGCCCTTGCCGTCGAGGGATTCCTCGATCAGCATGCGGTCCTGGGCGTTGTCTTCAGCCCACAGGACGCGGGCGGGCCCGTTCGCGAAGGTGTGGTTCAAGTTGTTCACCAGAGGGTCAGGGGGAAAGGATTGGGGGATTGGCGGGTGGGCCGGCATGTTGGACAAGGAGGCGGAGGAGGCTAGCCGGCCGCGGTGGGCAGGGCAGTCATCCGTGCCGGGACCGTGGCAACGCTGGTCCAGAACTGCTCGATGCCGCCCATCACGACCAGGAAGTCGTCGAAGTCGAGCGGCTTCTGCACGAACCCATTGGCCTGGAGCTCGTAGGCGCGCGCCACATCCCGTCCCTCTTTCGAGGAGGTCAGCATGACGGTGGGGATGCTGCGAAGGTCCGGGTCGCCCTTGACCGCGGCGAGCACCTCAAGGCCTCCCATGCGGGGCATCTTCATGTCAAGGAGGATCAAGTCCGGGCGGGGAGCGTCCCTGTACGCGTCCTCGCGGCGCAGGAACGCCATGGCCTCGACGCCGTCGCAAGCCGCGTGCAATCGGGTCGACACTTTGCCGCCCTCGAGGGCCTCCTGCATAATCTCAACGTCCGTGCGATTGTCATCCACCAGCAAAATCTCGAACATGGGGTCCTGGGACAAGCGTAGGTGCCCGCGACTACTTGCGTCCGTCCACAAGCACACATGTGCGGGTTGCCTGCAAGTGGTGTACTTCATGTGCGCATGGGGACAACGATGACGAAGGCGCACCCCTCCCTGGGCCAGGACAGCCGCAACCCGAACGAGGTCCCCCCAGTGCCCAACCTTGTCACCGCCCACCAGCAGGAGACGCAAGCCGAAGGGCCCGCCGATCGGCACGAACTGGCCGGCGAGCTCCGGCGTGCCCTTGACGTCCAATCCGCGGCCCAGCAGGTCCTTGAGGGCCGCGCCCGCCAGCAGGCAACCATCGTCCGCCTTGGCCTCCAGGCCCTGGCCAGCCGCAACCTCAACGGCACGCTCGCCATGCTGGTGCGCGAGGCTGCAGCCGCCCTTGGCGTCGAATTCTGTTCGGTCGTCGAACGCAGCGCCGATGGCGCGCAGTTCTCCCTGCGGGCCGACTTTGGGTGCGCCTCGAGCTTGGTGGGCACCGACGCCCTTTGCATCCTGGGCCCCGAGCAGGCCAGCTACACCCTGCAATCGGCCCTCCCCGTCGTGTCCGTCGACCTGCGCGCCGAGACCCGACGGGGAGGGCCGATTGCAGGG
>JBAZXE010000134.1:0-3501 GCA_041659985.1 Thermoplasmatota archaeon | reverse complement strand
CGCTCGCGTTCCTCAGGTCCGCTCGCCCGCCGAAACTCCGTTCGGCGCGCTCGCTGTCCAGAAGCAAAGCTCGCTCGCTGCGCTCGCTCATTTTGCTTCTGGACGGGCGCGGTGCGATTCGAACGCACGATCGACGGCTTAGAAGTCCGTTGCCATATCCGGGCTTGGCTACGCGCCCTTGGGGTGTTTACGGGGCTCGTCTTCTCGCCGTCTTGGGGGCGGCCTTCTTGGCTGGCGCACGCGCGGGCGCCACGGTTTCCTCGACTTCCTGCCAGCCCGCGTTGGGGGGTGCAACGGGCGCCAACGGCGGCGACGGAGGCGGTGCGGTTCCGCCTTGGTTGGAGAGATTGACCACGACGAGGACGATGCCGACGATCACGGCGATGCCCAGGAAGACGATGGCGACCTCGGGATCGTAGGAGTCGCCGCTGCCTTGGTCGAGGCTGTCCGCCCACCACATGCAGCCCGACAGGGACAGGGTGGCGACGACGGCCAAGGCGGCCGCAAGGATGCGCATCAGGCCGGCCAGCGGCCGCCGTCGATAAAACCCGATGCACCGGAAGTCGGCGGGTGACGGAGCCTCGGCAAGGGTGCCTTCGACTTTGGTTCGGGGTCGGGGTCCACTGGCGGGGCGTCGAACCGCTTATGTATGGTCCCCAAGTCGGCCGCTCCTACGGGCTCGTAGCTTAGACTGGTAGAGCACCCGGCTGATAACCGGGAGGTCCACGGTTCGAATCCGTGCGAGCCCATTCCAGGCGGCGCCGCCAGGGCGCCCTTGGCAGCATCTGGGCGAATAGATCAGCTGGTAGATCGCTGCCTTCGCAAGGCAGAGGCCGGGGGTTCAAATCCCCCTTCGTCCACTTTCGTAATGCGCGGCGCTTCGCGCCGCGCGTGAACGTGTCCGAAACGCGCTCGCTCCGCTCGCGCTAGACCGGAGCACTGCTGCGCTCCGGTCCTTCGTTCACCAGGGGCTGCGCCCCTGGACCCCTTGCGTGCATCGATCATGCATGGCACATCGTGTTGACAAGTCCAAGTGAAATCCACGCGGATGCCTCGGCGCATTTATCCTTCGATGGGGAATCTTCACCACAGGTTGGCAATGTTCGGTATCTGTGGTTCTTGCGGGTCGAAGGCCGTCGCCTCTGGGGCGAACCTGAGCGTCTGTCCGGTCTGCGAGACCGTAGAGCAGACCTAGCCTCCCCCAACCGGCGCCTCGCCGCCGATTTGATTCCCGAACCCTGGGCCTCTAGACGAAGGGACACGCCGCGACCTCGCGGCCGCTGCGGATGTGCAGAAGCGCAAGTCCAACGGTGTGGAGCGCCCAGATGGCGAACAGGCTGCCCCAGAACAGCAGATCCTCGACCGAGGTTTGCAGGCCTTTGGATGCGAGGTAGAGCAAGGCAATGAGGCAGGCGATGCCGACGAGCCGGATGACCAGCCCGCGGGTGTCTGGAGCGATGTGCGTCCGCTTCACGCCGACGCCGATGATGAACAGGCCGATGACGTGCACGGCGACGAGGATCCACAGGTAGGCTTGGGCCGCCCACGCGTGCTTGAGGAGCAGGATGGGGATGAGCGCCAACGTCGTGGCCAGGAGGAGCGCCGTCTTCCAGGCGAACTGCCGGCGGCGCTCGAAGGTCATCTTCGGCGCGGCCAGTCCAGTTCCCATCCCTTCCATGCCTCCGGGTTTAGGGGCGCCTTATTTCACACCTTTCCCTTGTGTCGGTTGACATGTCGCGGCGGGCTGAACCGTCGCCCCACACTCCCCGAAAGGACGCTTTAAAGCGCCCTGGAGGGATGACCGTTCGAGGGAAGGGCCGGAGCGCTTTTGTAGAAGCGCTAACCTATCCCCCTCGTACTGGAGCACCCCAAGATGCCCAAGACCGAAGCCACCCTGCGTGTCGTTGAAGCCCTCCAGCAGGACGTCTCCTACGGACGTGCCCGCCTGGACGGCCAGACGCGCGTGGAGCTCAACCTCAGCCCCGGCGACATCATCGAGATCAAGGGTCACAAGACGACGGCCGCTGTCGTCTGGCGCTCCCACCCGGGCGACGAGGGCAAGGGCATCATCCACGTCGACAACCTCACGCGCAAGAACGCGGGGGTGTCCATCGGCGACAAGGTCACCATCAAGAAGGCCGAGGTCAAACCCGCCAAGCAGGTCACCCTCGCGCCCGCCATTTCGCAGGACCAGCAGATTCAGTTCGGTGACGGCATCGACGCCCTCGCCAAGCGCGGCCTCCTGAAGCGCCCCGTCGTGCAAGGCGACATCGTCGTCGTCCCCAACATCGCGCTCTTCGGCAACGCGCTCCCGTTCAGCATCATCGCGACGAACCCCAAGGGCATCGTCCTCATCAACGAGGAGACGCAGATCAAGGTCAACGAGGAAGCCGCCGCCGCAGGTGCGCAGGCCGCCTCCAGCATCTCGTACGAGGACATCGGCGGCCTCAAGCCGCAATTGCAGAACGTCCGCGAAATGATTGAGCTGCCGCTCAAGCACCCCGAGCTCTTCGACCGCCTCGGCATCGACCCGCCAAAGGGCGTTCTCCTGCACGGCCCCCCCGGCACCGGCAAGACGATGATCGCCAAGGCCGTCGCCAACGAATCGGGCGCGCAGTTTTACACCATCAACGGCCCGGAGATCATGAGCAAGTTCTACGGCCAGTCCGAGGAGAACCTCCGGAAGACCTTCGAGGAGGCCGAGAAGAACGCGCCATCCATCATCTTCATCGACGAGATGGACGCCATCGCCCCCAAGCGCGACGAAGTGCAAGGCGAAGTCGAGCGCCGCGTCGTCTCGCAGATGCTCACCCTGATGGACGGCCTCAAGGGTCGCGGCAAGATCATCGTCATCGGCGCCACCAACCGGCCCGACTCCGTCGACCCCGCCCTGCGCCGCCCCGGCCGTTTCGACCGCGAAATCGAAATCGGCGTGCCCGACAAGGAAGGCCGCCTCGAGATTCTGCAGATCCAGACGCGCAACATGCCGAAGTCCGAGGACGTCGACATCGAAGACCTCGCCAACGCCACGCACGGCTTCGTCGGCGCGGACTTGATGGCCCTCGCCCGCGAGGCCGCCATGAAGGCGCTGCGCCGCTACTTGCCCGAAATCGACCTCGACGAACCGGTTCCCGCCGAACTCCTCGAGAAGATGCAGGTCACCTCGGACGACTTCAAGGGCGCCCTCAAAATCGTCGACCCGTCGGCCCTGCGCGAGTTCCTCGTCGAGGTCCCCAACGTCACGTGGGACACCGTCGGCGGCCTCGCTGAAGTCAAGCAGCAGCTCAAGGAAGCCGTCGAGTGGCCCCTGGAGGACCCCGCGTCCTTCGAGCGCATGGGCATCAAGCCGCCACGCGGCATCCTGCTGTACGGTCCGCCCGGCACCGGCAAGACGCTGCTGGCCAAGGCCGTCGCCAACGAATCCGGCGCGAACTTCCTTTCGGTCAAGGGCCCCGAGGTCCTATCCAAGTGGGTGGGCGAGTCGGAAGATCGGAAGAGCAC
>JBAZXE010000133.1:0-3721 GCA_041659985.1 Thermoplasmatota archaeon | reverse complement strand
GCCGCTCTTCCGATCTTCTCGCTGATCTCCGGCAACGCGGACTTCAAGCCCCGCCTGTCGGTCCCCGACACGAACTTCGTGCCCGGCGGCTCCGTGCTGCACGGCTTCCTCACTGTGACGGCCCCCGCCACGGCCACGGTCGGCCAGACGGTCGGCTTCCGCGTCCAGGTCGCCAGTGAAGGGTCGCCCCTGATTGACTTCGCCGACCTCACGGCGACGGTCGTCGCGGCCTCCAACCTGCGCGTAGTCGGCGTGCCCGCCAGCGTCCTCATCGACCAGCGCGGCATCGACGAGCCCTTCCAGGTCAAGGTCACCGACCTCTTGGCCCGCACCGGCCCCGTCGTCGTCTCAGTGGACGCCGCCACGCTGCCGCCCGGATGGACGATGGCCAACACCACCCGCACCGTCACCATGACGGCCACCGGCGCTGTGGCGAACTTCACCATCCGCGCCCCCGCCACGGAACTCGGCGTCAGCCGCGTCCCGCTGCGCTTCACGGCCGCCAAGGGCACCACGGAGACCGGCTTCTCGGACATCGTGTTCGACTTGACCAGTATCGCGGCCCTGAGCATCAGCGCCCCCGACGGCGCCTCCGGCGTCGCGACGGCCGGCTCGGACTTCGTGTACAGCCTGCGCGTGAAGAACAACGGCACCGGCAACGACCTCGTCACCCTCTCGGCGACGGGCGTCCCCACCGGATGGACCGCGAGCTTCAACCCGGCCCAGACGACGCTCGGCCCCCTCGAGGAGCAAGTCGTCGACATGACCGTCAAGGCCCCGCAAAGCGCCACGCCGCGCACCATCGCGCCCATCGTGGTCTTCGCCACCGGCTCATCCGGCGCCGTGGCCCAGAAGCTCATCACGACGACGATTGGTTACCTTGAGCTCAGCGTCAACCGCACCAGCGACGCCACCGCGTTCGCCGCCCCCGGAGAGACCGCGTCCTTCGTCCTCAACGTGACGAACACCGGCACCCTCACCGGCGACATCAGCGTCAAGCTAGCCCTGGTGAACAAGGCGTTCGCAACCCACCTCACGGGAGAAGACCCCGCCCTGCTGGAAGATGTGCGCCCCGGCGAAAGCCGCGACGTCCTCATCCGCGCCGAGCTGGGAAGCGCCCCGCCCACCGGTGTCCGCATGCCATTCACGGCGTCCGCCAAGTTCGTGTCAGCCGCCGCGCCCATCGCCGAAGAGGCCACCATGACCGTCGAGGTGCTGAACTACGTGGCCACCGACGCCGACCGCGACGGCATCACGGAGTACGCCGTCGACCGCGACCGCCTCGCCAACGGCTACGAAGCCTTCGCGGAGAGCGGCTCGGACAGCGGCAAGCAGTCGGCCAGCCTCGTCATGTCGCGCTACATGTCGAACGCCTCGTTGGAGAAGTTCCTCGTCGACGTCCCCGACGCCGACGGCAACATCACCCAGCAAGTCGTCTACATGCTGGACGGCGACGCCGACGGCCGCACCGACCACTTCCTCGACTCCAACGGCGACTTGTTGCCAGACGTCTACTGGGACCCGGACAGCCGCGTGGTGTCCGCCCTGAACACGTCGAAGGACATCAACGGCGACGACATCCCGGAGTTCTTCGTGGACCGCGACGGCGACGGTGCCCTCGACGGCGCCTACGACCTCGACAAGGGGACGTGGACCCTCCTGCGCAAGATGGACGTCGACGGCGATGGCACCCTCGACTACCTCGTGGACAACGACGGCGACGGTCAAGTCGACGCCGACGAGACGGTCCTCTACTCGAAGGGCGGCAAGCTGCTCACCGTGCAGAAGATCGACCTCGACGGCGACGGCAAGCTTGACTCCGTCTTCGACGTGGACGGCGATGGCCGGGCGGACTACTTCATCGTCAGCGGCTCGGACACTAGCATCCCCATCGTGTACCGCGACGTCACGGGCGACAAGGTCCTCGACTGGACCTTCGACCTCGATGGCGACGGCACAGAGGAATCCTACTACAACCCCGCCACGGGCGAATCGCAACTGGTGGACCAGAAGGGCCTCTTCTGGGACGCCGTGAAGGAACACTGGTACATCGGGGCGCTCTTCGCCCTCGTCCTGGTGCTCTTCGTCGCCCTGATTGGCGTGACGCGCCGGGGGTAGAACCGTGAGGACACTGCGGGCGGCCGCCGCTCTCCTGCTGGTCGCGGTGGCGCTGGCCGCCTGCCTGCCCGTCGCCTCGGCTGCGGGCCCCACGCTCGCCAGCCTCGTCATCAAGGACGGCAAGGGCGCCGTGCTGGCCAACGCGGCCGCGAAGACGGCGACGGCGGAACTGACCGGCACCGTCGAGAGCCTGCTCTTCGACGCGACCCTCAACGGCACCGTCACGTCGGCGGAGTTGGTGCTGCGCGTATCCTGCGGCACCTCGGCCTGCCACCACCTTGACCGCCTCATGCAACTCACGGCCGGCCACTGGATTCTGAGCCTGCCGCTCGACGAGCCGGACCTCATCGAGGCCTCGTATGTCGTCGAGGTGCGCGTCTTCAGTGGCGCCGACGTCGCGCAGCTCCCGACCGGCAAGACCCTGACGATCACGGCGGCCGACACCACGTCGCCTGCCCTGGGTTTGGCGGGCGGCGGCACAAAGGCCAGCCTCGGTGCCAACGATGTCCTGCGCGTCACGGCGTCGGACAACCTCCTGTGGAAGGTCACGCACCAGACCGCGGGCCTTGCATTCGAGAGCCCCCTCGCCGCCCCCTACGTGTTGGGCGGCTCGGGATTCATCGAAGGCAACACGACCATGGTGCTGCGGGCCTACGACCGCGGCGGCCATGTCACGAAGTTGGACATCACCGTCTTCCGTGACGCCACGGCGCCCACCCTCACCACCCGCCTGCCGTCGGTGGGCTACCTTGGCGTGCCCATGGTCCTTGACGTCACCGTGCTCGACGCCTCGGACTCCACCTTGTCCCTGAGCGGCAACGGGTCCCAATCGGCGCTGGTGGCGGCCGGCGTTGCCAGCAAGGCCTTCGTGGTCACGCCGGACGCGCTGGGCAACCTGTCGTATGTCCTGCGCGCCATCGATGCCCTCGGTAACGAGGCCAGCCTTCTGGTCACCATCCCGATTGAGGAACCGTTCACGGACCTCGCCATCACGGCGGCGCGTCTCGACCCGGCGGGCCCTCTTCTTCTGGGCGACGCGGCCCAATTGCAAGTGACGGTCGCCCAAGAAGACGGCGTCATGCCGGTCGCCGCACAGCTGTTCCTCGAGGGGGCCCCCATCGCCAACGCCACGCTTGCCGCTGGCGCCAAGCAGGTCCTCAGCCACCCCGTGACCCTCGCGTTGGGCATCAACACCTTCCACTTGACCCTGGACAACCTCACGGCGGTCCCGGAACTCAACGCCACCGACCAGGCCTTCAACCTCTCCGTCGAGGTGTTCCTGGGACGCGTCCTGTCCGACCAGGGCACCTACCACATCCGCGGCGACAATCGCGGACTACCTAGCGTGGCCGTCTCGGAAAGCGGCGCGACGTATGCGTTGCGGCTCGAGGACGAGGGCACGCGAACCGTGTACGCCTTCAATGCCACCGGGGGAGAGTTGCACTGGGACCCACAGAACCGCGTGACGGACCTCCGCACCCCGGAGTCGTCCTCGAGTTCGTCCACCACGCCGTCCGACGACAAACTGGCGCCGATCCCCGGATCCGTTTGGGTCATCCTGGTCTTGGCGGCCCTCGCCGTGGCTCGGCGGCGCCGCGCCTAG
>JBAZXE010000132.1:0-3847 GCA_041659985.1 Thermoplasmatota archaeon | reverse complement strand
CCGCGGCGCCGAGGCCATCAAAGCCCTCCTCACGGACCAGAGCCAGCCCCTCGACGTGCGCAAGTCGAAGGCCATCGGCACCCTCGACGACATGGCCAACGACCCCAACATCCCCCTGCACGGCCGGACGTTGGTGTGGAACCTCATGTCCCAGATGGAAACGCTGGCCTAGGCACCGATTTCGCAGAACCGCTCCCCTCCGGGCCGTCGAGCGGACCGGGATTCCGCAGATTGGGCTTGATCCTCGACTCCGTAGGTCGACGGCGCCCGTTCGGTTCCCCGAGCGACGATGAACCTCGTTCCGCCGTCGGCGTCGTCGTGGCGGACTTCGGTGACTTGGCCCTCATGGATTTGCGAATTGGCGGCGCGGAAGCGCCGCCCGGCGCGCTTCGCGCGCCGCGACGACCAGGCGTTTATCTGGAGGAGGTCGGAGTCGCCGTCGGAGGACGCGGTTCCGTCACGGCGACATCGAACGGTGCCGCTGCGGTTCAAGGGGCTCGTATCCACCGATGTTCCGCCTCCTCCAGGCCGGCCGCCGATTCCTAACCTCGATTGACGGAACCGCTCACAATGTGCCTTCAGGCGGATCCCGGCGTCAGCTTCACTCGCTCGGCCTCGTCCAGATTCTTCTCCAGAAGCCGCAGCGCCTCAACGACGGCCTGCTCGCGCACCGCGGCGCGGTCGCCTTCGCACTTCAGGCGGTGCACGCTCACCAGGTCGCGCGGGCCGACGGCGGCGAGCCAGACCAGACCGACGGGCTTCTCTGGCGTCCCCCCGCCCGGCCCCGCGATGCCGGAGACCGCGAGTGCGACATCAGCCCCGAACTTGCCCAGGACGCCGCGCGCCATGGCCTCTGCCACGGCAGCGGAAACGGCGCCATGCCCGTCGGCGAAGAGGGCGCGGTCGACGCCGAGGCGATTGACTTTGGCGTCGTTGGAGTAGGCGATGACGCCGCCGAGGAAGGCGCGGCTGGCGCCGGGCGCATCCGTGATACGGCCGCCGAGCAGGCCGCCCGTGCAGGATTCCGCCACGGCGACCTTGAGGCCGTCGCGCTCGAGGCGGGCAAGCAGACTGGCGGGGTCTGGACCCGGGACGGCGCCGGCGCGGGTCATGCGTACGCCTCCAGGCCGCGCAGCCGGCGGGCCGCGTCCATCTTGAGCAGAAGGTCGGCGACGGCGGGCGGGACCGATTTGCGCCAGGTCAAGTCGTCGGCCGCGATCTGCGCCCGGATAGCCTTGGCCTCGTAGCGTTCGCGCTCAACAAGGCCCGGGCTCTCGACGCGCAGGCCGGCGCGCTCGAAGAGACCGGTGGTCATGTCGTCGTTGCCATAGACGACGTCGACCGGGCCGGTGATGGCCAACGCGTGCGCGGCGTAGCGCAGCGGGTCATGCAGGTCAGGGACCTCGGCCAAGACGATGGCCCCCGAGCGGATTTCGTTCGGGAAGACCGCTTCGACCATCTGCCGGCGTTCCGCCGTCGTGAACGGGTTGCGCAGCCCCGGCTTGGCCGTGCTGGACCCAATGGCCAAGACGACGGTGGCGCCGCGCCCCAGGGCTTCCCGGACGAGCGCCTTGTGCCCGAGGTGGAAGGGTTGGAAGCGTCCGAGGACGAGGGCACGCACGGCCATCGTCTACCGGGCCCCGCCTACTTGGCTATGACGCCTTGCGTTGCCGGGGGTTCGCAGGGTGGCGCCACCGGGTTCAGGGGGCCGGAGCGGTGCGGGCTGGGCGACGGCGGATGGCGGTCTTGGGGACGTCCGTGGCCGGCAGGTCATTCTTGGTGGGCAGGTCCTTGCCCGGGATGGCTGCCGCCTTGGTGGGGCCGCCGGGAAGGCCCATCTCAAGGCTGGTGAGCTTGATGAGAAGCTCCGCCTTCTTCGGGTGGGCGGCCAGGGCGTGCTCGAGCACGTCGTACAGGGTGTCGCATGGGACGACCTCAATCTTGTCGACGTAGTCGTCCTCAATGAGGACGTCGACGAGGTTGGCCTTCGGGATGAGCACCTTCTTGATGCCAATCTTGGCGGCGGCCTCGATCTTGGCGGTGACGCCGCCGACGGGCAACACGAGGCCGTGCACGGACAGGCTGCCGGTCATGGCGACGTCCTGGCGGATGGGCACGCGGCTCAAGGCCGACATGACGGCGGTGGCGATGGAGACCGAGGCGGAGTCGCCTTCGACGCCTTCGTGGGCGAGGACGAACTGGATGTGCACGTCGTGGTTGGAGACATCCTCGGCGAGGTACTTCTTGAAGATGGCCGAGATGTTCTGCACGGCCTCCTTGGCGATCTCGCCGAGCTTGCCGGTGGCGATGATCTTGCCTTCGCCGCGGCTGGAGGCGGGGGTGACCTCGGAGACGATGGGCATCACGATGCCGGAGTGCTCCGACATCGACGGGTCGGCGCTGAAGACGGCCAGGCCATTGACCATCCCGACGGCGGTGCCCTCGGTGTGGATGAGCTGGTACTTCTGCTTGTGCTCGATGTGGCGGTCGTAGATCTGCTGCTCGAGGCTGCGGGCGATGACCTTGGCGCGCAGGACGTGGGCCTGCGAGGCGACGGTGGCGCCATCTTCCTTGGCCAGGTCGCCGGCGACGCGCACCAGGCCGCCGAGCTCGCGCAGGCGCAGGGTGAGCTTGCCTTTCTGGCCGCTGCGGCGCTGCCCCTCGTGGATGATCTCGGCGACGCCGATTTTGTCGAAGTGGGGAATCTTGCCGTCGCGGATGACTTCCTGCGCGACGAAGCGGACGAGCTTGCGGCGGTTCTCGACGGTGTCGTCCATCTGGTCGCGCACGTACACCTCGTAGCCGTAGCCGCGGATGCGCGAGCGCAGGGCGGGGTGCATGCCCTGCAGCGCGTCGACGTTGCCGGCGGCGACGAGGATGAAGCTGCACGGCACCGGCTCGGTCTTGACCATGGCGCCGCTGGAGCGCTCCGACTGGCCGGTGATCTGGAACTTGCGGTCCTGGATGGCCGTCAGCATGTGCTGCTGGCTCTGCAGGTGCAATGTGTTGATCTCGTCGATGTAGAGGACACCGCGGTGCGCCTTGTGGATGGCGCCGGCCTCGACGCGGTCGTGCGCCGGGGTCTCGAGGCCGCCGGCCTGGAACGGGTCGTGGCGAACGTCACCGAGGAGGGCGCCGGAGTGGGCGGCCGTGGCGTCGATGAAGGGGGCGACGTCGTCGGGGTCGTGGCCGACGAGGAGCTTCGGCACCATCTGCACGGTGCGCTGCATGCCGGCGGAGCGGAACAGGAAGAACACCAAGAGGGCGCCGAGGAGGCCGTACAGGATGGTCTGGTACTGGCCCGTGGTGAAGGCGATGAAGAGGGCGAGGCCGACGATGGTCAGCATGAGGACCATCATGAGGAAACCGCGCTGCTCCTGCTTCTTGCGCGCCTCGAACTTCTGCGCGTCGACGATTTCCTTGCCCTTGCCGGCGGGCACGACGCGGATGCGCGGCGTGTTCTGGTCCTCCGGATTGGGGTACGCGATGACGTCCTCGAGTTCCTCCTTGGGAAGGAACTCCGTCATGGCGCGGGCCAGCATCGATTTGCCGGTGCCGGGGTCGCCGATGAGCATGACGTGGCGCTTCTGCTCGGCGGCCTTGCGCACGACGGTGACGGCATGGTCCTGGCCGATCACCTGGTCCAGGAGCTTTTCGGGGACGGCCACGTCGGCGGTGGTCGTGAACGATTCGCCGGCAATCCATTCCTGCGGTGGGGGCAGAAGTCCGGTTGCGGCGCCACTGGGCGCGTCGGCTCGGCGGGGGCTGGCCTCGTCGGTCATCGTCGCGTCTCAGACCATGGTCGGCCTCCATTTAAGGCACCGGTCGGGGCGGACCCCTCGAATCG
>JBAZXE010000131.1:0-3923 GCA_041659985.1 Thermoplasmatota archaeon | reverse complement strand
GCGTTGCGCGTCGCCAAGGGCCAGGTCGTCCACGTCAAGCACGCGTATCGCCTCCAGGAGCACAGCCCGGAGAAGGAGGAGTACCGCTTCTTGCTCAAATCCAAACTGGCCGGCCGCGAGCAGCCGCCGAAACTGGCGCGCCTCGGAGACCAGTGGGGCGTCCCAGAGGACATCAGTGGCTACCTCCAACAGGAATACACCTGCAGCCAGCCCGGCCGCTACGTGCTCGAGTTCGAAGTCGGCGCCGAGTACTGCATCATGGACTGGGGCGACACCAGCGTCCAGGCCATGGACCGCAAGGACCTCACCGGCAAGATCGACATCCACGTCGGCTGAGCCGTCGCTCAAGGCCCCCCGGAGCCCGTCTCACGCCTTCGATTCCGTCCGCCATGCCTCGACGCGCCACGTTGCGCGGCTGGCCGTTTCCTCGACCATCGCGCGCTCGACGATGAGCCGCCGGCCATAGCATGGGGCATCGAGCACCAACGTCTCGTATTCCCCACCCTCGCCCGCAACATGCGGTCGGGAGCGGTGGCCGGCCATGGCGGCGACCTTTGCCCCATCGAGGCGTTGCCCCGCCCAGGACGAGGGGACTCCGTCGGCCGCCGTGCGACTGAAGCGGATGTCCCAGCCGGCGGCCACCAGGCCGTCGACGTAGCCGCGCGGCTGCTTGTGCCAGAGCGGCGCGAACGACTTGAGGCCGGCGCGGTGGCCGACGAGGTCGATGCGCGTCCGTTGGTACTCGGACGCCAGTGCGCCAGACACCAGCCCGTCGAGGCCGAGTTCACGTTTGGCTGCAGTGACCGCTCGCTGCAAATCCTCGACTTCTTCGACCTTGCCGGAGCGCACCTCCGCCTCGACGAGCGGCAGGCCGAGGCATTCCGCGACCCCGGCAACGACATCGAGGTTTGGAGTGTGGAACATCCAAGCATCATCCTCGGCGGGCCGCAAGACGAGGGCGGCGGCCACGTCCCATCCGAAGCCGCGGGCAGTCTCGATGGCGCAGACGGAATCCTTGCCGCCGGACAGGAGGGCGAGGACGCGCATGCTAGACGAAGTCGGCCAGGTCATCCGTGCGCACGTCACGCAACGTCGGGCGGAACTCACGGGCGGGCGTGAGGTCGTCCCAGTCGAGCTCGACGGTGATCTTGCCGGGCTTCATTGGCGTCGAGGTCGCCATGCGTTGGCCGCGCGGGTTCCAGGCTTGGGCGCCGCCCCAGAACACGATGCCGTCCTGCGGACCGACGAGGTTGGTGTAGGCGACGAAGGAAGCGTTCTCGATGGCGCGCGCGGGGAACAGAGCCTCAAAGAAACGTTGGCTCGTGATGGGGCTGGCCGAAATGTTCAGCAGCAGGTCGGCACCGGCGAGGGCTTGGCGGCGCTGGAACTCCGGGAAGAACAAATCGTAGCAGATGCTGATGCCGATGGTCCCTGCATCCGTTTCGAAGATGGGGTCCGAGGCGCCGCGACGGAAGAACAGGCCCTCCTGGAACGTCGTGTAGTTGGCCAGGACGCGTTTGTCGTACGCCTCCGTCGTGCCATCGGGGCTGACGAGGAACGCCGAGTTGTAGGTGACCCCCTTGCGTGCGGTGCGGGGGCCGCCCACGACGGCGTGCGCCTTCGCCTTGGAGCAGGCCTTGCGGATGGGCTCGAGGCGGTCGTCGTCCAGGCTCAGGGCGAGGCGCTGCGCGTCGTCGCCGATGTTGTAGCCGGTCAGGAACATCTCGGGGAAGACAACGATGCCGGCCTTGTCAGCGGCGACGGCTTTCGCCACGGTGGCCACGTTCGCCTCGACGTCGCCCAGGCGGGGGGCAGCGGCGTGCAGGGACAGCCGGGTCGGCTTCACGGTGGGCTTGAAGTGGAGGACCGTCTTGGTCGTTTCCCGTGCCCCGCCGCGCCGCGTCCGCCAAGCCGTCGCGCCGCCGCCTCGTCGACTTCGCCTTGCCGGAGGACCTGGTGCGTTGGGAAGCGACCATCACGGCGTTCATCGCGCGTCACGTCGAAGCGGCCGGGGCCAAGGGCGTGGTCATCGGGGCGTCCGGGGGCCTGGACTCCGCCGTCGTCGCGGCGCTGGCCGTCAAGGCGCTGGGCAAACGCAACGTCGTGTGCGTCATGCTGCCTTCCCCCGATTCCGATCCAAAGGACGAGGCACACGCGCGGCTCTCCTGCAAGAGTCTCGGCCTCAAACCCGTGTTGAGGCCCATCGGCCCGCTGCTGACCGGCTTCGAGGCGGCACTGGCCGCAACCAAGCCGGACCTGCGCAGCAAAGGCAACGCCAAGGCGCGCAGCCGCATGATGTTGCTCTACGCCGAAGCGCAGTCCCGTGGTTTCCTGGTGTGCGGCACGGGCAACAAATCCGAGCTGCTCACCGGCTACTTCACCAAGCACGGCGACGGCGGCGTCGACCTGCAACCCATCGGCGACCTGTACAAGACGCAGGTGCGCGCACTCGGCCGGCACCTCGGCGTCCCCAAGCCCATCCTATCGAAACCGCCGTCGGCGGGTCTGTATTCCGGGCAGACCGACGAAGCCGATATGGGGCTCACCTACGAGCAACTCGACGCCATCCTGCGCGGCATGGAGCTCAACCACCCGCTGCCGGTCATCGTTCGCAAGACTGGATTATCGGCTGCGCTGGTGCGTAAGGTGGACAAAATGGTGCGATCAACCGAGCACAAGCGACGCCTGGCCCTAATCCCGAAGATTGGGGCGCGCACGGTCGGCATCGACTGGCGGCGGCCCGTGCACTGGGACGCTTAGCGGGCCCGGCGGGCTGCGAGGGCCGCGACGGCCAGGCCGGCCAACAGCAGGATTGGCGACGGGCCAGGGATGTACCACCCGCGCACTTTGGCAAGGAGTTGGGCATCGACGGCGGGGCCAACTTGGTCCTCGTCCGTGGCGGCATGTGGCGTTGCCACGAGAACAATCTCCATGGAGCCCTTGTTGGGGCCCGTCTTGTACGGCGTCGCGATGGCGAGGACTGCGGTCTCCGTTGCTCCCGGTTCAATCAGCAGGCTCTCGGGCAGGATGCCGTTCCATTTCCCGTTGAAGTCCGAAGCGAACTCGAAGGAGACGCTGGTGAGCGAGTTGCCCAGGTTCTCCACTTCGATTTCGTAGGGGATGATTTTCTGCGGTCCGGCCGTACGCATCTTCACGGGCACGCCCAGGCGAATGCTGCCAACGAAGGCGACCTCCGGATTGAACGGCTCCGAGGCGGTCGTGGCGGCCGCACCCACGTTGGGGACGGAACCGCTGATGGTGCAGTTGAGACCCATCATTCCCTGTGTGTCGGCCGAGGCCGAGACTTGGAGAAGTGCCGTGCCCGTGTAGTCGGTCTTGCCGGCTTCGACGGGAATCGTGGTCGGCGAACCCAGAAGCGTGATGTTGCCAGATGCGCAGGCCAAGGTCCACGCAATGGAGGTATTTCCTCCGGCGAGCGCCGCCGAGGCTGTGGCCGGGTTGGCGAACTTGTAGGTCCATGGCACCATCAATGGGGCCGATTCTGGTGCAACGGCGATGCGCCCCTCCCCTCCGACCGTCGGAACGTCGAGATCCAAGGTGGCCAGGATGGGATCGCCTTGTGCCCACGACGGCGGAATAGCCAGCAACAAAAGCAGTGGAGCGACGGTCAGCAGACGCATGACGGCGACGGCTCGCGTGGCGATTTAGGGCTATTGGGCGGGTAGCTTGAGCATCAGGCTAACAGACGCAGGCGCCCGCGGCCCAACACGAATCAGCCGAAGGATGGTGGGTCCGCCCGCAGCGGACCCGCCTGCGGGGTTCGAGGGGGCGCAGCCCCCTCGCCCGCGACCCAGTAGAACGTCTGGCGGGTGTCGCGCAAACTGGCGCGTTCCTTGATGACGTCGAGCTCCCGCAGTTTCTGGAGCGCGGCGTAGATGGTGCGGCGCGGGAGGTTGGTGGCG
>JBAZXE010000130.1:0-4004 GCA_041659985.1 Thermoplasmatota archaeon | reverse complement strand
CCAAGCTCACGATGGCCCGCAGCACTCCATCGGGAGCTTGGCCGCCTGGCGGGAGCACCTTGAACGGATGCGTCTCCTCGAATCCATCCGCGGGTGGCGAGCGCAGGCGGGCCCGGTATTGCCCTATGGCCAGGCCCGCCGCGAACGTCACCGGGACTTCCGCCTGCTCGCCGGGTTGCAGCAGGAGGGACCCGGAAGCCTCGGCGAGAGTGCCATTGGAATCGAAGGGGATGACTTGGCCGGACGCCTCCGCCGTGGTCCGCACGTTGCCGTCGTTGCGCACGAGGACGAACGCGTGCACGGCCGTGTCCACGGGGGCGTCCTCGACGCGTGCCGAGATCCAGGCGAGCCTTGCAACCGCAGCGCCGCCCACCGTCACGTTGAGGAGAAGGCCGACGGCGGGGCGGAAGGAGGCTCCCGATCCGTCCGGCGCGGCCTTGGGGTCGGCGATGAACGTTAACTGGCCGGAATGTTCGCCCAATCCGGCTCCAGCGGGCACTGCGATGGAAAGCGACACTTCGCGCACGCTGCGCGGTGGAATGGTGAAGTTGCCTGCCGGGTCACTGGTGGTCCACGACGCCACAGTGCCACTGCGCAGGATTCCGATGCCGCTGGGCGTATCGGTCGGATTTTGCACCTGAACCGTGCGAAGGTACGTCTCGCCGCCTTGGGCGTCGACGAGGTCCAGCGATGGCGGGCTCACGCCGAGGCCTTCGCCGCTCCCTTGCCCGCCCACAAGCCCCGCGGCGAGCACAATCGCCACGATGGCAATGGACCGGGCGGCGCTTGCCATTCGGGTGCTTCAACGGGACTGCGGGCTTAGCCTTGACCCGGACCTATCCGGAGATGGCGGCGACCGTGAGGGTGCCCGTGTAGGTTCCGGCCGGCAAGCCTTCAGGCGGGGTCAACTGGAAGTAGACGTTCTTGGAACTGGAGGCGCCCGAGCCCAGGTCGAAGCTCGACAAAGTCACGGCGGAGCCGGTCAGGGCGGCGGAGCCGCTCAGGTCGCTGGCGAGGCTGTAGGCCAAGCTGCCAACGGGCATGCTGTTGGACGAGAACGAGAGGGCTGTGCCGGAAATCTGGGAGTCCATCTGGACGTTGCCGTAGTTCTGCAGGCCCAGGCTAACGATGCTCCCTGCGACGCCGGGCGTCAGCGAAGAACCGAGACTGAGGCTGGCGGGAGCGTTGACGGCCACCAGTTGGCCATAGTTGAACACGGCCAGGGTGAGGAGGTTTGTGCCGGTGGCGGCCGCCGCGTCCGTGGCGATGGCCTTGACCTTGTACGTGTCCGTGGTGAGGGCGGCCGCGTCGTAGAAGTTCATGTTGAGCGTCTTGGTGTACGTGGCGCTGAGCAGGCTGCCGGAACTGAAGCTGGCGGCCGCTTGGGCCAGGTGAATGGTCGATCCGTCGGGTTTGATGATTCCCACGGTGACGCCGGTGATGTCGGCAAACCCGTTCGTGTCCACGGCCACGACGGTCGCCGTGACGCTGGCCGTGGTGCCCGAACTCGGCGTCAGCGTGCCCGACGTGAGGCCGGACAGCGAGATGGAGAGAATCGTTGGCGCGACGTTGAGGAGGTCGGCGCCCAAATCGACGGCGGCCACCGACGGAGCGGCAGCCACAGTCAGCAGGAGGAAGGCCGAAAACAGAATCGGCACGCGGCTCGAAACCATTGCAACCTCTGCTCTGTCCCTTGGACCCATATAGCGGGCCCGCCAAGGCTTCATATAGAAGCACTCGCGGAAAACTCCGCCTGCCCAGGAGGCGCAAGCCCTAATCCCGAGCCGGGTTGGCCAACCCGTGAAGCTGTGCACGTTCGACGCCGGGGCGGGGCCTCGGACCGGGTTGGTGCGCAACCGGTTCCTCACCGACTTGAACCGCCTCGACCCCTCGGTTCCCGCCGACATGCGGACACTTTTATCGGGAGGCCAGGAAACAATGGCCCGGGTGGCCGGCCTGGCCGACGCCTGCGTCGACAAGAGCCAGCTGCACCGCCTCGACGACGTTCGACTCCTCCCCCCGGTCGTTGCGCCGGGACGGTACTTGGATTTCTATTCGTTCGAAGGGCACGTGAAGAAGGCCCGCGCCCGGCGTGGGCTCGACGTCGTGCCGGAATGGTACGACACGCCGACGTACTACAACGGCAATCCCTACGCCTTCGTCGGCCACGGCAGCCCCGTGCGCTATCCCGCCGACGAGATGGAACGCGACTACGAGATGGAGTTGGCCGTCGTCATCGGCCGCCCCATCCGCGACCTGGCGGCCGAGGAATGGCGTTCCGCGATTGCCGGATTCACGATTCTGAACGACTGCTCCGCCCGCAAGCGTCAGATGGGCTACGCCAAGGTTGGCATGGGTCCCTCGTACGGAAAGGACTTCGGCAAGGCCCTTGGCCCGTGGATTGTCACGCCCGACGAATGCCCCGACCCCGCGCTCATCGAACTCACGACGAAGGTCAACGGCGAAGAATGGAGTCGCGGCAAATTCGGCCAGGCGCACTACGATTGGGGGAGCATGCTGGCTTTTGCGAGCAAGGACCAGGAGCTTCGGCCAGGCGACGTCGTTGGCTCGGGAACGTTCCCCGATGGATGCGGGTACGAACTCGGCCGCTTCCTCCAACCGGGCGACGTCGTGGCGATGGAGATGCACTACGAAGGCCGCTCGCTCGGCGTTCTGTCCAATGGAGTGGCATGATGGCCGCAACCCTCGCCTCGCGCAAGCCGGTGCCACTCAATCTGCCGCCCGACACGGTCCTCCTGACCATCGACGTGCAGAAGGGGTTCGATCAGTTCCCCCAGCGCAACAACCCTCGCCTCGAGGGCAACGTCGCCGCTTTGCACGTCGCCTGGCGCGACGCCGGACGGCCCCTCATCCACGTCCGCCACGATTCCCGCGAACCCGAATCGGTGTTCCGCCCCGGCCAACCCGGCAACGACTTCAAACCCGAGGCCGCCCCGGCAAACGGCGAGGCGGTCGTCCGGAAATCGGTCCACTCTGCCTTCATCGGCACCGACCTTGAAGGCCGGCTGCGCGCTGCCGGGGCCAACACGCTGGTCATCCTGGGAATCCAGACGAATTTCTGCGTCGCCAGCACCGCCCGCATGGCCGGGAACCTCGGTTACAAGACGTTCGTCGTCGGCGACGCCTGCGCCACGTTCGGGCAGAAACTCCTCGATGGCAAGACCGTGGCCGCCCAGATGGTTCACGACTTGGCGTTGGCAGAACTGCACGGCGAGTTCGCGACCGTGGTGTCCACACAGGATGTGTTGGCGTCGCTCATCGGCGCGCCGCTGAAACAAGGAACGCACTGAATCCGCAGAACCGATTGCAAGAGCTCCGTTTTCCGTGCGTTGCGTGGGTTCCTTGTTCGGTCGGTCGTCCGCCGTCCCCAAATAGCCCAAGCCCGCTGGCGCGGCGTCCATGCTTGACTACCACCGCCTCGGCGTCGTCCCCGCCAAGCACCACATCCAGCTGCCGCGGGCCAAGGGCGACCTGACGGACGGCTGCCCCGTCTACTACGAGCACTGCCTGACGCGCAAGGGCTTCGACGGCGCTTACACCATCGCGTACCGCAAGAACAACCCCGGCCGCGAATCGGGCTTCCGTGCAGCCAAGCTCGTGGACTCCTTCAAGCCCGTAGAGGACTCCATCGCGGGTCCGCTGCGCCGCCGCCACCTGCGGGCCCCCGGCGCCGCCGGCAAGGGCACCCTGTGGGAATCGCTGCGCATCCTCGCCGGCAACGACGACATCCGCATCGGCACCAGCGAACCGACTGTCCTCGACACCGGCCTCGTCCAAAACGGCGACGGCGACCTCCTGCTGTTCATCCACGAAGGCTCAGGCCTCCTGTCCTCGGAACTCGGTGACCTGGAGGTCCGCAAGCACGACTACGTGTGGATCCCGCGCGGCCTCGTGCACCGCATCCGTTTCAACAAGGGAGCCAACCACGTCCTGTGGATGGAGTGCCGCGCCGGCCTTGACATCCCGTCGAACTTCCGCAACGA
>JBAZXE010000129.1:0-4024 GCA_041659985.1 Thermoplasmatota archaeon | reverse complement strand
CATGGAGGAGGTCTTCCAATTCATGCGCGCCCATGCCCCGGCCGCCGAGTACGCCATCGACCTCGCAGGCATCGTCAAGACCGTCAACTACACCAATTCCGCGTTCTTCGGGGATGACCCGCAATCCGCCATTGCGCAGGCCATCCTGACTGGCCACCTGGAGCGCGTCGCCGAGCCGCGGGCGGAGGCGTGGACCATGCCGGGAACCGACCCGCAGGGAGAGTTGCTCTACGAGGCCGCGTGGCGCGGCGCCAACGCCGCCGACGATTCCGTCAAGGACGTGGTGGCGCCGACTTGGCAGGCCGGGCGCACGCTCCTCTTCTTCAACTCCACCGAGGCCGGGCGCGTCGATGTCGGACAGCAGGTCTACGCCGCAGCGGACGCCTATCGTGCATCGGTCGCAGCCTGCGACGATGGCGCGTCGGCCAGTCCGTGCGAGCTGGAATGGAACGTGTTCAAAGGAGGCCTGGCCGTGCGCGGCGTCTCGACGCTCGACGCGCATGCCAGCGAGGTCACGCAGCGCGACGTCGTGCGCCTTGCGCCCCTCGTCGGCCTCGGGCTCGTCGCCATCATGTACCTCTCCTTCCGCGATGCCCGCGTCGTGCTGGTCTCCGTCGTGAACCTTGGCGTCGCGTTCGTTTGGACGGCCGGCCTCATGGGATGGCTGGGGATCCCGTTCTCGGCACTCAACCTCACCATCATCCCCTTGATCCTGGGCGTCGGCATCGACTACGGCATCCAGATGATCTCCGAGTACCTCGACCACAAGGAGCAGGGCCTGTCGGACACCGAGGCGTTCCGGGCCGCCGGCGGCCTGGGCGGCATGGCGATGTTCTTGGCGACCTTGACCACCATCGGCGGGCTGGCGCTCATGGCGTTCTCGCCGAGCCTCCTCATGGCGCAGCTGGCCATCGTCGCCAACATCGCGCTGACGGTGTGCTTCGTCTTCGCCCTCACGATGATTCCAGCCCTTCTCGTGCTCACCAACCGCAAGGGCTTGCGGCGCCGGCCCGAGCCGGGATCGAGGGCCATCGTAGCCTTGTGCACCTGGCTTGGCGGCCACCGCCTCATCGTGTCGGTGTTCCTCCTCGTGGTTACCGGAGTCGCATTGTCATCCGCCAGCCACCTGCAGACGGAGGCGTTCGGGAACCCGGAGCTGAACTACCCCAAGGGCGACCGCGTGCGCGACGACTCCGAGGCCATCAACGACCTCTTCTTCGGCGGCTCCAGCGACACGGTCTCCAACTACCTGATTGTGGAGGGGGACCTCACGCGGCCCGAGGCGCACCGTTTCCTCGACCGGCTCACGACGAACCTGGAGGCCGACCCTGTCCTGCAGGGCTTCAACACGGCGAGCCTGACGCGCGTCGTTCGGGCGTGGGTCGCCATCAACCAAGGGACGCCGGACGCCATCATCAGCCAGATCGTCGGCCGCGCGCCGGACGAATCCGTGCAGCAGGTGCAGTACCCGAAGACGCAGGCGGAAATCCGCGCCACGTTCGACGACATCTTCGCGGGGCCGTTCGCGAACTTCATGACAATCCTTCTCGACCCCCAAGGCAGGGACGGCCGAGGATACAGCATGGGCATGGTCCCGTTCGACACCCGGCAGGGCCTGAGCTACGAGGAAGCGACGCGCGTGTGGGACGCCACCGAGCTGGCCATTGCCAAGACACAGGCGGAAGTGCCCGACTCCGGCGTGCTTGTGCACCAGTTCGGCAACAACGCCGTCTCGTACTTGTTCATCGAGGAAGAGCTGCCCTGGGTCAACCGCGTCGGCCTTGCGTCGTACCTCCTCGTGACCGCAATGATTGGCCTGCTGACCCGAAGCTGGCGTGCCACCCTCGCCATCGCCGTTGTCATGGGCCTGTCAAGCCTCTGGTGGTTGGCCAGCCTGCCGCCTCTTGGCATTGGCCTCTCCGTCGGCCTCATGCTCCCCCTGGTGTTCATCTCGGCCATCGGCTCCGATAACGCGTTGCACCTCGTGTGGAATCTGGAACGCTTGCCGGACTGGCGGCGCGTCTACCGCTACGTCGGCAAGGCCGTCACCATTGCACTCGCCACCGACGCCATCGCCTTCGGAATCTTCGCCCTGCAGACCGACCTCCTGGTGCGCAAGACCATGCTGGCCACCGTCGCGTCCGTCACCACGCTGTGGGTCGTGACGATCCTCGTCGTGCCCATCCTCTATCCGCCGCCACGCGTCAGCCCGGTCGCAACCGCCCCCTAGACGCCCGAAGAACCACCGACCACACCAACACACCGAACACACAGACTCTCAGTGTGGTCAGTGTAGTCGGTGGTTTGTTCGGGGCGTCATCCGGGAGAAAAGCCGATGCCTGGGCTTATGTCGCTGGCTGCGGTTCGCCACGCGTGGACTGGCCGGACCTCCTGGGTCTCCTGGCGGCGGGCGGCCTCGCCGGCGTCCTCTCCGCGCTCTTCGGCATCGGCGGCGGGATCGTCCTCGTGCCCATCCTGCATTACGCGTTGGGGTTCGCGTGGGTGGAGGCGACGCAGCTGTCGCTCGTCGCCATCATGGTGCAGAGCCCCTCCGGCGTCTGGCAGCATGCCCGCCGCGGGGCGGTCGACTGGCGCATCGCCATCCCGCTGGCCATTGCCGGGCTCCTTGGCGTCTTCATCGGCGACCTCCTCCAACCGCTCATCGAGGTCCCTTGGCTGAAGGTCCTCTTCGCCATCCTCATGGGTCTCGCCGCCCTTCGTCTGGCCGTGCCGCAGCCGCCCGTGGCCGTGGACGCGCGCGGCCTTGGCCTGATGGGCCTTGCCGCGCTCGGACTCTTTGCCGGCATCATCGCCAAGCTGCTGGGCATCGGCGGCGGCCTGGTGACCGTCCCCTTGCTCACCCTCAGCGGCATTCCCGTGCACCTCGCCGTAGGCTCCTCGCTCGTACCGGTGTTCACGAACGCCGCGATCGCAAGCGGCCAGGCCCTGGCGCACGGCCTCGACTGGCTGCCGGCGGTGCCGTTAGCCCTTGGGGCCTTGGCCGGAGTCCCGTTCGGCGCTCGCTTGGCTCACTCGTTGAACGAGCAGGGATTACGCCGCGTCTTTGCCGGTGGCCTCGCGCTGGCGGCGCTGGCCATCGGGTTCACCAGCGGCGTAATCTAGCCGCCTCGGCGCAGCCGGAATTGAAAGTGGGCGCTATGAGATTTGAACTCATATCAGCAGCTCTGGAGGCTGCCAGTCTACCAGGTTAGCCTAAGCACCCGAGGGGATGGAGAGGGAGACCCTGCCTCCAAAAAACGTTGCGTCACCGGAAACCGGGGACCAACATCGCAGCGGCACGAGCCCGAGGAAAGAGTGGGGGAGAACGGAGGAGGCGAGAACCCGCGCGGCGGGGCCGGTGAAAGGCTTGCGCGGGCACCGGCCTTCGCCGGCGCCGCTCAGGCTTGAGCGGAGCTCAAGCCTTGCGCATCTTCTGGGCGCGTTTTCTGCGGCGCATCTTCTTCTTGCGCCACTTCCAACGCTGCTTGCCCGGCTTCTTCCAGGCGCGGGAACTTCGCTTCATGAGCGTCACTGTCCCCGGAGGGACGGATTCGGCGACAGGGGGACCTCATATAAGTCCATCTGGACGCCCTCAGAGGCGCGGCCTCAATGCACGAGCGTGGGACGCAAGTGTTCGGCCACGGCGGGCGCCGCCGACACGCAGTCGCACGAACACGGCCCGGGCATCCAGGTGTCGGTGCACAGCACACGATCGATGCCGTCGGACAGGAGGCGAGGCAACGCGTTGCCGGTGAACAGGCCGTGCGTGCAGGCGGCGTAGACGTGCGTGGCGCCCTGCGCCTTGAGCTGCTGCGCGGCCTGCAGCATTGTGCCGCCGGATGCGATGAGGTCGTCGACGATGGCGACGCGGCGGCCCTTCACATCGAGCTCTTTCGTGGCCATGCGGACCTCGGTGGCGGAGAGGCGAGTCTTCTCCAAGTGGTCGACCGGGACGTCGATCAGGGCGGCTGCGGCGGCGGCGCGGTCGCGGGCGCCCTTGTCCGGGGCCAGCACGGCGTCGACG
>JBAZXE010000128.1:0-4039 GCA_041659985.1 Thermoplasmatota archaeon | reverse complement strand
AGAAGGCGTCGGCCGTCCGCAAGGTCCTCTACCGCTTGATGGAGGCGCACGTCGCCGAGTACGACAAGGATACCGACTCGAAAGGGTGGGAGACGTTCTACTGGGACCTCGACCTCAACGAGATCAAGTACATCCTGCGCCGCCGCTGGGCCGATGAGCTCCTGCACCTCCGCTCGCAGGTTCAGTTCGAGAAGGACCACCAGTTCTACTCCTGCAAGTCGCAGCACCGTCGCATCGTCTTCGAGGACGCCATGGACCTCGACTTCCGCTGTCCCGTGTGCCAGGAGCCGATGGGCAGTGTCCGCAACGGCGAGACGGTGAAGGCGTTGGAGAAGCGCATCGACGAACTGGCGCCGCACTTCCCCGCCGTCCTGGCCTAGCATGCCCGAGTCGGCCCGCCGCAAGGCCTGGGAGCGATTGGAGGCCGCCCACCCGCCGGCCTGGGTCCTCAAGCACTGTCGCTGTGTCGAGGCCCTCGCCGCGGCGATGTGCGACTGTGCCGAGGACCAAGGACTCGAGATTGACCGCGATCGGCTCCTGCAAGGCGCTCTTCTGCACGACATCGGCCGCAGCGTCACGCAGGACGTCCGCCATGCCAGCGTTGGCGCTGATTTGTTGCGCAAGGACGCCTGGGATCCCGTCGTCGTCCTCATGGTCGAACGCCACACCGGTGCCGGCATCAACGCCGCCGAGGCCGCGCAGTTGGGGCTCCCGGTGAAGGACTACACGCCGCGCACCTTGGAGGAGAAAATCGTGGCGCACGCCGACAACCTCTACTCGGCGGAGACGCGGCTGACCCTCGACGCCTTGGAGGCGAAGTACCGCGCCAAGAAACTTCCGAAGGCGTGGCAAAAGATTAGCGCCCTGCACGACGAACTTGAGGACCTGCTGGCCGTCGACCTCGAGGACCTCGAGCCGGCAACCTTGCCCGACCTGTGACGAACCACCGACCACACCGAACACACCGATTTCATTCTGTGTGGACGGTGTGGTCTGTGGTTTGACGGGTCGCTACTTACCCGTGAATTTCGGCGCGCGCTTCTCCACGAACGCGTCGAGCCCTTCCTGTTTGTCCCTCGTGGCAAAGAGCAGCACGACGGATTCCTGCTCGACCTGCAGGCCGGAGCCGAGGTCCATGCCGAATCCCTGATCGAGGCTGGCCTTCGCGCCCGCCACGGCCAGCGGCGCCTTCGCCGCGATGGCGCGCGCCACGGCGAGAACCTTGTCCTGCAACTCCGCGGCCGGGAAGACGGCGTTGACGAGGCCCAGCGTGAGCGCCTCCGCCGCCGTCACGGTGCGGCCCGTGTAGACGAGGTCTTTGGCGGCGCCGAGGCCGATGCGGCGCGGCAGGCGCTGCGTGCCGCCGAAACCCGGATGGATGCCCAGGCCGACCTCGGGCAGACCAAGCTGCGCCTTGTCGGAGGCGTAGAGCAGATCGCCCGCCAGGGCCAGCTCGAGGCCGCCACCGAAGGCGAAGCCGTTAATGGCAACGAGGACCGGGCACGGCCACGCGGCAAGGCGGTCAATGACGCGGTTGCCGAGTTCCGTGTACGCCTTTGCGCCTGCGGCGTCGAGGGCGCGCATCGTCGGGATGTCGGCACCCGCGATGAACGCCTTTCCCTCCCCGGTGATGATGATGGCGCGCGGTTTTGGTCCCTTGGCCAGTTGCGTGAGGACCTCGTCGAGGTCGCGCAGGACCTTGGGGTCGAGGGCGTTGAGCGCTTCGGGGCGGTCGAAGGTGATGCGGGCGATGGAGTCCCCGTCAATGGATTCCAGACTGATCGCCGGGTGCGGCCACGTCGTGCCCGCCTTGGAGTGGTCGGCAAGCGACTTCGGGTGGGGGAACGCCTTGCCCCACTTGGCGCTGAGCGCCTTGACGTCGGAATCCGCCTTTGTGATGCCTCCGGCGTTCATCATGGCAAACGGCCCCTTGGCCCAGCGCAGGCCAATGGTGGCGCCGCGGTCCGTGTCGCGAATCGTGCAGACGCCTTCCTCGACGAGGTGGCAGGCGATGCCGAAGACGACGCCGCGCAGACGTGACGCGACCGCCTCCATGTTGGACGAATCCGGCGCGCCGGCGAGGTCCCAGTTTGCCTTCTTGTCAACCTGCGCCTTGAGGACCTTGCTGGGTTCGTAGAAAGCGCCGAGGTCGCGGTGCAGCGTCGACTGCGCGTGGTAGCTGATGGGGACGCCGGTGACGTTCATCAGCTCGAACGGGCCCATCGTGATGCCGAACGCTTGCTTGGCCGCTGCCTCGATGGTCGGGATGGTGGCCACACCTTCCTCCAGGATGCGGCAGGCTTCGTTGACCCAGGGGACGAAGAAGCGGTTGACGGCGAAGCCGGGGGCGTCGCCGGTGGCGATGGGGGATTTGCCGGCCTTCTTGCTGGCGGCGAACGCGGCGTCGAAGGCGCCCTGGCTGGTGCGTGGACTCTTGACGACTTCGACCAGTTTGTTGATGGCCGCGGGGAAGAAGAAGTGCAGGCCGACGACCTGTGCGGGGCGCTTCGTCACGGCGGCCAGTTCGCCGACCTTGAAGCTCGACGTGTTCGTGGCGAGGACCGTGTTCGTCGGGGCCAAGGCGTCCAACCGCGTGAAGAGGTCCTGCTTGACCTTGAGGTCCTCGAAGACCGCCTCGACGACGAGGTCCGCCTTGGCGACGGCCTTGGCGAGGTCCGGTTCGCCGCGCAGGTTACCCAGCAGAGCGTCCAGGTCGGCCTGCCCCATCTTGCCGCCCTCGACGCGCTTCTGCAAGGGGGCCTTGATGCGGTCGAGACCGCGTTGCACGGCGGCGGCGTCCACGTCGTTGAGGGTGACCTGGAAGCCGGCGGAGGCAAACGCCTGGGCGATGCCGGAACCCATGTTACCCGCGCCGACGACGGTGACGTTTTGGACGCTCATTGGTGGGGCCAGCGGCCCGGCGCGAAAAACCTTGGCGGGCGGGGCCTGGCGCGTCCCGCCGTCAAACCACCCCTCGACCGCACGGACCGCACGAATCGCATCGGCAACAAGGAACTCACGGAATCCACGGAACCCCGTTCAGTTCCAGGCCCGCTTCCGTGCGTTCCGTGGTCTCCTTGTTGGGTCGTCGTCGGAGGTGCCGTTATGGGCCCGTGTAGCGCAGGATGTACAGGCCCGTGCCCTCATCCATCGCGAAGAGCAGCGGTTCGCCCGCGATTTCCTGCACGAAGACGCCCCAGACGTTGGGCTGCTTGGCGGGGGATTCGGCGCGCGGCTTGTTCGGCATGTAGAACCCGACGGACTTCGGTTCCTGCAGGTTCACCTCGTCGTGGGCGTCGATGACCCAAACGCCGGCATGGAAGTGCGCCAACGCGACCTTGCCGTCCCACAAGTCGAAGTTGTGTGGGCTGAAGTCAAAGCCGCTGATGCTCAATTGGCCCTGGTCGCCGGGCGGCAGGGTCCAGTGGCCGAGTTTCTCGGGTGCCGTCGGGTCCGTGGTGTCGAAGAACGTGAGCTGGCCGGTCTCGCCGTCGACCTGCGGAATCTCCGGCTGCGTCACCGTAACGTGGCGGTCCGCGACAGGCAGGTCGAATGGCTGCGCCAGGTGCAAGTTGTTCAGCCGGCTCGGCGAAAAGTCGGTCGACTGGCCAATCTGCGCCGGCAATGGATTCATCGGGTCGGTGATGTCGAGGACGCGCAGCCCCTTGTCCCAGTAGGCGATGTAGAGCAGCAGCTTGCCTCCGCCTTCGTAGGTGGGGTGGTACTGCACGCGGGTGTCGTGCGGCATGAACAGTTTCCCGGCCGGCGCCTGCTCCGCGATGGTGAATTGCCCCACGGTCACCAAGGTCGCTGGCGCATTCGGTTCTTGCACGACGCGGAGGATGAGCACGCGCTGCGTGACGGGGACGGTGCCGACGAGGGCGCCGGTCGCAGGGTCGGTGATGAGGTCGTACGTGCATGCCGCAAGGTATTGCATGCCGTCCGTGCCGCGGAACCAGGTCAAGGTGTGCGGGCCGTTGAGCGGAAGGGGAACAAACGACTCCAGCACCGGGGCGTCTTTTTGCTCGATGTCGACGAC
>JBAZXE010000127.1:0-4101 GCA_041659985.1 Thermoplasmatota archaeon | reverse complement strand
CGATCTGGGAGCGGGGGCAGCGTGAGGGCCGGGTTGTTCCGGCTCATGCCAGCACCTCATGCAGAATCTTGCGGGCGAAGCCAAGCGACTGCACCTTGCGCGTGGCGATGGCGTGCGGGACGTGGTCGAGGTCCCAGCCGTTGGTGAGGCCGAAGAGGTCCAGCCCGAGGCGGTCGGCCAACGAGATGGCACTCTCCACGATGGCTTGCGGGTCCTCGACCAGCGAGTCCTCGCCGCGGATGACCGCAACCGAGAGCTTGGTCCGGTTCGGCAGTAAAAGGTTCGGCGGAGCATGCCCGGGGTCTTCGATGGAGAGGCCACCGAGGGGATTGGCCGCAAGGACGTCCGGCACGGCGAAGGGATCGCCGTTGGTGATGTGCAGCGTGCAGTTGGCCTCGTTGCCGCGCGCCGCTGCGTGAAGCCCCGCCGCGAAGGCATCGACGTCCCGTTGGGGCGAACGCCCGTAGGCGATGCTTGGGTCGTGGAACCGGATGAGGGCGGCGCCCTGCTTGACCGCGGCGGCCACGATGGGGCGAAGGGCCTGTCCGACCTCCAAGGACAGTCGGGCAACCGAGGAGCCCTTCCGCTCGTCCTTGGCGCGCACCGCGAAGTCGTAGGGACTGGGGAGGGTCAGCACCCAAGGCTTGCCCGGCGGCAATCGGAACGCCTCGAACCAACGGCTGGTGTCGGCGGGGGGAATGGCCCCGGAAACCAGAGGCTGGCGAAAGAAGGTGTTCGTCTCGAAGAAGCGGGTGAGTTGCCCCGCGGTGACGCCTGTCTCCTCGCGCAGGAGTGGACGCAGAAGGTCTTCCCAGCCCACCAGCGCGGGGGCCAGGAGATCGAGTCCCGCCGCAGCCTGCAACCCGACATGGTCGGCCTCTTCCCGGTGCGCGGATTCAAGGAGGGCGGCGGGAGTCACGAATCCTTTCGCGGCGCCCCAGTGGTCGCGCATGTAGCGCTCGGAGCGCGCGGTGATTCCGCCAAGGTAAGCGATGGGCATCGCGCAGCCGACATCGCGGGACGCCATAGCCTGGGCTGCCAAGTCCATTCGCAATGGAATATCTTGCCATGTGGATTGGCAAAGCCATAAACGCTGGAGGTTGGTGAGACGGGCCCATGCATGGACGGGCGACGCATGAGGTTCCGGCCTTCCAGTTGCGGCTGGATCGGCAAGCAGACGCCACCCGGCCCCATCGGATGCCGTTGTACCAGCGGGCCGGGCTGGCCGGGACTCGCCACATCCTCGACGTCGGATGCGGCTCGGGAGGCGTCACCGCGGACCTGGTGGGCCTGGGGCCGGAGGTTGTTGCGATCGATGTCGATGCAGCCATGGCACGCCGGGCAGCCTCATCGGTTCCCGCGGCAAGCGTGCTGCAAGGCGAAGGGCGATCCCTGCCGTTTGCCGACGGAACGTTCGACGCCGCCGTCTGCAACCTGGTCCTGCTGTGGTCGCCTGAACCCGAACGGCTCGTGGCCGAAATGGCGCGGGTCGTCCGGCCGGGAGGCGTCGTCCTTGCCACCATGGAACCCGATTACGGCGGCAAGGTGCACTTCCCCGAGAATCCCCTCATCGACCTTGTGTTCCAGGGGGAGGGCGTCCGTCGGCGCGGCGGGGATCCGCATGCCGGACGCAAATTGCGCAGCCACTTCGTGGCCGCCGGGTTGCGCACCGACGTCGGCATCGCTGCACCGGAGGTCTTGACCCCGGAGCAGGACCTTGACGTGTTCCGACGCAACCGCTTGCACTATCGCCGGCTGCTAGACGAAGCTGGGTTCACGCCCTCGGCCATCGACGCCTGGGAGGCGGAATACCTCGAATCGCTCTCCTCGGGCCAGCAACTTAGCTTCCTGCCCCTGTTCTACGCCATCGGGCGCAAACCGGTGCCGGGCGACATCGACGCGGCCTAGTCCGAGCAGATGCCGATTCGCAGACCTGTGCGATCTACCAAAGGTCAGATTTCGTGACGAGGCCGACCATGCGGCCCTCGCGCACCACGAGGACGCACTCGTGGTCGCGCAGCAACTCGACGAGGGTGCGGCGGCGCGTGTCGGGCTCGACCGTGGGGAACGACGCCTTCATCGTGAAACGGACGGGTTGGCGCTTCAGGGCGTCGAGGTCCGCGCCCTTCTCAATGCGGTCCAGGATGGAGGACTCGGACAGGGAACCGACGGGTTGCCCGCGGTCAACCACCGGCAACTGAGAGAAGCCGTGCTCCTTCATGCGCGCAAGGGCTTTCCCCAACGGCTCGGCGGGCTCGGCAAACACCGGGGTGCCGTGCATGAGGTCCCCTGCGCTTTCGTCGTCGCTGGCTGCCAGGCGGTCCAGCGCCTCGGTGATGCGGCGGACGACCTCGTAGGATGGGTTGAGGCGGCTCTTCTCCAGTTTGGCCACGAGGCTCTGCGAGGTGCCCGATTCGCGGGCGAGGTCGGCCTGGGTCAGACCCAAGGAGATGCGGGCGCGCCGGACCTGGCGGACCACATCCGGGAGCGGGAGCACATCATTGCCTACATTGACTTCCATTTTATTCCTTCCGGACTCATGCCATCAGGCCCCTTCAAGGCGTGCGGCCGGTCGTTCCCTCCGTGTCCAGGCGACCTCCCCTCCTCTTCGAGGCGTTGCCGCCCCAGGTCGACTCCAGCGAAGCGCAATGGCAGGACCACCTGGATCTCCTGGAGCCGCTCAAGCGCGCCGGCCTCGCCGGAATCAACGTCCCCGAAATCGTCAACGGTCACTACAAGACCGTCGATCCCCGTTCCTTCGCGGCCGCGCTGCAGCGCCGTCTATCCGTCCGGGCCCTGTTGAACCGCATCACGGTTCACCACACCGTGCCACAGCTGCAAGCCTGGGCAGCGGAGACGCGGTTGTCGACCGGCATCCACGACCTTGTCTTTGTCGGTGGCGAACGCAGCGTTCAGGCGTATCCCGGATCCCCGGTCCTGCCCGCGTTGCGCGGCCTGCGCGAATCGGTCACCCGCGCCGGGGGCAATCTCGGCGTCATCACCATCCCGACGCGAAGGCGCCCGGACCTGGACGAGCCGCAACGCCTGCTGCAAAAACAGGACGCCGGTGCCGACTTCGCCATCAGTCAGATTCTCTGTGAACCCGACGCCGCGCTGCGCCTTCAGTCCGACCTTGCCCATGCGTCACCGCAAACTCGCAAGCCGCTCACCCTGTTCTGGAGCCTGGCACCCGTGGCGCGCAAGCGCGACTTGGAGTTCCTCAACTGGCTCGGGGTGGACGTGCCGGACGCTGTCCGCAAGGACCTCCTTGCCGTCGACCCTGCGCACCGCGTCGCACGATCCCATGACTTGAACGTGGCCATCGCGCGTCGCTTGCTGGAATCCGCGGAGGCGGAAAACGCGGGCCCCATCGGGTTCTGCATCGAGCATGTCATGCTGTCGAACATCGAGGCGGCCATCGACCTCGTCGACCGGGTGCGTTCGCTGGCCCGGGAATTCAAGTCGGCGCCCGCCGCGTTCGCCACAGTCTGGTGATTTTACGGATTGACCGGGATTGGCCGGATTGGGAAATCCGGCGAATCAGGAGGGAATCCGGCTAATCACATGAGGCGGCCGGCTTCGAGGAACTCGGCGCCCTGGGCCAGCGGCACCGACAGAAGGGCTTCCTCGACCTTGTCGTTGTTGCCCTCGACGTCCTCGACGATGATGCTGCACAGGAGGGCCTTCATGCCGAAGGCGAACGGGACGGCCGTGGCCTTGGAGAGCTTGGCGACGCCGGCGGGCAGCGCGGCGGCGACGTTCTTCTCAAGCTGGGCCATGTCGACTTCGATGCCTTCCGGCATGACGCGGTACTTCAGCAAAATCTGGCCCATGGCTGGGCCGACAAAGGCCCGTTATATGACCATTGCCGGCGTGGTCGTGGTGCGTTTGGGACGCGCCAGACGTCACTTGCCTTTCTTGAGGCCGAGCCTGCGGCGCAGCTTCGTGGCGGAAGAACGCTTCGCGATGCGCCCCTTGCCGCCCGTGGTCTTCTTAGCGCGTTTGCGGACGCCGCGCATGCTGGCAGCATACTTGCGTTGCGCCAGCTGCTTTTTCGTCAGCTTCGACTTCTTCTTCGATGCCTTCTTGGCGCGCTTGCGG
>JBAZXE010000126.1:0-4251 GCA_041659985.1 Thermoplasmatota archaeon | reverse complement strand
GGCCCTTGGCGACGCGCAACGCGGTCGGCCCCGTGGACTTGATGCGGACGCCGCCGGCCACGACGTCGGTGCGGGCGACGATGAGGGTGACCGGTTCGCGCGACAGTTTGGGCGCGTCCGAAAGTCCGTCGCCAAGGCGCTGCGGGCTTGGCGTCTTTGGCACGACGATTTTCTTCGTCGCAGGGACCGGCTTGGCGCGCGTTGCGGTCTTGGCTTTCGGCGCTTTGCGGGTGGACTTCGCGGGCTTCGCCGTCTTGCGGGCCTTGGGCACGCCGGGGCAAGGCCGCGCTAGGCACAAAAGGCTGCGCAGGCCCGCGACGCCCGGTCCTCGAAGGCTTGCTTCTAGAACGGCAGGGCGGGCAACTGGTCCAGCAGGAGGCGGTCGGCGATGAGGCCGATGAGCAGGAAGCCCAGGTACTGGATGGTGAAGAGGAAGTAGGAGCGGTACGCCTTCGGGTTGAAGCGCACCAGGAGGCGCCACGAGCGCAGCATGAGCATGCCCCCGAGCAGGAGTGCCACGCCGAGGTAGAGAACGCCCGCATCGCGTGAGGCGACCAGCACCAGGCTGGCCAGGACGGTGAGCCAGGCGTAGGCGAAGATCTGGCGGCGCGTCGACGCCTCGCCGCGCACGTTGGGCATCATCGGGTACTCCGCGGCGGCGTAGTCGTCCTTGTAGAGCAGCGCCAGCGACCAGAAGTGCGCCGGCGTCCACAGGAAGACCAAGGCGGCGAGAACGAGGGCGGGAAGCGAGGCCGGCCAAACCAGCGAACCCGTCGCAGCAGTCCAGCCGATGACGGCGGGGAAGGACCCCGCCAGGCCGCCGATGACGATGTTTTGCGGGGTGGCTGGTTTGAGGGCCACTGTGTAGACGAGAACGTAATAGACGATGGCGGCGGCGGTGAACGCGGCGGCCAGCATGTAGCCGGGAATGGCAAGAACGAGAATTGCCAGGGCCGCCATTGTGAGACCGTAGACCGTCGCGGCCGTCGGCGTGATGCGGCCTGATGCGACGGGGCGGCTCGCGGTGCGCCCCATCTTCGCGTCACGGCTGCGTTCGAGGACGTTGTTGAGGGCGCCGGAGGCCGCGGTGCTGAACGTGCCGCCCAGGGTGACGGCGAGGAACGGCTTCCACCCGGGGACGCCCCCCGCGGCCACGAACATGGCGGCCCAGGCGACGATGAGCAGGAGCAAGAGAATACGCGGCTTGCTGATCGCCACGTAGTCCGCGAAGATGGCGCCAGCCGTGCGTCGCGCCTCTTCAACCATCGCGCGCCTCGGTCTCGGAGCCGGCTTGGGGCGCCGATTCGTCACGATAGACGTACGACACGACGCGCGGCTTGGGAGCGGGAGCCGCCTCGGGCTTGGCTGGGGCCAAGGGTGCGAGGTAGGCGACTGCGGCGACCGCAGTGACGAGGATCACGATGAGTGTCGCCGCCGCGAGGTGCAAGGTCGTTGCCCAGGCCTCGTTCCCGATGTTGACGGTAAGTTTGCCCAACAGGACCTGCACGGCTAGCATCGCCACGAGGGCAGCGGGCAGGACGCGCATGGGGCGCGACAGCTCCCGACCGGTGACGGCCAGCAAGGCCAGCGCAAGGATGGGCACGCCCAGGAGGGATGCGACGGCGCGGTGCGTCCACTCGTACAACACTTGCGCCTGCGTGTAGGCGTCGGCATGGTCCGCGTTGGCCGGGTCAATGCCGCCGGTTTCTTGGCTGGGGAACGGCGGCAACCATTCGCCGTAGCAGGTTGGCCAATCGGGGCAGGACAAGCCCGACCCCGTCGCTTTGACCCACGCGCCCAGCACCATGAGCACGAACGTCATGGCCAGGCAAAGGGCGCCGAGGCGCCGCAGCCACAGGAGGCGTTGGGCAAGCATGGCCGGTTCGAAGGGACGCCCGCCTCGATTTGAAGCTTAGGGACGGACGGCGTTGACAGGAGGAGGCGCCGCCGCCCCGGAGCGCAGCGACAACAAGGCCAATGCGGCCACGACGGCACACAGGCAGCCCAGCAGCGCGAAGACCAGTTCCGGAGCATCGGCGAGGCCGCCGGCCAGGGCGCCACCCGCCGCCGAGCCGAGGTAGGCGACGACGAGTTGCACGCCGTGCCCACGGCCCCCCGAGCGGCCGGCCAGCCGGCTGACCTGGCTCGGCAGCACGGCGGAGAGCGTGGCGTGCGCCGCGAAGAACAGGAGGCCGCCCGCCAGCACGGTCCAGCCGCCACCCAGGATGAAGACGGGGGCCCCCAGGGCGAGAACACCAAGAGAGGCGACGACCGGCTGCCACGACGAACCCCGGCGGTCCGCGATGCGGCTTGCGACGCCCATGACCAGCAAGGCCCCGAGCAGGATTCCGGCCAAGGCCTCATGGCGCAAGTCGGGCAGGAAAAAGGCGACCGTCGTCATCCCAAGGTTCGCGGTGAAACCGGCCAAGGCCAACGCGAGGACGGGAAGCCCCATGCGGCCCCGAATCGCCGGCATTGGCAGCGGATTCGGCAAGCGGCGAACCGCGAGGGGGATGATGGCCAGGACTCCCAACACGGCCATCGCCCAGAACAGGCCGCGGAACCCGACTAGATCGGCGCCCAGGGGACCGAGGACGAAGCCGAGGAAGAACCCGAGGCCGGCTGGGATGCCGATGAGGGCCATCGCCAACGTGCGGCGCTCGGCGGGGACGGTCTCCCCGACGGCGGCCATGGCGACCGACGACACGCCGCCGAGGCCCTGCAGAAGTCGAGCGGCGATGAGCGTCTCAATGGAGTCGGCGACGGCCGACCACGCCGAGCCCGCGATGAACAGGAGACTCCCGATGACCAGCACCGGTCGCCGGCCGACGTGGTCCGACAGCCAGCCGTTGGCTAACTGGGCAACGGCCATGGTGAGCCCGTAGGCGCCGAGGGCGATGCCGATGAGGAGGTTGGAGTCCGTCAGGGTCGCGCCGAATTCGCGGAAGCCGGGCAGGACGAGCGAGAAGGCGAAGACGCGCGAGAAGACAAGGAACGCCGCGCCGCCGATGAGGCCGCGTTCGGCGCGGGTGAACGGCACCTTCCTCGCCACGCCTCCTCGTTGGGGCGGGCATTGAAAAACCTACTCGGTCGAATGCGACGCTTCGGGGTGCGATTTCGAGAGGGTTGGGTTGACCTTGGCGTCACGACACCAAGGGGTCCAGGGGCGGCGGCCCCTGGCGGGAGATAGCCGGGAGCGCAGCAGCGCTCACGGCGCATCGAGCGCGAGGAGCGTAGCGACGAGCGGGAGATACCGGATTCGAACCGGTGAATGGCGGATTAAGAGTCCGCTGCCTTAGACCTGTCTCGGCTAATCTCCCAGGGGTCTGGAGGCCGCCGACATGGGCCCTCTTGATAAGCCGAACGGTGGCCCTCCTTCGAGTGCGGTGACGCAAGGACCAAAGGGCCCCGGTGCTGCTCATCCAGGCATGAGGCTCCTGCCCTTTGCGGCGCTGGTTTGCTTGGCCATCGCCTTGATCGCCCCCACATTCGGCGCGTCCACCTCGTCGACCACGGTCACTCTTAGTTCGGCGTTCGGGGCGCAAGGATTGCCGCGCTTCCATCCGTACTACATTCCCGAAGACCTGCCCAGCGCGCACGGCGCCGGCGAACCCACCATCGGCATCCCATGGAACACCGACCATGTGTTCTTCCAGGCCTTCGCCAAGACGCACCGCGCAGCCTTCGACGACGCCGACCTCGTGGACGGAGTCGCCGCCGTGGAGTGGACCGATGTCTCGCCGACCTTCACGCCCATCAACGTCGACCCCATGATCCACGCCGACTACCAAACCGGCCGTATCTTCGCCGGCGGCTTGGCTGGGCCCTGCAGCCTGATGGGAATCTCCGACGATGACGGCGCGACGTGGGTTCCGGCGGCCAATATGTGCTCCGGCCCGCAATTCGACCACCAGTCAATCGGTTCCGGTCCTTGGTCTTCGACCTCGCCGGATTCCGTGGCCCGCGCCGCGGTCTATCCGCGCGCGACCTACTACTGCGCCCAGCTCCAGCTCACCTCCTGCGCGACGAGCCTTGATGGCGGCCGCGCCTGGCTTCCCTTCACGGAGGTCACTGGCCCGTGCGGCGGCCTGCATGGTCACATCTCCGTCAGCGAGGCCACGGGCTTCGCGGCGGTCCCGCATGGCGGCTGCGCCGGCCTCGAAGGCACGACGCCGCTCGACGGCGGCAGCTACGTGGGCTTCGCCTCCACGTCCGACAACGGCGCCACGTGGTCAAGCCGCGTCATGCCCG
>JBAZXE010000125.1:3648-4505 GCA_041659985.1 Thermoplasmatota archaeon | reverse complement strand
CTCCTTCAACGAGTCGGTGAACACCGGCCCGCTGGCCGGCGAGCCGATCCAGGGCGTCATGTTCCTCATCACGGACGCCAAGCTGCACGAGGACGCCGTCCACCGCGGCCCGGCGCAGACCATCCCCGCCGTCCGCAACGCCATGTATGGCGCCATGACGACCGCCGGCACCGTGCTCATCGAGCCGATGCAGAAGGCCGTCGTCACGGTCCCCGATGACGTCATGGGCGGCGCCACGGGCGAGTTCCAGCGCCGCCGCGGCCTGATCCAGGACATGGAGCAGCAGGGCGACTCGACGACCATCACCGCCAAGGTGCCGGTCGCCGAGATGCTGGGCTTCGCCGGCGCCATCCGCTCGGCCACGGGCGGACGCTGCCTGTGGTCCACGGAGAACACCGGCTTCGAAGTGCTGGCCCCCGAGTTGCAGCAGAAGGTCGTGCGCCAGATCCGTGAGCGCAAGGGCCTGAAGCCCGAACCTTACCCCGCCAGCTACTACGCGGATTAGGCCGAGCCGAGCGAGGCCTCCGCGCAGCCGCGTAGGGGGTCGGGCTTTAGCGAGCGCCGCAGCGCGAGCGGACTATGCGGGCCGCAAGGCCCGCATGGGGAAGCCGGAACCCTACCCGGCCAGCTACTACGCCGACTGAGCGCGCCGAACCGGCCGCCGTTCGTTTCCCTTCCCCTTTTCTCTCCCCCCTTTCTAGCCGGCCTCGTGGACGACGCGGCCGTGGCCATCCGCTTCCTGTTGGGCTTCGCCATGCTCGCCGGGGCGGTCCCTGCGGACTTGCGCGCCCGCCGCGTCCCCAACTCGTGGTGGCTTCCGTTCGTCGCCATGGCCGTCGTCCTCGCCAGCGGTGACC
>JBAZXE010000125.1:0-3638 GCA_041659985.1 Thermoplasmatota archaeon | reverse complement strand
CTGGACGATGCTGGCGGTCCGCTACGGGGCGGCGTCGGTCGTGGCCGGCCTGATGTACCTGTTCTGGCGCTTCCGGCTGTTTGGCGGAGCGGACGCCAAGGCCCTCATGGTGCTGGCGTTCCTTGCGCCGTGGCCCTCGCCCAGTTCCGCCTCCCTCCAGCCCGCCCTTGACGCCGTGGCCAACGGCAGCCTGCTCATGGTGGCTCTGCCCGTCGTCGCGTTCCTCGCGAACCTGGCGCGCGGCCATGTTGCGTTCCCCGCCATGCTGCTGGGCCGTCCGGTGCCCATCGCCAAGGCGCGCGCCGCCCATGTGTGGCCGATGCAGCGCATCCGACCCGATGGCACCATTGGGTGGCGGTTCTGGCAACGCGCTGGTCTTGAGTCGTTGGACGCCGAGTACGACGGTTTGGAGCGCGCCGGGTTAGCGCGCGTTTGGGTGACGGCGAAGGTCCCGTTCCTGGTCCCGCTGGCCGCCGGCTTGGCTCTGTCCTGGTGGTGGGGAAATCTCCCGGCCCTCCTGGCCCAAGCCCTGGTCCGACCATGAGGTCCTTCATGCCCAATGGATGAACTCCGCTCAGAAACTGTTTCAATGGGCAACCGGTCCGTGGCCTTACCTTGGGAGATGCCCTGAGCACAGGCTTGGCGGGCTTGGACGCCCAACTGGGTGGCGGCGTTCCCCCCGGGTCCGTCCACCTGCTGTTGGGCGAGCCCATGAACGCCTTGGAGTTGTTCACCTACCACTTCGCGGCCTCCAGCCCGAAGTCCGGCATCAAGAGCCAGGTCGTCACGACCTCCGGCACCGAGAAGCAGATTAAGGCCGGCATCCAGGCCATCGGCGGCGATTCCGGCAAGGCGGTCGTCACCTCTTTGGCGGGCGCCAAGCAGTGGGCGCTTCCCAACCCAACCAGCGGGCACCGCTACGTCCTCGATTCCTTCAGTGAATTCGCTCTCCACGTCGGCTGGGAGAAGGCCTACGAGCGTTTGGTGGAGCTGCGCGAGAAGGTCCGCGAGGGCGGCGGCAACCTGCTGATTACGGCCATCCCCGAACTTCAGACCCCGCGCGAGATTGCCCTGCTCAAATTGTGGGCGGACGGCGTCCTGGAACTCGGCTTCGACCGGCAAGGGTTCGGCCTCTACCCTTACCTCAAGGTCACCAAGATGCGCGGCGTGCCCGACTCGGCGCGCTTCCTCCTGTTCAAAGAGACCGAGCGTGGGCTGTTCATGGAAAGCACGCGCCGGGTCTTCTAGTCCGGAGGGACGGCGAAGTGTCCTGGGCCCTGCCTTCCTGGGCGCCCCCTGGCGACGCGGGAGGCCTTCCTCTTAAGACCAGAGCAAAAGCGTTTTCCCTCTCCAGGAGACGACGGTGACGTTGATGGGCCAAGGCAGGCCGACCCGCAGCACGCGCTCCCGCGCAGCCGGCGGCGAGTCCGCTGTGACGCCGGTCATCGGCGCCATCCTCATCCTCGCCATCACCATCCTGGGCATCGCGGGGGTTCTCTATTGGGGCGCCCCGATGATTGAGCGCATCCAGGTCCAGAACGCCCAAATCGCCGTCGTGGGCGAGTTCCAGGACCTGCGCGACGCCAGCAGCGTGCTCTCCGTGCCCGATCACTCACGCTTCCCCACCATCGTCATCCCCCGCGGCGAAGTCGCTCTGCAGGAGGGAAGCCGCATCATGGTCACCTCGAATCGGGACGCTGGCTTCACCAATTGTGATTTCCATGTGACGGGCTGGGCCGACACGGCGACGCCTACCACGGTTTCGGCCTCCACGACGAACTGTCGCAGCACAGGGGTGGCCGTCAAGATTTACCAGGTCTCCGGTGCAACCCTCGTCGAACAGACCGTCACTGGGTCTTACACGGTGGCCGGCGCCGATTTCACAGCAGGCGACTGGGTCTTCCGGCTCACCCATAGCTCGGACTGCGGATCGGATGACATCTGCGCCGAAGCCTGGCTCCTTTCCGGCGACCGCGTCACGTGGGACACGGACTCCTCGGCGGGGCACCACGCAGTCAGCTTCGACAGTGGCGCCATCTTCTCCGACAGTGACGGCACTGTGTTCCTGCAAACCGAGCCCAGCATCGGCGACACCGTCTTCGGGTCCGGCTACTATGGCCTCTGGCTCCGCAGCCTGACCGCCAGCAGCTACAACAGCGTCGACGGTGCCGGCAGCCGGCAGGTCTACCTGTCGCTTCTGGGCAACTATGACCGCGTCGAATCCTCGACGGTCTCCCGGCTGCGCCTCGATATCTCCGGCGACCTGGCCGAGGGTTGGTGCAACTCGCTCATCAGTCGCAACAACGACCTCACCGCCGCGGCTTATGTCTCGACTCCCGTGGCCGACTGCGCCGGTGACGCCGACGGAGTCCGTTCCGTCACGTTCGAACGCACCGGCACAACGCCCTTCACTTTCCGGTTCCTGCATGCCCGCATCTATGCCTCGCTTGCCATCTAGGCCCTCGATGGCCCCCGACCCGAAGCGGGTCCTGCGCGGCGACAGCGAGGGCGTCAGCGAGGTCATCGGATACCTCTTGACCTTCGGCATCCTGTCCATGGTGCTGGTGTTGGCCATGTCCGCCTTTTCCGTTGGGCAAGAAGCCGCCGTGGGGCGGGCGGTCGAGCTGCGGGCCGAATCGGCTGCCGCCCGCGTCGCCGGCGTCGTCGTCCAGACTGCCGTCCTCGCCGAACAGCAGGGAACAGGGATTTCCGTCGCTTACCTCGTCGACCTGCCGCAGCAGCTCGAAGGGCGCGACTACACCGTCAGACTGGAACGCGCCACAACCGTCGACGTCCCCGCCGACTGCACGCGCGGTGCCCATCCGGATCAAGTCTGCGTTACGGTCCCTTCGTTAGGCATCGACCCCGCCATTGCCCCCATCTTCTCCGCGGGGGCAGCCACTGACGTTGGGGTCTGCAACACGGAGGCTCCGGGGGGAGCACTCTACGTTCGATTCTACAGCGTCCCGCCCAGCGGCCCCTTTTCGGCCAACGCGTGCGGCACCGACCAACTATTCCTTGAGGCATCCTGAATGAGCGACCCCGCCGAGCCGAAGAAGCCCTCCCGCGCCGATCTCCTGGCGCGCCGCATCCGCAGCCCAAGCAGTGCGCCAGCGCAGCCACTGCCGCATGAGGCGGCCACGCCACCCGGAGCTCCTCCCCTGCCCCACCAAGCCCCCACGCCGCCGGGCGCCCCTCCCTTGCCGCAGCAGGCGCCCAGTCCCCAAGGGGCACCGCCATCCAAGCCGTCGGTGCCGACCCCTGCGCCCGCCGCCAAACCGTCGCCTGCCGCCGCCGCGAAACCGGCCCCAGCGCCCGTCATCGGCCAACCGAAGCCGGCCGCATCGCCTCCCCCGGCAACGCCTGCCGCGGTCCCTGCCCCGGCGGCAGCTCCCGCCGCGCCCTCGCCTGTGCCGTCGGCAAAGTCAGGCGCCAAGAAGCCGACCTCGCAGGAAACCGAAGCCGCGGCCCGCCAGCTTGAGGCGAGCCACCAGCAGGAAGAGAAGCAGGCGCGTCGCCAGCTGGCGCGTTCCAAGCGCCCGAAGGACGCGCCCGAACCGACCCCCCAGGCACCCGCCCCGGCGCCGGTGCAGTCCAAGAGCGCTCCGGTGCCCGCCCCTGAGATCGGAAGAGCACAC
>JBAZXE010000124.1:0-4619 GCA_041659985.1 Thermoplasmatota archaeon | reverse complement strand
AGCCCTTCTTCTTGTCGCCCTCGATGATCTTCGTCGTGATGCGGCGGACCGAACCGACCGCGTTGGCGACGTCCTCCATCGTGATGTCCTTCTCGGCCATCTTGGCGGCGTCGGGGATGACCTTGATGCCGAGGGTGCCGAGGTCCGATTCGACGGCGGCGATGTCCTTCAGCGTCGTGGTCTCAATCTGGTTGGCGATGCGGCTGGCGGCCTTGCGGTCGCCCTTGACGCTCTCCTTCAGGTAGATCGTCATCGTCGGCGTGCTCGGCGTGCGCCGGGCGTCGACGATCTCGATGAGGCGGGGCAGGCCAAGCGTGACGTTGATTTCCGCCACACCGGCGAAGTGGAACGTGCGCATGGTCATCTGCGTGCCCGGCTCGCCGATGGACTGGGCGCCGACGATGCCGGCGGCCTCCGTCGGGTCGACGCGGGCCTTGTTGTATTCGCCGATGGCGAGGTCACAGGCCTGCTTGAGCTGGGCGTCGGTGAACTTGCGGTCGAGACCGCCATCCACCAGGCGGCGGATGATGGCCTGCGGCAGCGGGGTCCCTTCGTCCTCGCAGTGCTTGATGAGGAGCTTGTCCTTCTTGAGCAGGTCGGCGTCACGGGTCTCCGTGCGCTCGACATAGCCCTCGTAGGCGCGCTCGTCCTCGACGCGGGTGCGCGTCGAGCGGCGGGCCATGGCCTCGCGCTTCGCCTTGCCGAGCTTGAGCAGGATCTGCTCGACCTCGTTGCCGGTGAAGCCCGCGTCCATGAACTCCTTCTTTGTCGCGGCCTTCGCCTTGGTGACCGTGAAGGCTTCCGCCAGGCGGGTGGCCGTGTCAAGGTCGAAGGCGTAGGTCTTCTGGAACGACTTGATGGTCTGTGCGTTGGCCATCTCAGTTGCCTCCCTTCTTGGCCTTGGAGCCACGAGTGACTTCCGCGAAGATCTGCTCGAAGTCGACCGGGTCGCCTCCGGTGGAGCGGGTCGGGTCGACGCCGTCTTCACCGTAGACGAACTGGATGACGGTGCCGGCCGTGTTGCGGACGGTGCCGTCCTGGGCGACCTTGAGATCTTCCAGGGCGTTGATCAGGCGGCGCTGCATGTAGCCGGAGCGGCTCGTGCGGACGGCCGTGTCGACAAGGCCCTCACGTCCACCCATCGAGTGGAAGAAGTACTCGGTCGGCGAGAGGCCGCTCTTGTACGAGGCGCCCACGAAGCCCTTGGCCTCGGCGCCCAGGTCGCCCCACTTGAAGTGGGGCAGGGTGCGCTTCTGGTAGCCGCGGTGGATGCGTTTGCCACGGACGGCCTGTTGGCCCACAAGGCCGGCCATCTGCGACAGGTTGAGCATCGAGCCACGGGCGCCGCAGCGCGCCATGAGAACGGCGGAGTTGTCCATGCCCAGCGACCGGGAAGCGGTCTCACCGGCGGCGTCACGGGTCTGACCCGTCTCGCGCATGATCTCCATCTCGAGCGTCTCCTCGACGGAGCGCCCGGGGAGGGCGGCGAGGTCGCCCTTGGTGTACTGCTTGACGAGGTCGGCAACGCGGACCTTGGTCTGCTTGATCTTGTCCGCAATCTCGGCGGCGGCTTCCGGCGGCAGGTCCTCGTCCTCGATGGACGTGGAGAAGCCGCGCAGGGTCAGGAAGCCGTTGCCGACCTTCGTGACCTTGTCGAGGAACTTGCGCGCCTCGTTGTTGCCGTAGCGGCGGGCGATGTGGTCGAGAAGCTTGCCCTTCTCCGAGGCGATGGCGGACTTGTCAATGCCGCCGGCCACGAGCTTGGAGTCCTCGATGACGACCCAGAAGTCGTTCTTGGCCTCCATGGCCTCCTTCTTCGGCATGCCGCCCGGGCAGGCGTTCGACTTGAAGCTCAAGTTGATGCCGGGGGGCAGCAGCGTCGAGAAGACGTCGCGGCCGTAGACAAAGCGGCGGACCTCGCCCTTGGAGTTCTTCTCCTCGTGGATTTCCGGCAGCTGGCCCTTGAAGCCGATGCGGGCCAGCACTTGCGTGGCGTCATCGAGTTCGAGCTTGGGCCCCAGGTTCTTGGCGCGCTGGTCGGCGCTCATGGTCTGGGCGCCGTTCCAGGTCAACAGGAAGTTGCCCGAGATGTGGTCGTGGATGGCACCGATGATGGGGCCGCCGAAGCGCGGGGAACGGATGTTCTCCTGCACCTTCATCAGAATCTCAGCCTCAGCGCGAGCCTCTTCACCCTGGATGACGTGCATGTTCATCTCGTCGCCGTCGAAGTCGGCGTTGTAGGGCGGGCAGCACGGCAGGTTGAAGCGGAACGTCTTGCCCGGCATGACGCGGACCGTGTGGGCCATCATCGACATGCGGTGCAGCGTGGGCTGCCGGTTGAACAGGACGACGTCGCCGTCATCCAGTTGGCGCTCGACGATGGAGCCGACCTCGAGGCGCTTGGCGACCTCGTCGGCGTTCTTGTCGGTGACCTTAACGCGGCGGCCGTCGGGGCGGATGACGTAGTTGACGCCCGGGATGTACTTGCCCTCGGGTCCGGCCTTCGGCTCGGGGCCGCGCAGGATGAGGTCCATGCAGTACTGGAAGTTCGCCGGCGTGGTGCGGATGGGCACCGTCAGTTCCTGGGCGCACTCGGCCGGGACGCCGACCTCGTTGATCGAGAGGTTGGGGTCCGGGCTGATGACCGTGCGGGCCGAGAAGTTGACGCGCTTACCGGACAGGTTCGACCGGAAGCGGCCTTCCTTGCCCTTCAGGCGCTGGCTGATGGTCTTGAGCGGGCGACCACTGCGGTGGCGAGCCGGCGGGATGCCCGCCGTCTGGTTGTCGAAGTAGGTCGTGATGTGGTACTGCAGGAGCTCCCACAGGTCCTCCACGATCAGCTGCGGGGCACCGGCGTCGCGGTTCTCCTGCAGGCGCTGGTTGATGCGGATGACGTCCACCAGTTTGTGGGTGAGGTCGTCCTCGGAGCGCTCACCGGATTCGAGGGTAATGCTCGGGCGCATGGTCACCGGCGGCACGGGCAGCACGGTGAGGACCATCCACTCGGGGCGGCACACGGCGGGGTTGAGGCCCAGCAGGTGCAGGTCCTCGTTGGGGACCTTCTCGAGCCACTCGCGCACTTCCGACGGCGTCATCTTGTGGCCGTTCTCGCGGAAGGTCGTCGGTTTGTCGACGTCGATGGTGCCGTGCTCGCGGCCGCAGTGCGGGCACACGGTCACGTTGGAGGCTTCCTTGGCGACGCGCTTGGCCAAGAGCTGGGTGTCCTTCTCCTCCTGGATGAAGGTCTTCAGCGACTTGTCGAAGTCCTGGCGGATGCGCTCGCTGAACAGCAGTTTGCCGCAACCGCGGCAGCTGGAGCGCAGGATGTCGCGCACCACGCGGACGAAGCCGACGTGGATGACCGGCATGGCCAGGTCGATGTGGCCGAAGTGGCCGGGGCAGTCGCCGACCTTCTGGCCGCAGGTTTTGCAGCGTAGGCCGGGCTCGATGACGCCGAGGCGGGGGTCCATGAGACCCATCTCGATGGGGAATCCGTCGTCGTCGTACGTGTCGGCCGTGATGACCTTCGTAGCGGACAGACCGCGGACTTCCTTGGGCGAGAGGAGACCGAACTCCATGTGGCCGATCTTCTTGGGCTGGTTCGTGAGCATCTGGCGCATAGTTACACCAACGCCTGGAGGCGCATGCGGGGGGCGATGATGAGGGACTTGAGTTCCTCCATCAGCAGCTTGTAAGCGTAGGACATCTCGACCGGGTGGATGTCGGCCTCGTCGCCGCACACCGTGCAGCGGTAGAAGCCGCGGCGGTCCAGCATGGCGACGTGGCCACAGTGGTCGCAGACGTACTGGGTCGTCAGGTCCGACTCGTCGAGGAGACGGTCCTTGATGACCATGGCCGCGCCGTGGCCGATGAGGGCGTCGCGTTCCATTTCACCAAAGCGCAGGCCACCGTCACGGGCGCGACCCTCGGTCGGCTGGCGGGTCAGAATCTGCACGGGGCCGCGGCTGCGGGCGTGGATCTTGCCGGCGACCATGTGGTGCAGCTTCTGGTAGTAGATGCAGCCGACGAAGATGTCGACCTCGTACATGCGGCCGGTCTGGCCGTCGTACAAGCGGGTGCGGCCGTTGTGCTTGAAGCCGTTGTCCAGGAGGGCCTGGCGCATGACGTCCTCGTTGTCCGTGCCGGAGAACGCGGTGCCGTCCATGAAGCGGCCTTCCATCGGGGCCACGAGGCCGCCGATCATCTCCAACACGTGCGCGACCGTCATGCGCGACGGGATGGCGTGCGGGTTGACGACGATGTCCGGGGTGACGCCGTTTTCGTCGAAGGGCATGCCCTCCTGGGGAACGATGAGGCCGAGAACGCCCTTCTGGCCGTGCTTGGAGGCGAACTTGTCGCCGAGCTCGGGGATGCGCTGGTCGCGGACCTTGATCTTGACCATGCGGGAGCCGTTGACGGACTCCGTGAGCATGACGGTGTCGACGAAGCCCATCTCGCCGTGGCGCACGGTGACCGAGGTCTCGCGGCGCTTTTGCGGCGTGAGGAAGTCCGTCGGCTCCTCGAGGAAGCGCGGCGGGCTGGTCTTGCCGATGAGGACGTCGCCGCCGTTGACGGGGCGCTCGGGGCTGATGAGGCCATCGAGCGCCGCCGTTGACGGG
>JBAZXE010000123.1:0-4640 GCA_041659985.1 Thermoplasmatota archaeon | reverse complement strand
GCCGCCCACGTCGATGTACTTCAGCGGTACGCCCATCTTGGTGAGTTCGGCGTGGATGCGCGCCGCCTCGCGCACACCCTGCGTGATGCGGCGGATGTCCGAGATCTGCGAACCGATGTGGAAGTGCGTCTGTTGCAGGCGGTCGAGCATGCCGGCCTCCCTGAGGCGGTCGACGGCGTAGAGGACCTCGGGGATGGTGAGGCCGAACTTGGAACGCTCGCCGCCCGAGAGGGCCCACTTGCCAGGGGCCTTGCTGCGCAGCTTGAGGCGGACGCCGAGGACGGGCTTGTTGTCGAGGCCCTCCATGAGCTCCAGCAGGTGTTCGAGCTCGCCGACCTCGTCGAGGACGATGATGACCTCGTCCTTGAAGTGGGTCGCGTGGCAGGCGGCCTGCAAAAACTGGCGGTCCTTGAAGCCGTTGACGACGAGGAGCGAATCACGGTTCGGGTCCATGGTGAGGGCAGCGACCAGCTCGGCCTTGCTGCCGACCTCCAACCCATAGTCCCACTTGCGGCCGGACTTGATGAGGGTCTGGACGACCTCGCGGCGCTGGTTGACCTTGATGGGGAAGACGCCGCGGTAGCTGACGCCCTTGATGCCGTTGTCCTTCAGCGCCTTGTGGAAGGCCTTGTTGAGGCGCTCGACGCGGTGCATGAGCACCTGCGGGAAGCGCAGCGTCAGCGGCGTGCCGAGGTCCTGGCCAGCGAGGTTCTCGACGATGTCATGCACATCCACTTCGGGGCCGTCCGGCCCGAGCGGCTTGACGGCGAGCGTGCCGCTGCCGGTGATGCGGTAGTAACCATCGCCCCAGCCGGGGACCTGGTAGAGGTCCTCGGCCTCGCGGACCGTGAAGTGGGCCACGGTCGTCGCACTTTCCTTCTGCTTTTCAGGATACCCCTTGACCGCCTGGAGTGTGGGGCGACCGCAGCTGGGTGTGGGGGACCGCGGATTGAGCGGAACAGTTGGGATTTTTGCCTCGGTTCAATTCTGAATTGAGCCGATTTGCAGGCTCCAATGAATCTGTTCATCCCGGGTCCCCCAAACCGGGCCAGTTGCAAACCGTGCGTCATGGAGTCGACGCGGCAGCCTCGGCGTACACCCGTTCCATCTGGGCCGCCACCGCAGCCCACGCCAACGTCGGCGCCCGCGCGGCGGCCCGTCGCCGCAACGCCTCCCGGGCGCTTGCGTCGGAGGCAAGCCGGGCCAGGGCGGCGCCGGCCGCACTGAAATCCCCGGCTGGCACCATGACGCCGGCGTCTCCCACGACCTCGGCCGTGCCGCCGACGTCGGCCACGACGGGAGGCGCGCCGGCCACGATCGCCTCGGCGATGGAAATGCCGTACGCCTCGAAGCGCGCCATGTGCAGGTACGCGAGAGCGCCTTCGAGGAGGCGCCACTTGGTCGCTTCCGGCACCCAGCCGGCAAGCGTGAAGCGGTCGGCGACGCCGAGACGGGCCGCAAGGCGACGGATGCGGGCCTCCTGCGGGCCGCGCCCGAGGAAGACGAGACGGAGGTCCGCGTCGCGCGCCACCGCGTCCGCTAATGCACGCACACAAAGGTCGGCGCCTTTCTCCGGCGTCAGGCGCCCGATGGCCACGATGTAGGGTGAGGCGGGGGCCGCGCGGCCGTCGTCGTCCTGCCACTCGGGACCTCCCGGTCGCGGACGCTCGGAGCCGTTGGGGACGGTGGCCAGGCGGGCCGGGGCAAAGCCGCGCCGCTCCAGCTCCCCTTGCAGGAACCGGCTGACGCAGACCAGGCGGTGGGCGCTGGACGTCTTCGGGTAGAACCGGCGGTCGTTGAGCAGCGACAGCGGGCGCAGGATTCCCTTGCCCTCGCCGTACTGGTTGTGCGCGGTGAAGACCCACGGGATGCGGCCGGCGCAGGCGGAGACGACGTCGCGGGTGACTTCGGGCGCCCAGCGGTAGTGGAAATCGACGACGTCCGGATCGAGCTCGCGCAAGGCGGCGGCAACGCCTTTGGTGCGCTGCACAGGCGGATCCCAACGGATGGGCAGGCGCTTCGACGGGAGGCGGATGACCTCGATGCCGTCCATGGTCTCACGGTCGGGGTGTCCTTCGACGGCGCCGGTGACGACGGTGACGCGGTGGCCCTTCGCGGCATGGATGCGGCCGAGGTGGTAGATGCGCCGCTCCAGCCCTCCGAGGCGCGGGAAGAAGAACGGGTTCACGTGGACGATGTGCGTGCCGTCACATCCTGGGCATCCTGGCGTTCGCGTTGCAGGGTTTGCAGGAGTTCGCGGTAGACCTGTTCGAGTTGATCGGTCGAGCGTTCCAGGCTCAGGTCCTCGGCGTGGCGTCGCGCTTCGGCGCGGATGCCGGGCCCGGCCTGGATGGCGCGAACGATAGCTTGGGCCGCGCCTTCAAGGTCGCCGGGCTCGAAGAGGAACCCCGTCTCGCGGTGGCGCACGTAGTCGGCCAGCCCCCTCGCTCGGACGGCCGCCACCGGCAGCCCGCACGCCTGCGCCTCGACGGCGGTCATGCCCTGCGTCTCGAAGCGGCTGGCGCTGGCGAAGGCGTCGGCGCTGGCGTAGACGGAAGCCAAGTCGGCGTCCGGGATGAACCCCAGCATCGTGACGGAGCCCTGCAGGCCGTGCTCGACGATGGCGTCCTCGATGCGCTCGCGGTCCGGCCCCGAGCCACCGATGGCCAGGTGCATCCCGGGCAGCGTCTGCAACGCCCGCGCGAAGGCGGCGACGAGGAACTCGACATCCTTCTCGCGAGCCAGGCGGCCGACGTAGAGGAGGACGGGCTTTCCGTCTGGAGTGAGGCGACGGCGCACGGCTTCATCGCGGGCACCGAGGTGGAACCGCGCCGTGTCGACGCCGTTCGGGTGCACCTGCAGGTTGCGGATCTTGTGGCCCGGAACATGGCGCACCAATTCCGCCGCGCAACTGGGGCTTGGCGCCAAGACGACGTGGCAGCGCCGGAAGAACGCCGCCGTCGCGCGCCAGACCGCCCGCTTCCCCAGAGCCCTCATCCCGGGCGGCGTGAAGTATGGGATGAGGTCCGGCATGTACGTGTGGTAGCTGGTCACCACCGGCAGGCCGACGGCGCGGGCGGCTTGCAGGCCCCAGAACCCGACGAAGAACGGCGTCTGGATGTGCACCAGGTCGAAGCCCTCCTCGCGGAGGATTTTCTCCGTGTCGTGGCTGCCCTTCTTGTAGCTGACGTGGAAGTCGGGGTAGCCCCAGTACGCGAACCCCTTGTAGCGTGTGACGTGGGCGTCGCGGGTGGCCTCCGGCCCCGAGCAGAAGATGTGGAACGTGTGGCCGCGCGCCTCCATGAGGCGCATGGTGCCCTGGACGCTCGTGGTGATGCCGTCGACGCGCGGGAACCACGAGTCGGTGAAGATGGCGACCCGCATGCCGGACGGAGTTGGGACGGCAAGGGCTTCTGAAGCTTTGCCGGGACGCAGGCGGGCTACGCCAGGAGGCGCAGGGCGCCGGGGAGCACCGTGAGGTCGACGGGCGTCGTGCCGATGATCTCGCCGTCGAGCAGGAGGGGCGATGGGGCCTCTGGCTCAATGCGGACCTTGGCCGCGCGCTCGACCGTGACCTTGCTGGACTTGATGTGCTCGCCCTTGCGTAGCTTCGTGGCCAGGAGGCCGAGAATCTCCATCTTGCCGATGTCGTGGACGTAGAGGACGTCGAGCAGGCCGTCGGTCGGTTTGGCGTTCGGCGCCATCGGCATCGCGCCTCCGGTGTTGACGGAGTTGCACGCCATGACGAGCGGGAAGTCGCCGCGGATCTCGCGACCGTCGAGCACCAGGCGTGTCGGGCAGGCCTTCATGGTGGCGATCTCGATGGCGGAGGCGACGTCGTAGCCCTTCTTGCCCATCCAGCGGAAACTCTTGCCAAACCGGGCGCCCGCCTTGGCGGCCAGGCCCGAGCCGAGGATGTTGATGCTGAAGTGCGAGCCGCCCGCCCAGCGGACCTCGACGGCGTCGACGGCGACCGCCTTGCCGGCGCCGATGGCGGCTGCGGCGGACTCCAAATCGGTGATGCCGAAGTCGCGCAGGAAATCGTTACCGGTGCCGCCGGGCAGGAAGCCCAGCGTCGGCCGCTCCGCCTTGGGGAGGGAGAGGACACCGTTGGCAGCCTCCGACAACGTCCCGTCGCCGCCCAAGACCAGGATTCTCTTGTGCCCCTTTCGGGCGAGGTCGCGGGCCAACTCCGTGGCGTGGCCGGCCCGTTCGGTGGCGACGGCTTCGACCTCGATGCCCTTGAGCGCGAGGAGCGCTTCGGCCTTGCGCAGCTGGACGCCGCCGCGCGCGCTGCCCGACACCGGGTTGTGGATGAGCGGAACCTTGTTGGCCAAATGTGTCTCCTCCTTGTTGTTCCGGCTTGTGCCGTGATTTTGGGTTAGGCGTCGAGGGGGGCAGGGACAATCTCGTGGCGCAGCACGACCCGGTAGGGCGCGAAGCCGAGGTGGAGGTAGACATCCTGCGCATCCTTGTTGCCTTCGAAGACCTGCACATCGACGGCGGTGATGCCCTCGGATTGGCACCACTTGCCCATCTCGCCGATGAACTGCCTCAGGATGCCCTGGCCGCGGTGGCTCTGCGCGACGAACGAGTCGGACAGGTAGGCGACCTGGGTGTGGTGGTAGATGGGAGGGCGG
>JBAZXE010000122.1:0-4698 GCA_041659985.1 Thermoplasmatota archaeon | reverse complement strand
GGACTGGAGGGTCCCAAGCACGACTACGTGTGGATCCCGCGCGGCCTCGTGCACCGCATCCGTTTCAACAAGGGAGCCAACCACGTCCTGTGGATGGAGTGCCGCGCCGGCCTTGACATCCCGTCGAACTTCCGCAACGATTCCGGGCAGCTCACCATGGACGCCCCGTACTCGCACCGCGACTTCCGCCGCCCCGGTCGCCTGTCGGAGCCCAGCGTGGACGACGCCGTTGAGGGCCCGCCCGGACAACCGGCCACGTATGTGGTGCTCAACAAGCGCGGAGACCTCTACACGGAGCGGCTCCTGCCGCACCACCCGTTCGACGTCGTGGGCTACGACGGAGTGGCGTACCCCATCGCGTTCAACGTCAAGGACTACCAGCCGAAGACCGGGCTCGTGCACCTGCCGCCGCCCATCCACACCACGTTCCTCGGCGGCCGTGGCGCGTTCGTCGTCTGCTCCTTCGTGCCGCGCAAACTGGACTACCATCCGCAGTCCATCCCCTGCCCCTACCCGCATTCGTCGGTCGACTGCGATGAACTGCTGTGGTACGTCGAGGGCAACTTCGCGAGTCGAAAGGGTGTTGGTCCGGCCAGCGTGAGCCTGCACCCCGCCGGCATCCCGCACGCGCCGCAACCCGGACGGTACGAGGCCAGCTTCGGCGCCGAACGCACCGATGAGTTGGCGGTCATGGTCGATACGTTCAAACCGCTCAAGCTGACGCGGGCGGCGCTCGACCACGACGATCCGGACTACCACGGGTCATGGATGGCGGAGAAGGGCGGCGGGTCAGGCCCGAAAACGTACGTCGACTAGGGCAGTCGGTGCACCGTGGCCGCGATTCGATAGGAGTCGGCAACGTAGCCGTTCTCCACGGGTTCCTCGGCGATGAGGGCGAATTCCCAGTTGCTCTGGCGCGTGTAGGCACCATCGCCGCCGTCGAGGACGTCGATGACGTAGATGCGGCTCGTTGCGGTCTCCTCGACGGCCTGAGCGACCACCCAGTCGCGCGTGACGGCGTCGTGGTAGGCGAGGCCCAAACGGGTCGGCATGGGCGTGTCCCGGTCGAGGGTGACTCGGACGTGGTGGGCGTTGATGGGTACCACAACACCATCTCCGGGGACAAGGCGAGGAGGGCAGCTTCCGTAGCAGCGCACATCGCCAGTGCGCGTGTCGCCATCCATGACGGTCATGCCTTCCGCCTGGAACAAATCGAATTCAGTGCGGCCAAGCCACTGGTCCGGGTGGCCAGGGTAAAGCGGAATCTCGAGACCGCGGACGGCCTCGACATGCACGGCGAGCTCGCCTTGGAACGACGCCAGGCCGAAACCCCCGGCAGCCACCGGCTCGAGGACCCAATGGAACTCCCAGGCCGAGAGAACCTGGTGCGGCAGGTCGTTGCGCTCGTTGGTGGAGTTGAAGACCACCATCTGGCCGCTGGCGATGGGTCCAAGGTCCTGGGCGTCGCGGTCGGCGGCGGTGCGGATTGCCAGGCGGGTTCCGCCGACTTCGTTGGTGGCCCCAAGTTGGGCGGACGGCGTCCACGTAAGCGTGACCTCGACGGTCGCCGCGCCCTGGGGCACGACGTCCCCGGGTTCCGGCAGGGCAACGGCCGCCGAGTACGCTTGGGCCGGGCCGGACGAGAGCGTCCCAATGGGGATGATGGTGTCCAGGACGGTCTTGCGCTCGTTCGAGCCCCAATAGTCATGGAGGTGAGCGCCAGCGGAGGGGTCCATGCGGCCTTGACTCGGGTCCGTCACCAGGGTCACGGCCTGCCCCGCAGGTTCCCCGCCATCGTTGGGCGCCGAGCATCCAGCAAGCAGCAACACGAGAGCAACGACCGTCCATCCCTGGGTCATGGTGCCTCGACGCCGTCCCCTGGATGAAAGGCATTGCGGGGCCACCGTCGAAGCCGCTTCTGGACCAGGGGACAAATCGTGGGCGCGGTCCTGGTCTCCGAAGCCTCCTTGAAGCCGCCGCGGGGTCCGCCCCCGTGGACGAGAAGGACGCCAACCAGCCCTCGGAACCGACCCCGACGCCCGTTCCGGTGGAGCCGGCCGCGATGGCCTCCAACGAGCCCAGCATCGGCGAAGCGGAAGACCGGATGGTCATGGCCCCGAACGTAGAGTCCGACGTCCCGGTCGTGACGAAAGTCCACAAGAAACGCTTCGCCAAGTTCGACTCGCTGTGGGAATCGGTCAAGCGCACCTTCAACGGGGAGGAGCACACGGGTGGCGTCATCCCCGCCGGCGCCGTCAACCGCACGCGCCACCGCCAGCCCCGCGTCTTCTTCGTCGACACCGGCAACGTCTCCGCCAGCCAGTTCGCGGAAGCGTTCGCGCTGCAGGAAGGCTTGCACGCCGAATCCGGCGGCACGTTTCCTGCCGGCGACATCCAGCGCGAGGCCCTCGAGGCCATGGACGAGAAGGCCATCGACTTGCGCGGCTGCCGCCCCAAGCTCATCGACCCCAGCCGTTTGCATTCCTTCGACCGCGTCGTCCTCTTGGGCGGCATGTTCCCCCCCGCCTGGCGCGAGGGTGCCCGTATCGAGGAGTGGGAAGTCCTCAACCCCGCGGGACTCCCATTGGAAGGTTACCGCCTGGTGCGCGACGACATCGAGAAGCGCGTCAAGCGTCTCGCGAAAATCCTGTACGGCAAGCAGGCCGCACAGGATGCCAAGGCGAAGGCGATGCTGAAGGCGCGCTGAGCACGGCGACCCTAACGCAACAAGGAGCCCACGGAACGCACTGAACTGGACTCCGTGGGGCGGTTCCGTGGGTTCAGTGGTTTCCTTGTTGGGCCGTCGTCGGGTTAGTCGGCAAGGAGCTTAGCCAGTTCCGTTGCCGTCCCCGCCGGCCGCTTGCAGGCGTGCCCTTCGCAGAGGAACGCTGCCGCCTTGCCACGGTCCACGGATTGGTCCTTGGTCCACGCCGCCACCTTGGCTAAGTCCGCCGACTGGTGCAGGAGCACGCGGTGCGGATCGTAGCGGCGTCGCGCCTCCGCGATGAGGTCAAGGGCGGGTTTCCCTGCTCCGGCGATGAGCAACTCACGGCTGGGCCCCGCTGCTAGGTCGTGCGCCAACAGTAGTCCCGTGAATGCCTGGGGGTGTTGCCCCGCGAGGCCGGCGAAGGCGTTGACCGCCGCCGAGGCTAGCTCCTCCCAGCGCGCATCACCCGTCAACAAGGAGAGCCGCACAAGAGACCACGCGGCGACCGCGTTTCCCGATGGCAGGGCCCCGTCGTAGGCCTCTTTGCGCCGCACACCAAGGTCTTCGCCGTCGTCGGGCGAGAGGAACCAGCCACCCCCCGTCGCGTCCTGGAATCGCTTGAGGTCCGCGGCCACGTCGACGGCCCACGACAGCCATGAGGCTTCCAAGGTCGCGTCGTAGAGTTCGAGCAGGCCCCACAGCAAGAACGCGGAATCATCGAGGAACCCGACGTCATCCTTCACGCCGGCACGGAACCGGTGGCGCAGGCGACTCGTTTCGCTTGCCTTTGCAGTGGTGGCGCGGACCATCTCGCGCTTGAGGAACAAGGCCGCCTCCGTCGCGGCCTGGGTGTAGCGCGGTTCACCGAGTGCGCAACCTGCCTTGGCGAGGGCAGCGATGGCGAGACCATTCCAATCCGTGATGACTTTGTCGTCGAGTTGCGGTCGGACGCGTCGATTGCGATGAGCAAGGAGCCTGGCGCGGGACTTGGCAAGCTGGGATTCGAGCTCGGGTTGGGTCAATCCTCGGGCCTTGGCGACCTCGGCGAGGGATCGGGGCAGATGCAGAACGTTGGCGCCCGTGCGTTGGTGCGTGGCCTCGTCGTTGAAGTTCCCTTCCCTCGAGACGCCATAGGCGAGACCGAACAAGTCGGCGTCCTTGCCCAGGACCGCTTCAATCTCGGCGCGGCTCCAAACGTAGAACTTGCCCTCGACGCCCTCGGAGTCCGCGTCCTCGGCGCAGCGCAAGCCGCCGGCAGGGTCCTTCAGGTCGCGCAGGACGTAGTCCAGGATTTCGCGCACGACGACCGCGAAGCGCGGCTCGCCCGTGGCTTGATAGGCTTCCGTGTACGCCATGGCCAGCATCGCCTGGTCGTACAGCATCTTCTCGAAATGCGGCAGCAGCCAGTGTGCGTCGGTCGAGTAGCGATGGAAGCCGCCGCCCAGGTGGTCGCGGATGCCTCCCGCTGCCATGCCGTCGAGCGTCCGCACAATCATGTCCAGCGTCGCAGGGTCCTTTGTGCGAGCCTGGCGACGCAGCAGGAACAGCAAGGTGTGCGGCGACGGGAACTTGGGTGCTCCGCCGAAGCCGCCATGGCGCGAGTCAAAGCGCTTCGCGAGATTCGCTTCGGCCTGGTCAAGCGCGTCCGCCGAGAGCGTCCCCGGGGCCGCTGAACTGCTTCCAACGTGGTCCAGGATGTGCTCGGCCTGCTGCAGGAGGTCCTTGCGTTGCGAACGCCATGCCTCGGCAATCTTCGGCACAAGGTCGACCATTCCCATGCGGCCGAAGCGGGTTGTCTTGGGGAAGTACGTCCCGGCCAGGAACGGTTTCTTGTCGGGCGACAGGAACACGGTCAGGGGCCACCCGCCGGACCCGGTCATCGCCTGGCAGACCGCCATGTACGCGTCGTCCACGTCGGGGCGCTCCTCGCGGTCAACCTTGACGTTCACGAACGCCTCGTTCATCAGCGCCGCCACGTCGGCGTCCTCGAA
>JBAZXE010000121.1:0-4792 GCA_041659985.1 Thermoplasmatota archaeon | reverse complement strand
GAGATGTACCTCAAGGAGGCCCGCGAACGCGGCGTCGACATCGTCACGGCCGGCCGCATCATCCTCATGGCCTGGACGGTCCTCAAGCTGCAAAGCGACGAGGTCGCCGAACGCGCCGTCACCGCCCATTCCGTGGAGCAGGTCCCGGCCTGGGAGGATTTGCCCGACTGGGGCTTCAGCGAGGACCAAGTGTCCTACAACGAGCGCCTGCTGAGCCTGCCGCGCGCCCCCATCGACGAGAAGATCCGCCACAAGGGCGACCGCCGCGTCACCCTGATGGAGCTCATCGGCGCCTTCGAGGAAGTCCACGAGGAGGCCCAGCAGCGCCTCGTCCTCAACGAGCAGAAGCTCGCCGCACGCCTCAGCCTGCGCCGCCGGATGCGCGGCCGCGTCGGCGGCATGATGCACAAGGACGACCTCGAGGCCGAGATCGCTGAGACCTGGACCCGCGTGCTCGACTTCCCGGGCACTCCCGTTCCGTTCAGCAGCCTGTACGAACCGAACCCCATGGACGTCGTGCAGACCTTCAACGCCGTGCTCTTCCTCGCCAAGATGGGCCGCGTCTCCGTCACGCAGGAGGACTTCCCGTACGGAGAAATCTGGCTCACGCCGAAGCTGCCCGAGGCGGCCGTGGTCACCAAGGACGTCGTCGACGCGACGGAGGCCTAACCATGAAGACAACCCACATCGTCGAGGCCGCCCTCTTCTCAGCCGGGAAGCCCATCAGCATCGAGGAGATCGCTGTCCAGACCAACTTGAGTCCCGAGGCCGTCAAGCAGGCCTGCAAGGACCTGGCGAAAGAATACGACGGCCGCGACACCGTCCTCGAAATCGGCAAGGCCGGCGCCAAGTGGGCCATGCAGGTCCGCCCGCAGGCCTCGGAGCCCGCCACGAAGTTTGCCCCACCGGAGATTCCTGCCAAGCTGCTCAAGACGCTGGCCCTCATCGCCTACCACCAGCCGATGAAGCAGTCGGAGCTCGTCGACATGATCGGCACCAAGGTCTACGACCACGTGCCCGAGTTGGTCGAGCGCGGCCTTGTCAAGGCCCGCGAGGAAGGCGTCACGAAGATCCTCCTCACGACCCCCCTGTTCCCGGAATACTTTGGCTTGGACGCCGAAGACCGCGAAGAGATTCGCGCCCTCATGGCCAAACTCGTCGGCCTGCCCCCGCCCGCCAAGAAGTCGGCGGAGCCTGTCTTGGACCAGGGCGGCGCCAACGTCCCTGAAAGCGAAGCGCCGGCCGAGCCTGTGGGCGAAGGCGGCGAGCCCGGGCCCGAAGCCGCGGCTCCCACACCGACGACCAACTGAACTGCGAACCCGCTGACAACTCGGAATCGGTTTCCGCAGGGGGTTGCGAAATCCGCGGTTTGGAAGGAGCCGGCCGGCACGCTGATCCCGCCGGGGCCGTCCTTACCCTCCCCCCTGCGGCATTTGGCCTTGGCGGCCCGTTTCTAGGCTCCACAACGGGGGGTTTATGCCCTCGCGCGCGTACGCGCACGTGCGCGACCCCCCAGGGATGCCTGGAGCGAGCCGAAAGCCCCCGTTGGAGACCCGATTTTCATGGCCCAAACCCCTCAGCCGGCCAGCCCGTCTGCCGTCACCTCAGACTACTCGGCGTCGTCCATCCAGGTCCTGGAAGGTCTCGAGGCCGTGCGCAAGCGCCCGGCCATGTACATCGGTTCGACGGACGCCCGCGGCCTGCACCATCTCGTCTACGAGGTTGTTGACAACTCGATCGACGAGGCCCTTGCCGGCCACTGCGACCGCATCACGGTTGCAATCCAGGCCGACGGCGGACTGCGCGTCGACGACAACGGCCGCGGCATCCCCATCGACCTCCACCCCAAGTACGGCAAGCCCGCCCTGACGGTGGCCTTGACGGTGCTGCATGCCGGCGGCAAGTTCGACGAGTCCTCGTACAAAGTCTCCGGCGGCCTGCACGGCGTCGGCGTCTCCTGCGTCAACGGCCTGTCCGAGACGCTCATCGCCGACGTGCGGCGCGACGGGCGCCACGTCCGCCAGGTCTTCCACCGCGGCGTCGAGAGCCCCATGGAGGAAGTCGGGCCCAGCACGCGCGAGACGCGCGGCACCTCCATCACGTTCTACCCGGACGCGACAATCTTCGAGACGACGACGTTCGACTTCGACACGCTCTCCAACCGACTGCGCGAGTTGGCGTTCCTCAACGCCGGCGTGCACATCACCTTCCGCGACGAACGCGTAACCGTCGGCACGGACGGCAAGCCGACCGAAATCCGCCAGGATGTCTACCACTACACGGGCGGCGTCAAGGAGTTCGTCAAGTGGGTCAACCAGAACCGCGCGCCGCTCCATGCCGACCCCATCTTCGTGACGGGGACGCAGGGCAAGGTCGTGGTCGAGCTGGCGCTGCAGTGGACCGACGCCTACAACGAGACCATCTTCACCTTCGCCAACAACATCAACACCGTCGAGGGCGGCACGCACCTCATCGGCTTCCGCGCCTCCTTGACGCGCGTCCTCAACGACTACGGCAAGAAGAACGACCTCCTGAAGGGCCTCGAATCGGGCCTGTCGGGCGAGGACTGCCGCGAGGGCCTCACCGCCATCGTCTCCATCAAGATCCCGCAGCCGCAGTTCGAGGGCCAGACGAAGGGCAAACTGGGCAACTCGGAAGTCCGCGGCATCGTCGAGACCATCCTCAACCAGAAACTCAACGAGTTCTTCGAGGAGACGCCCGCCGTCGCCCGCATCGTCGTCGACAAGGCCGTCCTTGCACTCAAGGCCCGCGAGGCCGCGCGCAAGGCCCGCGACTTGACGCGCCGCAAGGGCGTGCTCGAGGGCGGCGGCCTGCCGGGTAAGCTCGCTGACTGCCAGAGCCGCGACCCGACCGTCTGCGAACTCTACATTGTGGAGGGCGACTCGGCCGGCGGCTCCGCCAAGCAAGGCCGCGACCGCACCAACCAGGCCATTCTCCCCTTGCGCGGCAAGGTCCTCAACACCGAGAAGGCCCGCCTCGACAAGGTGCTACAGAACAAGGAGATCCTCAACCTCGTCCAAGCCATCGGCACCTCAATCGGCGAGGACTTCTCCATCTGGGAAGGCGAAGGCGAGGCCCGCAAGAGCCGGCTGCGCTACCACAAGATCATCATCATGACCGATGCCGACGTCGACGGCGCGCACATCCGCACGCTCCTCTTGACGTTCTTCTATCGCTACATGCCCGGCCTCGTCGAGGGCGGCCACATCTACATCGCGCAGCCTCCGCTCTACAAGCTGAAGAAGGGCAACCAGGAAGTCTACGTGTACGATGACCGCGCCAAGGCCGCTAAGCTGGCGGAATGGAACGCCGTGGACGGCAAGGGCATCGGCGTGCAGCGCTACAAGGGTCTCGGCGAAATGAATCCCACGCAGCTGTGGGAGACGACGATGGACCCCGAGGCGCGCACGCTGCTGAAGGTCACCGTCGAGGACGCCGTGTTGGCCGACTCGCTCTTCGTCACCCTCATGGGCGACGCCGTCGAGCCGCGCCGCCAGTTCATCGAAGCGCACGCCCTTGAAGCGCAGGTGGACGTATGAGCACGAAATGGCCTTCGGCCATTTCGCGCCCCATCAAGCGCAACGACGAGGCTGGGGGGCCTTCGGCCCCCCGGACCGCCCGCGCTTCGCGCGGAAAACCGACTGAGGTGGCCTGATGGCCGACGAACCGACGCCCGCCAAAGGCCCCGAGAAGGCGCGCGGACGCCGCCCCACTAGCTCTGGCGACGAGAAGCCGAACCCGGTCGGCAGCATCCCGACCGTGATGGCCAAGCAGGTCGTCCCGCGCAGCGTCGAGACGGAGATGCGCCAGTCGTTCCTCGACTACGCCATGTCGGTCATCGTGGCGCGCGCCCTTCCCGACGCCCGCGACGGCCTGAAGCCCGTCCACCGCCGCATCCTGTACTCGATGAGCGAGATGGGGATGGGCCCCACGTCGGCGTACAAGAAGTCCGCCCGCGCCGTCGGTGACGTTCTCGGTAAGTACCACCCGCATGGCGACTCGTCCATCTACGAAGCAATGGTGCGCATGGCCCAAGAGTGGAGCCTGCGCTACCCGCTGGTCGATGGGCAAGGCAACTTCGGTTCCGTCGACGGCGACGGCGCAGCCGCCATGCGGTACACGGAAGCCCGCCTGGCGAAGATCACCGCCGGCCTCCTCTCCGACCTGGAGAAGAAGACCGTCGATTTCGGCCCCAACTTCGACTCCAGCCTCGAGGAACCCCTGGTCTTGCCGGCGTCGTTCCCCAACCTCCTGGTCAACGGCTCCGCCGGCATCGCCGTCGGCATGGCCACCAACGTGGCGCCGCACAACCTGGGTGAGATCGTCGACGCCGCCGTGCGCCTCATCGACAACCCGGATGTCCTGCCCATCGAGCTCGCCGAGCAGGTGCAGGGCCCCGACTTCCCCACGGGCGGCATCATCTTCGGCCGTGCCGGAATCCTGTCCGCCATGATGACCGGCCGCGGCAAGGTCGTCGTGCGCGGACGCCACGAGGTCGAGAGCATGGGCTCCGACCGCGAGCGCATCGTCTTCACGGAGATCCCCTACCAGGTCAACAAGTCCGAGCTCATCATCCACATGGCCGAGCTGGTCAAGGACAAGGTCATCGAGGGCATCTCGGACCTGCGCGACGAATCCGACCGCCGCGGCATGCGCCTCGTCATCGAGCTCAAACGTGACGCCATCACCGACGTCGTGCTGAACCAGTTGTGGGCCCACACGGCGCTGCAGTCGACGTTCGCCATCAACAACCTGGCCCTCGACGGCGGCC
>JBAZXE010000120.1:0-4848 GCA_041659985.1 Thermoplasmatota archaeon | reverse complement strand
CCTGCCCGCCTCCGCCGCCGCGCCAGGTTGCCTAGGAGTCGGCGGTCCGGTCGTTGCCCGCGGGTGACGCGTCGTCTGAGTCGTTTTCCGCAAGGTCTCCCGTCGCCTCAGCACTCGCGGCGGCCCCGCCGCTGGCCTTCAGCTTGCGGCGGCGCTCCTTCTTCGCGGCGAGTTCGGCGGTCCGGCGCGTCCGAACGCAGGAGGCCAGATGGCGAGCCAGGACCGTGTATTCCCACGGCGACACGTCGGTGAAGCGACGGTCCGTGCCCTTCACCATCGTCACGCCTTCGCTCACGTCCTGCGGCGTCAAGCGCAGCGTCGTCGCCAGCGGCGACAAGGCGTGGCGGAGCGTCTTCTTGCGCCCATCCCAGGCGGCTTCAAGCACGTCGTCGAGGATGCTGAGCTCCAGGGCGTCCAGGGCGACGGCCGGTTTCGGGGTGATGCGGATGGCCGCGGACGCGACCGCCGGCGGCGGGTCGAACGAGCGCTTCGAGACCGGGAACAAGAACTCGCACTTGGCGCGCGAGGCCACCTGGACCGTGAGTTTGCCGTACAACTCCGATTTCGGCTGAGCCGTCAAACGGTCGGCAAGTTCCCTGGGCACCACAAGGACGGCGCGGCCGAAGCCGTGGTCGAGGAGGCGGCGGATGAGGGCCGGAAGGATGCGGTACGGCGGGTTTGCGACGATGGCGTTGAGGGGTTCGGGCAGGTTGACCTTGAGGACATCGCCGGCCACGACGCGCAGGCCGGGCCAGCGTTCATCCTTCATCAGGTCCGCCAATTCGACGTCCTGCTCGACGGCCAAGACGGAGCCGCCCGGAGCCACGGCCTGGCACAGGCTGTCCGTGATGGCCCCCCGCCCGGCCCCGGCGTCGAGGACCGATTCACCGGGCTTGAGTCCGGCCGCGGCGATGAGCTTCGGCACGATGAGGCCGTCCGCCTGGAGGTAGTGGCTGCCCTGTTCCCGCGTCTCAGGGTCGGTCTTGGTCATGCGCCGTCCAGGGGCGGGCTGCTTATCTGTCCCCCGGCCTGTGGCCGGCCGTGGATTCCCTGTCGTTGGCCCGCTCCCTGGCGGACGCCGCCTTCGACGCCTGGACCACCGTGGAAGGTCGCGCCGACCGCCACACCAAGGTCGGCCGCGGCGCCGGCGGGGACTCCACCAGCCGCGCCGACACCGCCCTGGAGAAGGCCATCCTGGCCGTCGCCGCCGACCTCGGCATCTCCGTCCTGTCGGAAGAGGCCGGCTTCATCGACAACGACTCCGACCTCCTCGCCGTCGTCGACCCGCTCGACGGCTCGCGCAACGCCGGCCGCGGCATCCCCCTCCACTGCACCAGCATCGCCATCGGCCGCACAACCACGAAGGGCACTCTGGCCAAGCTCGACACCGGCGTCGTGCAGAACCTCGTGACCGGCGACCTCTACACGGCCAAGCGCGGCAAGGGGGCCTTCCTCAACGGCGCGAGGGTGGCACAGAAAACCTTCGACCCCGACGAGGTCGTCGTCGGCGTCATCGCGGACTACGCCAGCACCGAGATTGACGAGGCGCACGCCCGCCGCGAACACCACATCCGCGACCTCGGCTCGGCGGCCCTCGAGCTCTGCCTCGTCGGAACCGGCGCCATGGACGCGTTCGTCGTGCGACGGCCGTGGCTGCGCGTCATCGACATCGCCGCGGCGACCCTCTTCGTCCGCGAGGCCGGCGGGATGGTCCTCGATCCCGCCACCGGCGACAATCTCGACATGCCGCTCAACCTGCAGGCACGCTCGGGCCTGCTGGGAGCCCACAGCAGCGCGGCGCTCGACGCCGTCGGCGGGACGCCGAAGGCCCTTGCGGCTCGCGCCGCCGGCCGCACGAAAGCCGGCAAGGCCCCTGCCGAGCGGGGACTGACGTGGGCCATCGTCGGCAAGGGCTCCATCCCCCACGTGCGCAAGGAGGCGCAATGGATCGTCCAGCACTTGCGCAAACGCAAGCAGACGGTCCTGCTCGAAACCTCTCTCGCGGCCGGGCTCAAGAAGCCCGGTCTCAGCCTCAACCAGCTCGACGCCAAGGCCGACGTGTTCGTCACCGTGGGCGGCGACGGCACCATCCTCATGGTGCAGGCCGTGACGGACAAGCCCGTCCTCGGCGTCAACGCCGGCGCCATCGGTTTCCTTTGCGAAGTCGAGCCCCCGCAGGCGGGCAGCGCCATCGACCAGGTCATCCGTGGCGAGTACCGCGTCGAGGAGCGCGACAAATTGTCCGCTTGGCTGGAAGACAGGCAACTGCCCGACGCGACGAACGAGGTCACGCTGCAGACCAGCCGCATCGCCAAGCTCATCCGCTTCCGCATCACGGTCGGCGGCGAAGTTCTCGACACGCTGCGCGGCGACGGGCTCATCGTCTCGACCGCCACCGGTTCGACGGGCTATGCGATGTCGGTCGGAGGACCGCTCATGCATCCCAACGTGAAGGGCACTGTCCTGGCTCCCATCGCCCCCTTTCGGTTGTCGGCCCGGCCGTGGGTCGTGCCCTCCGATTCCGCCGTCGAACTGACGCTCCTCGAACGCGACTCGGCCAACAACGCCGAACCCTCCGCCCGCGTCGTCGTGGATGGCCAACACGGCGTCGACGTGTCGCCCGGCCAGACCGTGCGCATCGGGCCAAGCGCGCGCAAATCCCGCTTCATCCGCCTCGGCTCCGGGTTCTACGAACGCGTGCGGACGAAGCTCACCCGGTGACTGGATGGGCTGGTTCGGGCGCAAGAAGGGCACGTGGCGCACCATCCGGGCGAACTACCGCGACCTGCCCATCACCGAATGGACGGAGGACGAGGAGGCGCATTTCTGGAAGACGTGCAGCGAGGAGGAGTACTGGGCGATGTGGGAGGAATGGAGCCTCGACACCGTCGAGCACCCGACGATCCGCAAGATGCGCCGCCAGGTCATCGACCTCGCGCGCGAGGCGGCCCGCAACAGCTTCCCGCAGGAGTTCGCCGGCCTGCTGCGCGTCAAGGGCGACACCATCACGGAACTCGTCCTCCTGCCCGGCACCGTCCAGGGCGACGCGCACGCCATCTTCTCGCTGGGCATGAAGCCGGTCGACCGCACCATCAACGGCACCCTGCACAGCCACCCGGATCCGCACCCGTACCCGTCGGACGCCGACTTCGAGCTGTTCGAACACGAGGGCGCAATCCACCTCATCTTATGCCAACCGTACGGCCCGGAGGATTGGCGCGCCTACGACCACACTGGGTTGCCGACGTTCCTTGAGGTCGTGCGATGACGCGCCGGGTCCCCCACGAAGCCGCCGAGAGCTCAGAGAACGCAGAGCTTGGTGGTCCCGCCTCTGCGCGGTCTGCACTCTCTGCGGCTCGACGGGGGCGCTGATTGGCCGCCTGGGAACCCTTCGCCGCCGCGGCCGTCGCGCCCGTCGTCGTGTGGGTCCTGTGGCGCCTCCAGACGTTGAGCGTCGACGTCCTGCGCAACCGTCTGCTCGTCCTCACCCGCCACTGGGACCAGGCCTGGATGTACGCCATCGTCTCGTGGTTCGGTACCTTCCTGCATGAGGTCTCGCACGCCACCGTCCTGTTGTTGTCGGGTCACGGGCTCAAGGAGTTCCGTGCCGGCGTCGAGGAGGGCCACGTTCTGCCCAGCCGGATGCGCGGAGGCGTCGGCATGCTGTTCTTCCTCGCCGCGGCCTTGGCTCCGCTCTACATTCCGCCGCTCCTGGCACTGCTGGCAGTCTACCTCGTCCTCGGCGTCGCCCCGATTCCGTTCACGGTTGGCGGCGACGGGCTCGACGGGGTCTGGGCGGCGTTCAAGCCTGTCCTCGTGGAACTGCCAACCGACCTTGCTCTCGCCATCGCCGGACTCGACTTGGCCGACTGGCGCCACGCCCTCGTGTTGGCCGTCGTCTTGCTTGGTGCACCCGGGTCGCGGCCCAGCCACGTCAAGAGCCGCTTCCACAGCAAAGGCGATGGCGGAGATGTCGCAGCCCTGCGTCGCCACATCCGCGCCCACCCGTTGCCGTTCATCCTCTTCCTTGGCCTCGTGTTTGGGGCCTACTTCGCGGCGCGCTGGTTGCCCGAGGCCTACTGGTACCCGCTCGAGGCCGTCTGGGCCGTCGCCGTCGCCGGCATCGTCCTCGCGCTCTTCGGCGCCTTGTTCTGGGGCCTGGTCGGCCTCGACGGCCGCGCCTCAGCCCTTGTGGCATGGCTCGGCCCGACGACTTTCCTCCTCGCCCAAGTCGGGGGCCGCCTGATGGACTGGCCAATGTCGGTGCTGGAGCTCAACGGCGTCGCCGTGGCCGCATGGCTCGTCGTCGCCCTGCTCTTGGCGCTTGTCCTGCCCCGCCGCTGAATCCGGCGAATCGACTGGGCATCCGGCGAATCCGCTTGGCAACGCTTATGCCGCGCCCGCCGGCATGGTCGTCCATGGTCCGGCTGCGGCTGCTGCCCGGCGAACGGGAACTGGTGCGCCTGCGACCCAGCCCCGGCGCCTTCCTGCCGCGCTATCTCGGCGGCCTTGGGCTCATCGCCTACGGATTGCTGCTCGCGTTCGCACCGGGTGCGGTCGGCCTCGACCCGATTGTCGTCCTCATCGCGGCGTTCGCCGGCCCCACCCTGGTGGGAGCCGCGCTTTACTTGCCTCGCCGCCGGATGCTCCGCTTCACCTTGTGCGCCCTGGCCGGCGTGGCCATCGTCGGGGGGGTCGTGTGGACGGGCATCGACGAGGACGCGTTTCGCGACATGCTTTGGATGGCGTTCGCGGCCTGCGGGCTCGTGGCCCTTGCCTTGGCCGAGACCGACCGCCGGATGCGCCGCTACCATCTCACCAACCTGCGCATCCTCCACCTTGGCGGAT
>JBAZXE010000119.1:0-5090 GCA_041659985.1 Thermoplasmatota archaeon | reverse complement strand
AAGTAGCGTAGGCTATTGCGCGGGCCTCGGCTCGGGAGGACTTCGACGTTCGGGTGCGGCAAGGTCAAGCTCCCTTGTCCGTGCGAGGGGGCGCGAGGTCCGCCGCGAATTTCCGGGCGGCCGCCCGGACCTGCTCGCGCCAGTCGTCGCCCTTGCCCGCCTGCAGGATGGCGCGGCCGACGTTGACGACGGCGAAGTGGCCGTGCGAGTCCGCACCCTTCTGAATGGTCGTGCGCGCGTCGGCGCCCTGCGCCCCCACGCCCGGGATGAGCAGGGGCACGCCATCGCCGCAGATGGTGCGCAGGTCGGCCAGTTCGCCGGGATAGGTTGCCCCGGCCACGAGGCCGAGGTTGTGCCACTCCTTGTTCCAAGCCATGGCTTTCTTGGCGACGGCCTGGTAGAGCTTCTGGCCGCCCACGTCGAGGTCCTGGAAATCGCCGGCGGAGGCGTTGGAGGTGCGCGCCAGGAGGAACACGCCCTTGTCGACGTAGTCGGCGAACGGCTCGACGGTGTCGCGTCCGAGGTACGGGGTCACGGTGACGGCATCGACGCCGAGGTCCTCGAAAGCGGCTTCGGCGTACTTCGCGGCGGTGTTGCCGATGTCGTTGCGCTTGCCATCCAGGATGACGGGGAGCCCGGGCGGAAGGCGTTCAACGAGGCCGTAGAGCGCCTCATGACCCACTGCGCCCAGCGCCTCGAAGAAGGCCGCATTGGGCTTCACCGCGCAGGCGACGCCTGCGGTCGCCTCGGCGACGGTGAGCAGGAATTCGAGCGTATCCTCGGAGGTCATGTCCGCTGGGTAGTGCTCCGGGTCGGGGTCGAGGCCGACGCACAACCAGGAGCCGGCGCGTTTGGCGGAGGCGGCCAGGCGGGCGTTGAAGGACTCCTGCACGCCGGGCATGAGGGGTGGTGCGCCAAAAGGTTGGCTAGTCGCCGCCCAAGGCATGCCCCGTAACGAGGAGGGCGATGGTCGCCAGGAAGACCAGCTGCTGGCTGTGCAGGAGGTAGACCCCTTTGCGGACCGAGGCGGGAGTCCATTTCCAAGCCAGCACGGCGCCGCCCACCGTTAGGAACCCGAACGCCACCATGCTGCCCCACAACATCCAGTTGCCTTCCCCCTCGGCAAGCCCATGCAGGGTGCCCAGCACGACGGTCGCAACCCCGGCCACCAAATGCAGGGGCAACCACGCCTTCCGATGCAGGCGCATGGTCAACAGGATGGCCTGCTTGTTCCCACGCAGGCGGGGCAGCAGGATGCGGCGCCGCGCCAAGTTTGCCACGGCCGTTCCGCCGCTCAGGCCCAAGGCCACGACGGCGGCGACTCCCAGGGCGCCACCCGCGCCATCGTCCTCGCCTTCCTCGGCGGCGACCGTGGGGGCCACGACGGCTGAGAGCAGGACCAGGATGGTGACGGCAGCCAACCGCACCAGGAAGGATGGTTCCCAACGGCTTGAACGTTCTGGGCAAAGGAATCATGCGTTGGCGGCGATGGGTCGCGTGTGCCGGTCCTGCTTGCTGCCCTCGCCACAATCGCCCTCGTCCTCGCTGCGGCCAAGGCGCACGGCCGGCAGGTTCGCCTCGAACGCGAGCAGCAAGGCTACTTCCGCGTCGACTTCGGAGCCCAGAATCCCGCCGCCGTCGAGGCCATCTGGCGAGCCGATCGTCGGTTGTTTTGGCTCGCCTTCGCGGGGTTGGGCGTCGCTGGTTTGGTTTGGGTCTATGCAGCCAACGACCTTGCTCTTGCGGCCTTCGTCGGCGCCTGGGCCTTCGCCGGAGGGTTCTCCTTCGCGGGACTTGCGAGTTGGGTCCGCGTGATGCGCCGCAAGCAAGGCCCCGCTCCGTGTCGTCAACGCGCCATCCGCGGGTCCATCGGCTGGTGGCTCGTTGTGTTAGCGGCCGCTGCGCTGGTGGCCTTGGCCTTCTAGAAAGGGAGAGGAAAGGAAGAGGGGTGCTGTTCGGACCTAGTTCTCGAAGCGCGAAACGATTTCGCCCTTGAACTTGGCCTCGCCGCCGCCGGGGTTGGCCAGCGTGGCGCCGCACACCAGGCAGTTGACCTTGGTTGCGGGGCGGTTGAACGCGATCTGCTCGTTGCCGCAGTCGGGGCACTTGACCTTCATGAACTGGGCACGGATGGCGACCATTACTTCTGCACCTCCACAAGCTCGAACTTCTTCGCGCGGTTGGCGCTGGGCTGGTGCGCGCGGGAGCACGTCTTGCAGACGTACTTCAGGTAGATTTTCTTGGTCGGCTTCTCGCGGCCCTCAGGCTTGGGGCGGGGGAAACCGGTGTAACCGCTGGTGACCTTGCGGAACCGGCGCTGACCCCAGGACAGTTCCGAGGCGCGGCGTTTCTTGACACGTTCGACGTCGTGCGTGGTGTGCTTCTTGCACTTGCCATCGCAGTAACGCTTGATTTGGCGGGGCATCTTCATGATGTTCACTCGGCCGGCTGCCTTCCAAAGGCCGGCCATGGGTCCCGTTCGTCCGGTCTGGGTGGAGCCGGTGGCGGGATGAGGGCGGAAGGCAAGCTTCCGACAAACGTCCTGTATATAGCCGGTTCGGCGGCGTTTCAGGTGGGGGGAACAGGGTTGGCGGGCCCGACGCGCTTCGGCACGGTGGTCTTCTTCGCCAGCTCGGCTAGTTTGGCGTCGAGTTCCGGCTCCTTGCCTTCGGCGATGAGCTGCTGGGCCAGGACGACCACGACGTCGTCGTTGTTGGCGACCTCGTACTCGGCGCGGATCTTGACTCCACGGGCGATGAACAGCTTGTCCTGCGGCGTCGTCAGCATGCGACGCAGGGTGTGCGAGCCGGCGCGGCGGCGCTCGACGTTGTCGCGCGTGTACATCTCGCGCAGGTCGTGCTTGGAGTGGTAGGCGTTCTGGGCCTGCTCGTCGCTCAGCTCGGACTTGCGAAACGGCGTGCGGTCCCCGGACACGCCGCGACGACGGGGGCTTGGAACTTATGTCCTACGGCCCGGCCGACGACGGCCCAAACAGGGATTTCGGGGAGAACGGGGAATCGATCGTCCCCGCATTTCCCCGTAATCCCTGTTTCGTGGGCGTCAGCCGACGCGGCGGAACATCCCCGGGTACGAGACCACGAGGCCGTCGTCGTCGACGTCGATGTCGCGGGCGAAGCCGTAGGCGGGCGACTCGAAGTGGTAGCGCCGCTCGCCCAGGCGCGTGTAGCGTTGCGGGTCGAGGCGCACGGCCAGGGACGGCAGGTGCACGTGGGCGCAGGCGATGCGGGCGCGGCTTCCCAGGGCGAGACCGAGGCGACGGATTGGCAACGTGTTCGTGAGCGGCGTGCCCGAGAGGTCGATGTCGATGGCGCCGGCCAAATCAGGCGCCGGCTTGCCATCGCGGGTCCAGGAACCGGCCCCGTCGCTGCTGAGGGCAAGCTGGCGGCCATCGGCCAACTGGATGCGCGCGTCGAGGGTGCGCCAGCCGGCGTCGCAGGCTAGGACATACTGCGCCCACGGGGCGATGCCCGGTTCAGCGGAAATTTCCCCGACGGCCTGGATTCCTTGCGGGCCGATGGAAAGTTTGGCGACCTCGAGGCCGGAGCCGTCCCATGCGGACCAGCGCGCCGTGCGGTGCATTGCCTACATGGCCTCAACGATGGCGGCCTTGTTGCGGCGCACCAGGAGGTTGGCGATGCTGGGTGGCACCGTCGCGATGTCGCCGGCCTTCAGCGTGTACGTTTGCATGTCCGGGCCCACGAAGGGCGGCAGGTCCGAGAGGGCGCGGATGGTGGCCATCTCGGGGGGTGCAGAGCGGGTGTCGTGCGGGACGTTGACGGGGGCCGCGGCCACGACGGGCTCGGGGTTTCGTTCGAAGACCGGCATCTGCACGGGAGGCGCCGTGGTCGGGGACGAGGCGGCCGTCGGCACCGCCAGGGGCGGCGGGTTGAGGCTTGGCGCAGCGACCGTGCCCTCGAAGACGCGGTTGCGTGACTCCTCCAACATGCCCACCAAGTCGTGGTAGAGCGCCCCTTCGTCCGGGGTGATGCCGTCGGGGACTTTGCGTTCGCGGGTCGCGGCCAGGGCAAGCATCGCCAGCTTGCGTTCGCGTAGGGCCCACAAGGATTCTGCCGCGTGCTTGGCGTTCTTGACCTGGTCGGACAGCATCATGACCTTGCGGCTGAAGGGGTCCTTCGCCTGCTCGATGCGGAACGCCTGGGTGATGAGCTCGAGGAACTCGCGCACCATCGGCCAGAACCGGGCGGGGACGGCCATCAGCTTGTTGCTGCGCCGCTCGGCGCGGAGCAGGTCCTGCAGCATCTCGTATGAGACGTTGTCCTTGACCTCCTCCGCCACGAGCGTTCCAACCTCATCCCGGCCTTAACGGTTAGCCGTCCGGGATGGCCGAGCCCTGCCGACCAATCCCCAAGGAAACCACGGAACTCACGGAAAAGTCCGTTTCCGTGGCTTCCTTGTTTTCGTCGTCCAGGGCCGGACTACCGAACGATGGTGCCGCCCTGCCGGGCCAGCCAGAAGACGGCATGCGGGAGGGGGACGTCCTGCTGTTCGCCCTTCTTGACCGACACCCGTTCGCCGCCGAGGGTCATGGTGGCGTCGTTGCGCGGCATGATGCGGGTCGGCTCCATGGGGAAAGCCACAGCGTCGCGCAGGGGGTCGAAGGCGTCGAGGTCGTCGCGGCGCAGGGTCACGACCTTCAGGCCGGACTTGCCATGCAACGAGCCGGGCAGGCGGATGAGGCGCTTCGTGTCCGCCGTGACGGGTTCGTCAGTCTCGCCCTTCGCCAACGGCATGGTGTGCTGGGCCAACGCCTTCTCCGCGATTCGGAAGAGCGGGTCGGAACGGTGGGAAATACGGCCTTGCGCCAGGAGGGATTCGACGGAAGTTTCCGTCCCGCGCATGCGTTCCAGCTTGTCGAGGAACTTGTCGGCGGTGGTGGCACCAACCCCGTCCAGCTGGAGCAGCCATTTCTTCGCGGCCGGGCGGTCCACGCTGAAGACGTTCTGTTCGAGCAGTTGGCCAAGAGTCCGGCTCATTCGGCCAGGCCACCCAGGGGCCGTCGCTGGCGACAGGAGGAACGTTTCATCCCGCTTGACCTTGCCTTGCCACTC
>JBAZXE010000118.1:4355-5141 GCA_041659985.1 Thermoplasmatota archaeon | reverse complement strand
ATGGTCGGCCTCCATTTAAGGCACCGGGCGGGGCGGACCCCTCGAATCGCATCGCAGCAATCCAGGGACAAACATCGGTCGATCCGGAACAATTGTTCGCGGCCGGGTTTCCGCCCGGTCCCAAGAAGGGTTCTTCTCCTGCCCCTCAGGGCCCGTCGCGCTCCGGCCGTCCACATCACTTCAAGGAGACCCCCAAAACCCTTAATTCGCCGCAGACCCGCACATCCGATTCGAGACAATGCGCCAACGCCTTGCCCAAGTGTTCCAGGTCCCCTCGGACCTCGACTATGTGGAGTCCTTCCAGGTTCTCTCGAAGGTCAACCTTGAACTCCGCCGCCATGGCCCGACGGGCGAACGGCTCATCCGCAAGGCCCACCTTGAGCGCGACGTGGGCAACCACGCCGCCAGCCTGGAAGCCGTGCAGGAGGCCGTGGCGCTCGACCCACGCAACCCCGAGATGCACTACCAGGTCGGCCTCGCGTTCCTTTACCTGGCCCTGGCCAAGGCGGACGCGCTCCCCGTTGGCCCGAACGCCAGCGACCTCCCCGCCGAGCCGACGACGGCCCTCTTGGGCAAAGCGGTCTCGGCCTTCCGGCTGGTGCTGGAATTGAACCCGCGCGATGAAGACGCCCGCCAGGACGCCACGGTGCTGCAGTCCGTCCTCGACGCCCACCCCGACGACCGCAGGCTGGCGAACGCCTTGCGCAGCCGCACGGTCTGATCGCACGGTCTAAACGACCGCGCGGTCCACTGCGCCGCGCCCCAACATTTATCGCCCCGCAGCCG
>JBAZXE010000118.1:0-4345 GCA_041659985.1 Thermoplasmatota archaeon | reverse complement strand
AGGTGGGTCGCCGCATGCGCCAACGCCTCTCGCAGCTGTTCCAGGTCCCCTCGGACCTCGACTACGTGGGGGCGTTCCAGGCCTTGTCATTGATGAACCTCGAGATTCGTCGTGACGGCCCGTCGCCTGAACGGCTACTGCGCAAGTCCCTGCTGGAACGTGACGTGGGCAACCATGAGGCAAGCCTGAACGCCGCGCAGCGGGCGCAGGAGCTGGACCCGCAGAACCCCGAGGTCTACTACGAACTCGGTCTGGCGTTCTTCTTCCTCGCGCTGGCCAAGGCGGGGGCGCTTCCCGTCGGTCCCAAGGCCTCCGACCTCCCGGCCGAAGGAATCGGTGAGCTTCTGGGGTTGGCCGTGGAGGCGTTCAGCCGCGTCATCGAACTCAACCCGCAGGACGAAGACGCCGCCCTCGACCTGTCGGCGCTGGCGGAAGTGCTGGCCGTGGGCGCCAACGACGACCAGTTGGGTGCGGCCCTGCGCGCACGGTAACGGCCAGCAACGCCGCGCGGAGGGGCGGGGGGTGCGCTAGGTCGTTGCCTTCGCGGCCCGTTCATGCTCCGCGACGTTGAGGCGCTTCATCTTGCAGCATGGCTTCCATGCCGCGTTTCGTCTTGGCCGGGTTTCTGCCCGACCTTTTTCTCCGCCTTGCCAGCGCCGGGTTCACCAGACGACGAGGTCGGCGCCCGTGCGCGTGCAGTCGCCAGAGTTGGACGTTCCGCCGGAGGAGGATGTTGCTGAGCCGCTCGCGGACGGGGCGACGCAGAAGGTCTGGCGCAAGTGGTACGTCCCGGATGGAAGTTCCATCCACTGGTCGCAGCCGCCATACCAGGGGCCGCTACCCACGCATTCCGAGAGGTTCCACGTCCAGTAGTCGACCTCCGCGCCGTCGGCCTCCAGTCGGTCGTTCGTAACGTAATCGGAGCAGACCCCCAGCGAGATGCGACGGCCCACGTCGGTGTAGATTCCGAGGTCGCAGCTGGCCTGCGTCTGCGAGTAGGCGTAGATATGGTCACCGTCGTTGCGCAGGCGGATGGACACGGTCTCGCCGGGAGCGTACGTGTAGTTGGTGAGGAGGATGACGGGCGGGTCGTAGTCGATGGCCGGATAGCCGCACGGCGTGGACGGCTGGCAGGCACTCGATTCGGCAGGCGTCCGCGGCCTGCAAGGCTGCTCGTTGGACGTGCTGGACGTCGTGCCGCTGGGGCAGGGCGGGGGACTGGAGACCTGCGATGAACTGGTGCTAGGGCAACCGCCACGGGTCATCGGCGTAGAGTCGTCCGGGCAGGGAACACAGGAATAGCAGTCGTTGCTGGTTCCGAAGGAGGATTCGGATGAGGACGCGCCGGACGCGGGAGTCTCCTCAATGCATCCCGTCAGACACAACAGAACCACGGCGACGGACCACGCAAGTCGCACGAGCGCCAACGCGACGTGGCCATGCTTCAGTCCTTTGGTCCATTTCTTGAATGAAAGGCAACCAAGGCGGCGAGGCGGGCCTTACTCTTTCTCGTTGGCGCCGAGTTTCTCGGCGACCTTCTTCTCCGCCTTGCCGACCTGGGCGGCGACCCACGCGTCGACCGACTCGATGAGGCCCTGGAACGACTGCGGGCTCTTGGCGTGGATGAATTCACGGGTGGCCGCCGCCTCGTCCTTGTACTTCGTCTTGAGCGCCTTGTACTGCTGGAAGGCGACCTTCATCTGGTTCCCGACGGCCTTCTCGACCTCATGGACGTAGTCGCCGGCCTGCATGCGGATGCGCGGCTCGCGCGGCCCAGGATAGATGATGAGGACCTCTTCGCCGGCGTACTCGGACAGGCCGGAGACCTGGCCGTTCGGGCTGACGCGTTTCGTGCCGAGGATTTTGCCTTCCGCTCCGATGTCGATCTTCAAGCGATGGTCTCCGAAGCAGGGACGACGCCGTGGGGCGTTGTGGCTGCGTGTGTCCACAGGTGGGGACGGCTATCAGGCTTTGCTGTGCCCCGACGCTTCGACATCCGGGCCGCAACCGCTTTGTGCCCGGCCGGGGGTCGAAGGCCATGCGCACCCCGCAAGCCCGCCTCCGCTTGGGGGAGTGCGACGTCCTTCTGGTCGGGACCGTCCCCGGCTTCACCCTGGACGGCGAACGCGTCGAGCAGGCCTTCGAGGCGTTCCTTCCGGACTGCGTTGCCCTCGGCGTCCCGTCCGAGGACCTGGCCGTGCTCGACCGGTTGGCGAAGGCGGACCCGAAACCCGAATTGCCGATGCCGGACGACGCCACCGCCCGCTTGCTGGAATTGCTGGAGCAATTCGGGCCGACGGCGGTCCCCAGCCCGGACCTGGAGCGGGCGACCGCCCTGGCGCGGGTGCAGGGCATCCCCGTCGAGGCCATCGACCTTGGCGACCACGACCACGCGGCCCTCTACACCAAGCACGTCAAGTTCCGCCACGTCGTTCAGAGCAACTCCATCAAGCGCCGCTTGCTCAAGGACGGCGTCGAAGGGCCGGACGCCTACGCGCTCTCCGACGCCTGGGATGCGGCATGGACCCGGCCGAAGGGGCTGCGCGAGGTCGAGGTCGCCCGCGAACTCCACATGGCCGAGCGGTTGCGTAGCCTTGCCCTTCGGCACGGCCGTATCCTTGCCGTCGTCCCTGCGCCTCGCCTGCCTGGCATCGTCGCGGCGCTTCGGCCGACGTCCGCGGAAACGCGCCCCATCACATCCGCCTCCAGCCAAGCTTGATACGAGACGCCCACCTGCCGCGCCTGATGAAGGACGTCTGGGTCGAGAAGTACCGCCCGAAGACTTTGGCGGATGTCGTCGGCCAGGAGGAGACGGTGGAACGGCTCAAGGCGTACGTCAAGGCCGGAAGCATCCCGCACCTCATGTTCGCAGGACCGCCCGGCACCGGCAAGACGACCTGCGCCATCGCGCTGGCCAAGGACCTCTTCGGCGAGGACAACTGGAAGGGCCGTTTCCTTGAGCTCAACGCTTCCGATGAGCGCGGCATCGGCGTCGTGCGTGGCAAGATCAAGGAGTTCGCCCGCGTCGGAACCACCGATTCGCAGGGCTTCAAGATCGTCTTCCTCGACGAGGCCGACGCGCTCACCCACGACGCTCAGGGCGCCATGCGTCGCACCATGGAGAAGTACACGGCCACGACGCGCTTCGTGCTGAGCTGCAACTATTCGTCCAAGATCATGGACCCCATCCAGTCGCGTTGCGCCGTCTTCCGCTTCCGCCCGCTGGCGCAGGACCAGGTCAAGAAGTATGTGCGAAAAATCGCCAAGGAAGAGAATGTCGAGATTACGGCGGACGGCGTCGAAGCCCTCTTGTTCGTGGCCAAGGGCGACCTTCGCCGCACGGTCAACACGCTGCAAGTCGCGGCCGCTCTCGGCGGCGTCGTCGACGCGGATTCCGTCTACAAGACGACGAGCACCGCACGGCCCGACGAGGTCAAAAAACTCCTGGAGACCGCCCTCGATGGCGACTTCATGAAGGCGCGCAACCTGTTGGACGACCTGCTCGTCGAATACGGCTTGAGCGGCGAGGACGTCATCCGCCAAGTGCACCGCAGCGTCTTCGACCTCACCATCCCCGACCGCCAGAAAGTCGAGCTCGTCGACAAGGTGGGCGAGATTGAGTTCCGCATGGTCGAAGGCGCCAACGAGCGCATCCAGATCGAGAGCCTGCTGGCGCACTTTGTGCTGGCGGGGTCGAAGGCAAAGTAGCCGTCGCCCCCCACCGACGCCGACGACGGAACAAGGAAACCACGGAATGCACTGAAGCCCCAACGTCGTTTTCCGTGCGTTCCGTGCGCTCCTTGTTTAGTCAGCGTGCGGCGTGACCGCTGCCTAACAGGATTTGTTGCGACAAACGGGGACCTAGGTTCCCCGCATTTCCCGAAATCCCCGTTTTTGGACGCTGGTCGGCGGCCAATGACCTAGACCGTCGCGTCCAATTTCCCTTCGCGCGCGGCCTCAATCCATTTCTTCGCGAGGGCAGGAGTGATGTCGAAGTTCGTCATCTTGACCTTCTTGCCCTTCTCCATCTCCTTGAGTTTCAAGGTCAAGTCGAGCGGGTCCTGAGCGGCCAGCTGCTGGACGCTGCGAATCCCCCCACGCGACAGGAGTTCAGCCGCTTGCGGGCCGATGCCGGAGAGCGGGAGAAGGCGGCCCATGCCCTGCCACTCCTCGATGAGCCCCTGCTCGACCTGCAACTGCGAGGCGACGTCGGAGGCGCGGGCTTCGACCAGTTGCGGGATGCTGATGATTCCCAGCGCGTTGAGGCGGGCGGCGTACTTGTTGCCGATGCCCTCGAGGAGGATGACGTGCTGCGACTCCTCGCCGTCCTTGAACGTGATGCGGG
>JBAZXE010000117.1:0-5152 GCA_041659985.1 Thermoplasmatota archaeon | reverse complement strand
GCCGGTCTGGTCGTGGGCGCCGCCGGAATGGGCGGCGGCGTCGCCGGCCATTCCGCCGTGCAGGGCGTGTTCGTCGGCGCCCGCGGCGCCGTCGTGGTCGTGGCCATTGGAGGCCAAGCTGGCGGACATGCCATCCTGGGCGGCGACGAAGGCGACCGTGGAGGCGGCGGCCGCGCCGGCCAGGAAGGCGGCGATGAGGGTGGCGAGGATTGCAGGCTTCATGATGGGCTGGCTCCCAGCAGGACGAAACCGCCCCTCCAGCTTACTTAACGTGATTGGTGCCCGTATCCGAATGTTGGAGGAAGCGACTACGGCATTCGGCCAATCGTCCACCCTGGGCCCCCTCGCAACTTGTCCGCCCACCCTTTAAGTGGAAATCCGCTTTCGCCGCCCCAACGGCCCCCGGCCGGTGCACCCTCATGGCCAAGATCGTCCACGTCGTCGGAACCGGAACCATCGGAGAGCCCCTCATCGCCCTGTTCGCCGACAAGGCCAAGGAACTCGGCATCGACGAGGTCACCTTCAACAAGCGCACGCCGCAGACCACGGACCGCTCCAAGATCCAGGACCTCATCCGCAAGGGCGCCAAGCTGGCCACGGGCGCGGACCAGAAAGCCAAGTTCGAGGAGCTGGGCATGAAGGTCAGCTTCGACACGGAGGAAGCCATCAAGCGGGCCACCGTCGTCATCGATTGTACCCCCGAGGGCGCCGGCATGGAGAACAAGGCGAAGTTCTACTCCAAGTACGACGCCCCCGGCCGCGGCTTCATGGCGCAGGGCTCTGAGTTCGGCTTCGGCAAGCCCTACGCGCGCTGGCTCAACGAATCCGCGGTCGACCCCGCGAAGGACCGGTTCACGCAGATCGTCTCGTGCAACACGCACAACATCTCCGCCGTGGTCAACGCCGTGGCCCTTGTCGATGGCAAGGACAACCTCGCCGAGGGCTCGTTCCTCTGCATCCGCCGCGCCAGCGACGTGTATGAAGACAAGATGCTGGGCAGCACCGAGGTCGGCTCACACAAGGACGAACGCTTCGGCACGCACCACGCCCGCGATGTGCACAACCTGTACACGACGCTCGGCCTCGACCTCAAGCTGTTCAGCTCCGCCATCAAGGTCCCGACGCAGTACATGCACACGCTGTACTTCGACATCCGCGTCAAGAAGGCCGTGACCAAGGCCGAAATCCAGAAGCGTTTCCAGACGCTGCCCGGCCTGTCGGTGACCTTCAAGAAGTCCGCCAACTCGGTCTTCGCCTTCGGCCGCGACCACGGCTACATGGGCCGCCTGCTCAACCAGACCGTCCTCGCCCAGAGCACCGTCGCGGTCCTCGAAAACGGCCACCGCGTCGTCGGCTACTGCTTCACGCCGCAGGACGGCAACTCGCTCTTGTCGTCGGTCGCCATGACGATGCGCTACCTGTACCCGAAGGAGTGGGAGGCCAAGATGAAGGTCTTCGACCAATACCTCTTCAGGGAAGTCTAAGCGAGCGAAGCGAGCGCGGACCCCCTGCGAGCCGGATTGGTCGGAGACCATGCGAGGGGCTTGCCCCCGAGCATCAACGCATTCGACCATTACGAGTCGGGACCTGATTCGCCGGACTGTCTCGCGATTCGCCGGATTCCGCAATCCGTCAAATCAATTGGAATCCGTCTAATCCGGTTAGGACCGGAAGCCCTATCGCCTGGGGCCCTCCCCACAGCGTCGTGGCCTTCGAGGAGTTCGACCCCGCCCGGCGCCGTGCCGTGCCGTCTGAGCGAAGCCTCCTCTGGCACGTCAACGCCGCCTTGGCGCGGCCGTTGGCCCGCGTGTTCGGCCTCCTCGGCGTCGCCCCGGGCCAACTGTCGCTGCAGTCGCTCTGGCTCACCATCGTTGGCCTGGTGCGCATGGCCTCGGGAGAATGGTCGCATGTCGTGCAAGGCGCCCTCGTCGTCTACCTCGGCCTCCTGCTGGACCGCGCCGACCACTTGCTGTCGGAGGAGAAAGGCCGGCCCCAGGCCTGGGGCGTCTACCTTGGCCTCATGGTCGACCGCCTTGTGGAGGCCGCCCTGGTCGTGGCCCTCGGAGTCTTGCTGGCCACCGGGATCACGGATGCGCCCCGCCTGGCCAACCCGTGGGAGTTCCTCTCGGTCCCCGCGGCCCTTGTGCTTGCGGCGACGGCCCTGGCGATGATGTTCTCCTGGCGGCTTGCCAGCGCCTACGCCGATGTCCTGTACCTGCGCACGCACCTCCTGGTCATCCGCCGCCTGCCCGGCCCCTCCATCATCCCGCGCAAACCGCAGGGCGTGGAACGGCTCAACCGCCTCTTCGACCGCGACCTTCTGATTTTGGCCTGGCTCGTCGGCGTCGTGCTCGGCCAGTTGCAGCTCACCCTGGCCGTCATCCTGGTGGCGCACACGGCCGCCCTCGGCGAATCCATCGTCCTGTTCTGGCACCGGCGCAAGGACCCGGAACCGCAAGCCAGCCGCATTCTCGGCCGCGAGTACCCGTAGCCAGGCCCCGCCTCCTGTTTTCGAGCCCCAAACGCTTAAATGAAACCCGGCTTGGCCCGGACTACCCCCAAGCAGGTTCACCCCTGCTGGACCTTGAGGCGCTCCCATGTCGCACACCAAGAAGGTCGGATCCTCGGGCCGCTTCGGCCCCCGCTACGGCGGAGTCATGCGCAAGGCCGTCGCCACCATCGAGAAGGTCCAGAAGGCCGCCCACCCGTGCGGCCGCTGCGGCGCCGTGAGCGTGTACCGCGACGGCACCGCCATCTGGTCCTGCCAGAAGTGCGGCTACAGCTTCGCCGGCGGCGCCTACAGCCCGCAGACCGGCGCCGGCCAAGGCGCGGCCCAGGCCCTGCGCGCCGTCCAGGAGAAGCTCACCAACCCCAACACGGCCCCCGCGCCCGCCAAGGAGTAAGCCTCCATGGCCTACAAGTGCGGCGTCTGCAAGAAGCGCGTCGAGTTCAACGCGCAGAACATCGGCATCCGCTGCCCGTACTGCGGCTCGAAGCTCTTCTACAAGGAGCGCCCGACCGTCGCGAAGCCCCTCAAGGCCGAGTAAGGCCCCATGTCCGCGCCCGCCGCGGGCCCCGCCAAGCACACGGCCGAAGTCACCCTGCCCTGCGGCAGCGCCGAGAAGGCTGAGTGGGTGCGCCGCGCCATCCAGGCCGAAGTGGACGAGGCTCCCGACGGCGCCTCCTGCACCCTGACCATCAAGGGAGGCGACCTATGCGCCGAGGTGCACGCCAGCGACCTCGCGGGCCTGCGCGCGGCCCTCAACACGCTGGTGCGCTTGGCCGACGCCGCCCTCGGGACCGTCCAGGCCAAAGGCCGCACCTGAGCGCAGTCCGCATCACTCAACGCTTTTGAAGCCGGTACGCAACCGGAGGCCAATGCGTGCCCTCCTGGCAATCGCCTGCGCCGTCCTGTTGGCCACCGCCCTGCCGGGTTGCACCGACCCCGAGGGTGACGCGGAGTCCTCGACGAGCTCCAGCACGACCACGAGCTCCACTGGCACGACGTCGGCGACCAACTCCACGACGGGCAGCGCCACCTCGACCTCGACCGGCCCCATCAACACGGCGCCCACCGCGAACCTCACCGCCACGCCCCTCAACGGAACGGCGCCGCTCAACGTGACGTTCAGCCTCAACGGCACCGTCGCCGGCAACGGCTCCTTGAACTGGACGCTCACGTTCGGCGACGGCAACAGCACGAACGGCACGAGCCTGCCCGCCCAAGCCGTGCACCAATTCACCCCGGGCAACTGGACCGTCGTGCTGACTGTGGGCAACGGCACGACCAATGCGACGGCCGGTATCGTAATCCAGGTCTCCGCCGGGGCCGCCGCGGAGGGCCCGGACTTCACCTTCTGCGAGCGGCCGGATGCGGTCGAATCGCCATCGGGGCACTACGTCGACCATCGCGGCGGGGACAGCATCTGGCTCTACGAAGAATCGAACAGCAAGCCTGGGCTCCAGGTCGGCGGCGCCGACGAGGAAGCCATCTACCAGGCATGCCCGGACCCGGATACACTGATCTTCTAGGGCCGAAGACAGCTTCGCCACCACGTCACGGGGGAGGCGCCGTCCGTCACCAACGCGTCGAGTCGACACTCCGACAACGCGCCCATGGTGCTTATCACCGCCAAGGGAGGGTGCGAGCCATGCGATTCCAGTCCCTGCTGGCCGCCCTCGTGTTCGTTGCCCTAGCCTTTGCCGGCTGCTCCGCTGACGGCGACGGCGAGCCCTCGTCCAGCACCTCTACGACGCAGGCCTCGTCCAGCTCGTCCTCCAGCAGTTCCAGCTCTTCGAGCAGCACCTCGCCCACGACGACTTCGAGCGCGCCGAACCGGGCCCCCATCGGGTCCCTCAGCGCGGCAATCAACGGTACCAACGCCACGTTCACGGTCGCGGGAAGTGATGCGGACGGCGACGCGCTGACTTGGAGCCTGGCCTTCGGCGACGGGATGTCCGAGGACGGAACGACCCTCCCGGCAACTGTCGTCCACGCCTATGCGGCCGCCGGCAACTTCACCGCGACCTTCACCGTCACCGACGGCGAGGACCCGGCCACCTTCGACCTGGACGTGCCCATCGTCGCCGCAGGGTCGACGGGCATTGTCTTCACGCAGAAGCAGGCGTTCCCGAGCAATCCGGTGAGCAGCGTCACGGACCCCGTTGCGGGCGCGTTCCTTGGTGCAAACGGATGTGTCGGATACACGGCAAACATGAGCGGGCAGGACTGCGTCTTCTTCAAACTGGATGCCGCGTTCGTGGGCCATGCTTTCACAATTACGGCTGACGCTGGCGACCCGGACTACGAGCTCTGGCCCGAATGCAACGCCACGCCAACGAGCATCGACGGGTTGGCGATGGAGGGTTCGACCGCAGCCGGTCCCGAGTCGGGCATGATTCCTGACGGCGCCGGTTGCGTCGTCATTTGGACGAAGTCGCCCCCCGACGCCCCAACGCACACCTTCACGGTGCTCTAGGTTCGCCAGAAACCAATCGGGCCATCAAACAGGACACAACTCCTATAACGGCGGTTAACAAGCCTTGGCCGTGCGCCTGTCGGTTCTTCTGGTCGGCTTGACCCTCCTGGCTTTGGCCTTCGCCGGTTGCCTGGCCGGCACCGGGGGCGACCCGTCCCCGACCACGAGATCGG
>JBAZXE010000116.1:0-5213 GCA_041659985.1 Thermoplasmatota archaeon | reverse complement strand
GTACGACTTGGCCGTCGGCCTGGCCGCCGACGGCTGGCGGGTGGTGCGCTTCGATTTTCGCGGCGTTGGCCGCAGCCAAGGAGCATACGGCCATGGTTTGGGTGAGACGGACGACGCCTTGGCCGTCCTTGCCGCTGTCGAGGTGGAATGCGGTCGTCGTCCAGTCCTCGTCGGCTACTCGTTCGGCGGCGCTGTGGCGTGCCGTACGGCGGCGGCCCAAGCCGTCGAGCGCCTCGTCCTCGTGGCCACGCCGACGGATGTCACTGGTTCGGCGTTGCAACCCCTGATGGATGCCATGCGGGTTGCGCCACCCGTCCACATCGTCGTCGGCGACCAGGACCCCTTCGTGTCCGTCGCGCAGGCGCAGGCCCTCGCAGCGCGATTCCAGCCGGCCGCCGGCCTCACCGTCCTCTCATCGGCCGCCCATTTCCTCGAGCCGTCCGACAACCCGCGCGTGCTGGCTGCGGTGCGGAACGCCCTGGCCGACCTCGCGTAGCCTTTTGTGGGCGCCAGGGTCTGAGGCGTCGGAGGGGAGGATGCCAGAGACCGAACGGCGGCGCGAGCTGGTGGCTTTGTTCGAAGGCCACGGCGCTCTTGCCGAACCAGCCCTCCTGGCTGAGCTGGCGTCCTCGGCCGATGGCCCGGTGCGCGCGCAGTCCATCCTCGCCGGCCTTTCCGAGGTGCCTTTCCACTTCGACCGGGGCTTGTGGTCGCAGCTCGAACAGAAGCAGCGCGAGGCCATCGTCGTCGCGGTCCCAGCCCCCGCCCCGACCGTCACGGCCGAATCCGCCCTGGCCCGCAAGGAGGCGATGCGGCGCGCCGCTGCGGCCGTCTACGACAGCAGCCGCAAGGCGCGCATGGCCGGCGATCGGGGCGAAGCAACTGAAGGGGAACCCGATGCGCTCGACGAGCACCAGGAAGGTGACGGCGAGGGATTGGACGAGGAGCCGACCGTCGATGCCCAGGCCGACGCGCGCGACTTCAAGATCCTCCCGCGTGGCGAGTGGCGGCCGCTGGCGGCGGAGCACGCCAGCCGCCTCGAGGTTGTCTCCGACATGACGGGCAACTCGACTTGCGAGGGAACAACGCAGGACTTCGTTGACTACTTCCAGGACCGCTACCGCCAGATTGCCAAGATGCTGCGGCAGCGGCGCGAGCTGCGCAACGCCTTCCCCGTCGAACGCGTCAAGCCGGGGCAGCAGGAAGTGCAGCTGATCGGGATGGTCGTCGAGGTGGCGACCACCAAGAACGGCCACAAACGAATCCAGGTCGAGGACGAGACCGGCGCCATCACGTGCCTGGTGCGCGCCGATGAACGGCAGCTCATGGCCATGGCGGACACGCTGGTGCAAGACGAGGTCATCGGCGTCGTCGGCCAGGCCAGCTCCAAAGGTGACCTCCTGTTCCTCGAATCCATCGTGCGGCCCGACGTGCCGCTGCCCGACGGGGCGACGAAACAGCATTCCGAGGTTCCACTCTACGCCGCGTTCCTCTCGGACATCCACGTCGGCAGCAAGACGTTCCTCAACGAGAACTGGAAGCGGATGCTGCGCTGGATGAACGGCGAGGGCGGCTCGAAACGCGAACGCGAGGCCGCAGGGCGCGTCAAGTACCTCATCATCCCCGGCGACCTCGTCGACGGCGTCGGCATCTACCCCGGGCAGCAGGACGAGCTGACCATCCCGGACATCTACGACCAGTACGGCGCCTTTGGCGACTGGATGGCCGCCATCCCCGACCACATCGACGTCGTCATCCAGCCCGGCAACCACGACGCCAGCCGACCCGCCGAGCCGCAACCCGCCTTCGCGCAGGAGGTGCGCAGCCGCTTCGAGCACCACGACGCGCGCTTCCTTGCCAACCCGGCCACGTTCAAGATGCACGGCGTGACCACGCTGGGCTACCATGGCTCCAGCCTCATCGACTTCGCGACATCGGTGGCCAACCTCGAGTACGAGAAACCGCTCGAGACGATGGAGCAGATGCTCAAGTGCCGTCACCTTGCCCCGCTCTACGGCGAACGCACCCCGGTGGCCCCCGAACACCACGACTACCTCGTCATCTCCGAGGTGCCCGACCTCTTCGTCACCGGCCACGTGCATGTCCCCGGCATCCGCGGCTACCGCGGCGTCCAGATGGTCAACTCGGGCACCTGGCAGTCGCAGACGACCTACCAGAAGATGCTCAACTTCACGCCCGACCCGGCGCGCATGCCGCTCATCGACCTGCAGTCTCTGCGCGGCACCCTCGTAGATTTCCAGACGCCCGAGACCGCGGGTTCCGTGGCCCCGGCCTGAGCGAGACTTCGACGGCCCGCCTAGGCTCCTTATCTATTGGCCAACCGGGTCGTGCCTTGTGCGCGTCGCCCTGCTGCTTGCGGTCCTCCTCCTGGTCCCCACAGCGACGGCCTCCGGGTCTGCGGCCCCCTTCACTCTTGGGCCGGGGGATTCTGTCACGGTCTACCTCATGCTGGCCCAGCCGGCCAAGGTTGGTTTCGCACTGAAGGCCGACGTCGCGTCGGCGCGCGAACTCTCCGTCGACGGCCCGAAGGACTGCGACCTGTCGACCACGGCCACGGCCATCGGCAACGGCGCCACCCTGGACATGGTGCGCTGCGTCCTGCCCGCCGGGAAACACAAGTTCACCATCAACGTCGAGCTCGGTGTCGCCAAGGGCTGGCTGGAAGCCTCGCAGGGCACTTGGCGCTAAGCGCCCTCTGCAACACAACGCTTTAGCAAGCCCCCTTAGGTCGTCCTGCGGTTGCGATGGCGGACGGCGAGAAGGGCGGGGCCATTGAGCATGCGTTCCAGACAGGGCTGTCCGGCATCGTGCGCGGATCCGCCCGGCACGCCTGGGCCGTCGTCGGCATTGTCGCCCTGCTGACCGTCGGCTCGGTCGCGGTCCTACTCACCGTTGAGCCCAACGTCGAGACGGACATCCAGGCCGGCTACTTCGCCACATACGACGACCAGGCCAACGCCTTCCGTGAATTGCGCGCCAAAGTTGCCGGAGTCAACTCGGAAATCGTCTACTTCGAGCTCAAGCCCGACGCGCACGGCTACAACCCATTCAACCAGACCGACGAGCGCGTCGACAACGTCACCGACGTCCCGGCCCTGCTGGCGCAGGAGGAGCTGTTCAACTTCGTCAAGGCGGAATTCGCGGCGCGCACCGGCGTCGACAAGGTGTCATCGCACACCAGCATGGCGTACTTCTACAAGCTCATCTACAAGCAGTTCCCGCACGGCAACTTCACGGTCCCCACGAACCCGGCGGACCACGCCATCGCCGGCCAACTGGTCCTCTCCGCCGGCGGGCCGAGCATCAACCTGTACCACTCCATCAACGAAACGAAACCCGCGGCCCAAGCCTGGGACGCGGCCGTGATGTTCCTCATCTACGACCCCGACACCTCGGTGCTGTCGAAGAAGGAGACGGGCGGCCTCATCAACGAAATCATCGAGGACTACCGCGAGCTGCCCATCAACGGTGTCGGCGAGGCCTCCGGCGCGCGGAAGACCTACGACTTGTGGGAACCGGCCTACTTCGACTCGTGGGGCGTGCAGTCGTGGATCTACCGCATCGACGAGCAGGTCGGCAAGGAAGCGGTGCTGTTCACCGGCGCCATCTTCGTCGTCATCGCCATCAGCCTCTTCCTGCTCCTGCGCAACCTCAAACGCGCCATCATCGGCGTCGTCACCCTGGGCATCATCCTGGTCTGGACCCTCGCCGGCATGACCGTCGGCGGCGTGTCAATCGGCTTCATCTCGATGGCCATGTTCCCGCTCATCCTCGGTGTGGGCGCCGACTACGTCATCCACATCATGAACGAGTTCTCGCAGGAGCGCGGCAACGCCAAGGACGCCATCGAGGCGTTCGACCACGTCGGCCGGCGCGGGGCGATGGCGTTGTGGATCGCCACCATCACGACTCTGGCCGGCTTCGTCGTCATCATCTTCTCCACCAGCCCGATGATCGTCGAGATTTGTTGGGCGACGTTGGGTGGCATCAGCGGCATCTACCTGCTCTCCATCACCTTCGTGCCGGCGCTCCTTCAGATTACCCTGCCCAACGAGACGCGCGAGGTGTCGCGGCCGAGCGAGGCGATGGGCAACCTCGGCGCCTTCATCGGGCGCCACAAGGCGACGTTCGCGGCCGTCCTCCTGCTGGGCACCATTTTCTTCGCCATCCAGATCCCCCGCGTCGAATACGTGATCGGCACCGTCGAGGTCAATCTCCCGCAGAAGGAGGTGTGGACGCACAAGGACGACCGCGCCCACATGCTCGACATGTACGAGCGCTTCCAGACCACCATCAAGGCAACCGGGCAGGAGACCGTCATCTCGCAGGCTCCGGGTCCTGGCGGACTGGCCACGCGCGCCGCCCTCGACGACATGATTGCCATCCACCAGGCCATGGTGGCCGATCCCTTCGTGCAGGGCGCCGGTGGCGCCGTCAACTCGGTGCCGTTCATCCTCAACCTCTACGCCATCTTGGAGGAAGGCATCGTGACGGCCGGCCCTGCCATTGGGCAAGACGCCGTGTGCGGCGCGCTTCCGGAAGGCTTGCCGGCCTTGCCGGACCTGCCGGTGCCGGTCTGCCTTGGTGGCACGGGCCCCGCGTATGACCCGACGTTTGCGCACATCAAGGACTGGGGCGATGCGGAGATCAAGGCGGCCTACAAGGACATGCTTGAACGCGAGGAATTCAAGCCCCTCCTGCTCACCTTCATGGATGAGGACGCCTCGATTGCCTGGGCACTGACCTTCGTCAACATCCCCATCGACCAGGACGCCACCAACCAAGCCGACGCCGCCTTCAAGGCCGTTGTCGAGGCCTCGCCCAACGCGGGCACCTCGAGCCACTACTTCGGCACCCTCACGGGCATCAAGAAATACAACGACTACACGAACTACTGGCTCAAGCTGTCCAACATCGTCAGCACCATCGTCGTCCTCGCGCTCGTGCTGCTGTTCACGCGCAGCTGGCGCACCGTGGCCGTTGTCTCCGTCCCGCTCATCCTGACCTTCGTGTGGTGGGTGGGCATCCTGCCGGTGCTGAACATCGACCTTGCGTTCGTCTACCTCATCCCGACGAGCTTCATCACCTCCATCGGCAGCGACTACGCCGTGCATCTGGCCTACAACATGCATCTTGGCACCAAGCCGCGCGACGTGTTTCGCACGGTGGGCAAGGGCGTGGCGTTCTCCAGC
>JBAZXE010000115.1:0-5321 GCA_041659985.1 Thermoplasmatota archaeon | reverse complement strand
CTGGAATACCGCGGCTACGACTCCGCCGGCTACGCCTGGGACGCCGGCGACCGCGTCGAGGTCACCAAACAGGTTGGCCGCGTGCGTGACTTGCCGCGCAACGACGACAAGACCATCCAGCTCGCCATTGGCCACACGCGCTGGGCCACCCATGGCGGCGTGACGCGCGAGAACGCCCACCCGCACCTCGACGAGTCGCGCCGCTTCGCCGTCGTGCACAACGGCACCCTGTCGGCGCACCACCAGCTGCGCGTGCGCATCCAGGACGCCGGCCACACCTTCCGCAGTGAGACGGACACCGAGGCCCTCGTCCACTTGTACGAGGGTCACCGTACGGCCGGCAAGTCGCCCATTGAGGCACTCCAGGGGACGCTCAACGGCCTTGAAGGCTCCTGGGCGTTCCTCATCCTCGACGCTGGCGCCGACGCCATCGCCTTCGCCCGCCACCGCGCGCCTCTTCTCATTGGCCTCGCCCCCAACGGCGCCATTCTTCTCGCCAGCGACGCGACTGCGGTTCTGAAGCACACCAAGACCGTCGTCTACCTCTCCGACGGCGACCACGGCGTCATCCGGGCCGGCAAAGTCGACCTGCGCGGCGCCGACGGCCAACCCAAGGAACTGCACCCCATCACGATTGACTGGGACGTCAAGCAGGCCGAGCGCTCCGGCTTCGCCCACTTCATGCTCAAGGAAATCCACGACGCCCCCACGGCCATCAACCAGTGCCTGGCCAGTCGCATCCTCCTCGAGCCGCTCACCATCGAGACCGGGGTCAGCCCCATCCTCGCCGGCGTGAAGCGCGTCCGCCTCGTCGCTTGCGGCACCTCGTACCATGCCAGCCTCATGGGCGCCCACTTCATCGAGCAGTGGGCCGGCATCCCCGCCGAAGCCCTCGTCGCCTCCGAGGTCCGCGACCGCCTCCTGCCCGTCGACGACGGAACCCTCTACATCGGAGTGAGCCAAAGCGGCGAGACGCACGACACCCTCGACGCCTTGCGGCACGTCCGCGGCCAAGGCTTCCCGATTCTTGCCGTCACGAATGTCCAGGGCAGCACCCTGCAACGAATGGCGGACGCGACGATGCTCATCCGCGTCGGGCCCGAAGTCGGCGTCGCCGCGACGAAAACGCTCCTGGGGCAGGCCTGCACCCTGGCCATCTTGGCCCTGCGATTGGCGCAGCAGACGCGAGCCCTGCCGCCGCTTCGGATTTCGGCGCTGGCCCGCGAATTGGAACATCTGCCTCGCACGCTATCGCAAATTCTGCACCTGGAACCGCAACTCAAGGCGTTGGGCCAGCGCTTGGCGAAGCACCGCAGCCTGTTCTTCCTCGGCCGCGGCATCCACGTCGCCACCGCGCTCGAGGCCGCCCTGAAGTTCAAGGAAATCACCTACGCCCACGCCGAAGGGTTCGGCGCCGCAGAACTGAAACACGGACCGTTCGCCCTGCTGGACGCGGAGACGCCGTGCGTGTTCTTCCTGGCGCCTGGCCCCGCCTATGCGAAGACCCTATCGAGCATCTTCGAGGTGCAGGCGCGGGGGGCGCCGTGCCATGTCATCGCGTTGGGGCCCGTGACCGAGCTGGAAGGGTCGATTGCGAGCGTCACGAGCCTGCCCGTTTGCGATTCCCAGTTGGCGGCATTGCCGTTCAGCCTGGTGGGGCAGTTGATTTCGTACTACGCGGCTTCTACGCTTGGGCGCTCGATTGACATGCCGAGGAACTTGGCGAAGAGTGTTACAGTAGAGTGACGGCGGCTAGGCCGTCTCGTTCGTGATCCACACGTGGGCACGTCGGTATGGTGACTCAAGGAAATCTTGGTTCGCCTCAACTGGTGAGGGCGGCTCCAAATAGACCTGGAACGACAGGCGCCAAGTCCCAGGACCAGGCGGAGGCGGGAGATCGAGCGTCTCCTCATGCTGCACACGGTGCGGGAGGCCAGGCTCGGTGTCAACGGGTTGGGAATCCAGTTCAACAATCCAATGCCGCCACTCAATGACAGCTTGAACCACTGTGGTGTTGTCTGCCTGACGCGTTTCTGCGGTCCAGACGGTTCGAACCCAGTATGTCGTTGTTGTGCCTTCATGGTTGGCAAGGCCGAAGGTCACTTGCCCAGCAGGGGATGAACACGGCTCACCTTCGGGGTGTTGGTAAGCGCCGTCCTGAAAGACGGCCGGGTAGCAACCAGCCAAGCCATCCGATCCGAGAATGTATGTTTCGGTAAAGGGCACGGCGTGGCGTGGTTGTGCAAGGACGTACACGCCCGTCAGGATGGCAATGATTACCGCCGCACCAAGGGCGATCGATAAGATGCGATCCGGCATGGCCCGGCTAGGGACGATTGGAAACAAGTCGACCTTGACAAGGAAACGTTCATCGTCAGGCAGTCGGAATCGTCGCACGATTGCACCGCCTGCCAACGCAAGTGTCAGTAGTGCCAGCGCTGATGCCACCGCGATGAACGTGACGCCCGTGGTGTAGTTCAAGCCAACCCCCACTAGCACTACGAGTGAGATTGATGCGCCCAGCGAAAGCGCCGCGCGAGCCAAGGAATCCAACCCATAGAGCAAGGGCTCAGGGCGGTCGACCCGGGCGGCCTGTGTTTGGAGGGTACGTCGCTCCGGATAGAGAAGGGCAATGAATGCATATCCTGGGGCCACAAGAATCAGGAACAATCCCAGCGGAACACGAAGAACGGCCGGTGCATTCGTGCCTGTCGCCAGGACTGCTCCGAGCGTCAAAGCCACTAGAACAAGGAGGTCCACTGGCTTCGTGGTCTCAATCCGCACGCTTCTTGCAGGGGGGCTAGCCATGAAAACAATGCGTTCGCTCAACTTGGCGCATTGGCGCCAGAGCCTTGATATCGGCGCGAGAGGAGTCCGTTCCTCGTATGGTGGAGTCCCCAAGACCCCTGAAGTCTCTTGTCGTCGTTGGCCTAGGCTATGTCGGAATCCCCGTTGCCGCCCTGTTCGCCAAATCTGGCCTCAAGGTCACCGGCCTCGAAGTTGACCCGAAGAAGGTCGACGCCATCAACAAGGGCCACTACCCGATTGAAGGCGACGAACCAGGCCTGCCGGAGCTCATCGCCGAAACCGTTGGCAAGGGGACATTGAAGGCCAGCCTAGACCCCGCCGTTGTGCGCGACGCCGATGCCGTGATCCTTTGCGTCCAAACCCCGTTCGACACCAAGACCGGCGAGCCCCGCTACGAGCACCTCAAAGCGGCCCTCAAAGGCGTCGGCAAGAACATGCGCAAGGGTACGCTGGTCGTTGTGGAATCCACCATTGCGCCCACAACCATGGACCGCGTAGTCCGTCCCACGCTAGAGGAGGCGAGCGGCATGAAGGCTGGAGCAGATTTCCTGCTGGGCAATTGCCCTGAACGAGTCATGCCGGGGAAGCTCCTGCACAACCTTGAGTCCTACGACCGGGTGCTTGGCGGCATCGATGCGGTGACCCACTCCAGGATGAAAGAACTCTACAGCCGTATCGTCAAGGCACCTCTCGATCCGGTCGATATGCTGACCGCCGAGGTCGTCAAGTCGTTCGAGAACACTTACCGGGACGTCGAGATTGCCCTCGCCAACGAGTTTGCGCGATACTGCGATGTTCTTGGCGTCGATTTCTTCGAGGTCCGTGAGCTGGTCAACCGCGTCGAGTCGCGCAACCTGCACCTCCCCGGCGCCGGCGTAGGCGGGCACTGTATCCCGAAGGACACCTACCTCCTGGCGTATGGCACCAAAGGCCGCTTCCACCCCGAGCTCATGCTCCTGGCGCGCAAGGTCAACGACGCTATGCCCGACTACATGGCCGACCTCACAAAAAGGGCTCTCGAGAAGGCGGGCCAGAAAGCCAAGGGCTCGACCGTGGCGGTCCTTGGTTATTCTTACCTGGGCGACAGCGACGATGTCCGCAACACCCCGGCCGATCCCTACATCGACGCCATGCGGCAGGCCGGTGCCACGGTGCGAGTCCATGATCCGTTGGTTGCGGAAGGCTTTGGTCCAGGACCCGTCCAGCATGACCTCGACGCCGTCGTGAAAGACGCCGACGCAGTCGTCGTCCTAACGGCCCACAAACAGTACAAGACCCTTGACCTCAATCAGCTGCGCAAGAAAATGCGGACGGCCGTCCTCGTCGATGGCCGCCGCGTCTACCAGCGGGCGGACGCCGAGAAGGCGGGGTTCATGTTCGAGGCCGTCGGCTACTAGCACCGGCCGCCCGATTCACCTTGGGTGCCACGCCTTCAGGGCCTTCGCAATGGTGTCGAGGTCGCTTGCAGTGAGCCCGGGGTGCACCGGAAGGCTCGCGACCTCCTTGACCAGGCGCTCGCTGACCGGGGCGGGCGCGCGGAACTGGGCCAAGTGGGGGTATTCGTAGGCCACCTTCGGGTAGTAGATTCCCATGCCCACTCCGTTAGCCTTCATGTGCGCCACGAATGCATCACGCGACTTCGAACGGACCGTGTATTGGTGCCAGACGTGCTCAAGGCCTTGCGGCACCGTCGGGGCGACAAGGTCGGAGTGGCCAACGAGGGCCTCCGCGTAGTGCTTGGCGTTGGCTTTGCGCACGCGGTTGAACTCGGGCAGGCGTTTGAGCTGGACACGGCCAATGGCGGCGGCGATGTCATTGCTGCGGAAGTTGTGGCCGGCACGGACATGGTCGTACGTTCCCAGTGTGGCCAGGCCGCGGCCGTGGTTCCGAATGGATTTGACCAGATCGGCGACATCGTCGCGGTTCGTCGTCACCATCCCGCCTTCGTTCATCGCCATGTTCTTCGTGGGATACATGGAGAAGCAGCCGGCGTCTCCCATAGTCCCGACTTGCTTGCCGTGGTATAGGGCTCCGTGGCTTTGCGCGGCGTCCTCGACGACGGAGAGGCTGTGGTCCTTGGCGACCTCGAGGATGGGGTCCATGTCGGCCGCCAACCCGTAGAGGTGCACCGGCAGGATGGCCTTGGTCTTCGGTCCAATGGCCTTGGCAATCTGTCTGGGGTCCAGGTTGAAGGTCGTCGGGTCGACATCAACGAGTTTCGGGACACCGCCCGCGAACAGGATAGAGTTGAGGCTCGCGACGAACGTGAACGGGGTCGTGATGACCTCATCGCCCGGTTTCAGGCCCACGCCAAGGAAGGCTGCGTGCAGGGCCGCGGTCCCGTTGGCCACGGCGAAGGCGTGCCTGGCGCCCGTGAAGGCGGCGAACTCCTTCTCGAAGGCTTCGGTGACTGGGCCGCTCGCGATGATGCCGGAATCCATGACGGCCATGACAGCGGCCTTCTCTTCGGCACCAATTTGCGGCTTGGAGATAGGAATCATTGTTTGGCAGAT
>JBAZXE010000114.1:0-5381 GCA_041659985.1 Thermoplasmatota archaeon | reverse complement strand
CTCTTTGGGCACGGCACCATCGACCCCGTCCTGCAGGCCGAGAAACCACAACCCATCGCCAAGCCGACCAAGCGCCGCAAGGTCGCGGTCCCCGCCATGAAGGACCCACTTCTTCCCGACATCCCCGCCCGCCTGTGGGGCGTCCGCCCATTGGAGCGTGTGCGCCGGCTCGTCGAGGCCTTCGTGATGGATGCCACGGCCACGGACTACTTGCGCTCCGAGCAGCAGACGCAGAAGCGCGTCGGCCAAGCCATGCACGACCTGGGACGCGCCAATCTGTTGCGCTAACACCCGCACGAACCGGTCCTCGCTCGTCGAGCGGACTCGTTTCGCGCTTGGCGGGCCTCAGAACCCCCCACCGCGCCTCGCTCGGCTCGGCGGGCAACCGATGCCGAATTCGGAAACCCTAGTCCACAAACCCCCGGCGTCGGGGTCAAGTAGGCCGTAGGAGTGGGAGCAATCGTGCCGTTCTGCGGTCAATGCAAGAGCCTGGTCTACCCCTCCGAGGGCAAGCTGGCCTGCAAGAAGTGCGGCTGGACATCGGCCGGGCCAGCCCAGAGCAACGTCCTGCGCAGCGAGGCCGCCGGCAAACAACGCGTCGTCCAGGAAGAGAAACAGGAGGCGCGGCCGCAGCAGTCCACGACGTGCCCGAAGTGCGGCCACGACAAGGCCTACTTCCATCTCATGCAGACGCGCCGCTCGGACGAACCTCCGACGCAAATCAACGAGTGCGTCAAGTGCACGCATTCGTGGCGCGACTACCAATGAACGAAACGGGCTCAGCCTTCGCGACTCGCGCGGCTCGTCGCTTGGCCGGACCCGTTTCGTTGCTTGCAATGTAGGGGGGAACTGCAATCCCCCTCAACCCCCTCTCGCTCCGGCCCGTTTCCAACGGGCCTACGCGGACGGCCTCCGCTTTACTACGGCCTAAAGCCGGCAGCTAAAGCTGCCGGCCCCCCTCGGGCCGCTCCAGCGGCCCTCGGCGAAAGGTTGTCCTCGGGCGGGAAATGCTGTCGACTCTGAACCTCACGAACCCGGCGCCAGCGGCAGGCTGAACCAGAACGTCGAGCCCTTGCCCAGGCCCGGGCTTGAGCAGCCGACTTCCCCTTTGTGCAGGTCCACGATGCCTTTGACCACGTAGAGGCCGAGGCCGGCCCCCGAGTCGGTGCGCTGTGTTTTGTCATGGACCTGCACGTAGGGCTTCCACAGCCCTTCCGCCTGCCGCGCGGTCAGGCCGATGCCGGTGTCTGTGACTTCGATGCGAGCGTGCTCGCCGGTTCGGCGCGCCGTGACGCGAATCGTGCCGCCGGCCGGCGTGAATTTGATGGCGTTGCCTAGCAAGTGCCCAAGGACGAGTTGGAGGCGGTGCTCGTCGGCCAAGACGGAGAGTTGGGTTTCGGCGGGGTCCTCGAGGGTGAGGTTTGCTCGGTGCGCGGCATCGAGGTGGCCAGCGACGGCGGCCTTGAGTTGGCGCGTCAGGTTGAGCCGCTGCCGGTCCAGGGCGATGGCGCGGGCCTGCAGGTCTGCCGCCGAGACCATGCTGCCGACGACGTGGCGTAGGCGCTCGGCGGCGCGGTGCATGGTCTCCATGTGGCGGCGGGCCGCCTCATCGTGGACCGTGTTTTGCAGGGTGGACAGGCTGAGAAGGAGGGGTGTAAGAGGCGTGCTCAGCTCGTGCGCCATGCTGTTGATGAACTCGGTGCGGAATTGGTCCGTGCGGCGCAGCCGTTCGAGCTCGACCTCGTTGGCGACGCGCGTCTCCCGTTCATGCTGCAGGCGTTTCCGTTCGGTGATGTCCTGGAACAGCGACAGGATCGTCGTGTCCCCGCCGACATCGACGAGTTCCAACGAGATGAGCACGGCGCGGACCTCGCCGTCCTTGTGCCGGAGTCCAAGCTCGAGTTCACGCACCAGGCCGGCTTCGTGGAGCGCCGCAAGGACGCGCGTGCGGTCCTTGGGGTCCTCGTACAAGTCGGCAGCGCGCACCTTGGAGTTCGAAGTGAGCTCTTCGTGCGTATATCCCAGCATCTGGCAGAGGGCCGGGTTCACGTCAACGAAGGTCCCGTCTTCGCGGGTCAAGGCGATGGCGACGGGACTGGCGTCGAAGACGCGCTTGAACCGTTCCTGGGCGCTGCGGCGGCCCGCCTCCAAGCGGCGCAAGTCGGTGACGTCCTGGACAATGCCGTAGATCGAACGGGCCTTTCCATCGGGGTCCACGACGACGTTGCCTTCGCCGCGAACCTGAATCACTTGGCCGTCCGGTCGCGTAAGGCCGTATTCCTGCAGGAACCGTCCCGGTTTGGCCAACGCGGCGGTGATGGCCATTCCCATGCGTTCACGGTCCTCGGGGTGCACGAGGGCGAGGAAGTTCTCGTTGCTGTTCTGGAATGTCTTGGGGTCAAGGCCGAACAGCCGATACATCCCTTCCGACCACACGGCTCGGTCCGTCGTCACATCCCATTCCCAACTGCCGCGGCCGGTCACCCGTTCGGCTTCGGTGACGCTGGCGAGTGTCTTGCGCAGCGTGTCTTGCGCCTCGCGTTGCGCGGTGACGTCCCGGATGGCCGCGATGACCTGCGTGCCTTCCGGCCCAACCAAGGGGCTGAGGCTGATTTCGACGGGGACGAGCCGGCCGTCCTGCCGGCGCGCCGATAGGCGCAGGCCGGCCCCCATCGGACGCAGGTGGGGCTCGCCTTCAAAGTGGGCGCGGTTGGCGGCGTGGCCGGGTCGCAATCCCTCGGGAACCAGAAGGTCCACATTCATCCCCACGAGGTCCGCCCTGGCATAGCCGAAGAGCTGCTCCGCCTGTGGGTTTGCCAAGACGATTCGGCCGGCTGAGTCGACCACGACGGTCGCGTCCGGCGCGGCGGCAAGGAGGCCGCGGAAATGTTCCTCGGACCGGGTCACGGCCTCCTGGGCCGTTCGCCGCTGCTGCAAGGCGATGCGGGCCTGGGCGACCGTGATGGCGGACACGAGCGCTACGAGCACGATGCTGCCGAAGACGGTCAGCAGGATGCCTTGATCGGAGCTCAGTAGGCCCTCGCGCCGCAGGCCAAACCGGACCACGCCCAACGCCAGCGGGATTCCGACGATGCCGATGGGGAGAAGCCGGGCCAACCGGCCGTCGACGTCGGGCGAAGTCAGCGCCGCACCCAATCCGCGCGAGGGCTCCAACAGTGGGACGGCGGCCGCCGCGAGGAGCAAGGCGACGGCCGTATGGATGGCAATCTGCGTCGCATCGGCCACCAGTGTGGCCTGGAAGATGTAGGCCGTGACGCCGAGGAGGGCGAGGACGGCGGCGCTGGCCACCAGGATGTCGGAGGCACGACGCAGTCGGGCTCCGCGCGGTTGGAATGCGGTGGCCAAGCCTAGCAGGACCAGCGCCAAGGCCGTGATGGGCGACATTCGGCCGGCGATGCCGCTGGTGGCCGTCGAGTCGGCGGCCAGCAACTGATCGATGCTGAGGTCGACGCTTGCGCCGTACTCGACCAAGGTAAGCGCCCCGAGGGCAGTCGCCAGCCCGCTGGCGAACAAGGCCACCATCCGCAAACGGGCGCTCGCCGCGGTGAGCATGGCAATGCCGATGGCTGCCAGCCCAAGTGCCGTATTGGCCTTCATCGGCAAGCTTCCGGGGACCGCGAACACCAGCCAGTCGATGCCGGCTACCCAACCCATCAGACTTGCAAGGCCCAGGCCTAGGACTAGGATTGCGACGATGCGGCTGGCCTGAATGGCTTGCCGGCGCAGATGCTCCTCGACCTGACCCGGTTCCTTACCGGGTTCCGTGCGATTCGGGTGACGGGTCCGCAGGAAGGCCGCGACGCCCAGCGCGGTCAGGCTGGCCGACGCCAGGTACGCCTGCAGCAGGAGAAGTTCGTCATTAGGGGACGCCAGAACGAGCGGCCCATAACGCCGCAAGGTGCCAATGACTGCCACGGCGGCCAGCATGAGGGCGCCGAAGGCGGCCCCACGCGGTCCCAGGCGAACGCCCGCCCACAGGAGCATCGGGATGGGCAGGATGAGCAGAAGGAACGGCGAATCCAACAGCAAGGGAGAGAAGACGACGCCGCTCAAGGCGGCCAGGATGGCACCGCCGAGCAGAGCTTCCGCGGCGCGGTTGCGGTCAATGCGCCAGGCGGGCAGGCACGAGATGATGGCCGGCACCACCAGGATCGCGCCCGTGGCGTCGCCAAGCCACCAGGTGAGCCAGATTGACGACGCGGCCGCCGCGGGGGCGTTGCCGGAGAGGACTAGGGTGGTGACACCGACGGTGGCGCTCACCAGGGTCGCGGCGAAGGCGGCCAGCACGGTGAACGTCGCGACCCCGCGCGGGGATCCCAGGAAGGATGTGCCCGCAGCGAAGCGTTGCACCAGGAGCCCTCCCGCCAGCGCCTCAAGCGTGTTACCGGTGGCAATGGCCAGCGACGGCCAGCCCCATCCGGTGGTGAGCGCGTTGGCGGAGTATGCGCCGACGAGGATGCCGGGCCAGGCCCGTGGTCCGAGGAGGAGGATGGCGGCAATGGCAACGCCGGTCGGCGGCCAGACGGGGGAAGCGCTGGCATTGACGAAGGTGATGCTCAGGCCCAAACGCGCCGCGAGAAAGTACACGACCGCGAGGAAAATCCACGCCGCTGCCCATTCGGCCCTTCGGCGGGGATTGAATGGGACCTTGGGGTCGCGGGCCATGCAGCCGTCGCCCCATGGGAAGTGATGGATATGAAGGCGGGCCCAGCCGCCCATGCGTGCGAACGGCCTGGTTTACCCGACCCGGCCTACTGTTCCCACTCTTGGGCGTATTGCAGGTTCTCGAATTCCTCTTCCGCCGAGAACTCGACCCCGCTGCTGCCCTTGGCGCTGGCGCCGACGGCGAAATCGAGGTCCATCGTGAGCTCACGGAACAGGGCCTCAAGCGTCCGGGCGGTGATTTCCTTGTCGCCCTCGGTCTCCGTCCACAGGACCGCGGAGTAGCCGCCGTTGGGCGTGCGGTGAATCTCGACGCGCGCAAGTTGCTCTTCCATGGCCTGACCCGCTTGGATAGCGGGCCCTATTTCACCCTTGCGAGCGGTTTGGTTGAGTGACGTGGGGGGCTTGTGGGACTTACGCGGATGCACAGCCTCTCCCGGCCAGCTCCGGCCCGGACAGGTTCGTTTGCCTCATGCCTCTTAAGAACAGGGACCCAGTGGCGGTGGCAAATGGTGGTCCGGGTCCGCAAATTGCAGGAGGACGACATCGACGGCATCTGCGCCTTGTGGAAGGAGTTCGCCGTGATGCGCGAGGGCCTCACCAAGTCGAAGATCCTCAACGACGACGCCGCCGACTACTTCTTCGGCTACGCCACCGGCCTGCTCTCGCGCAAGGACACCTTGACACTCGTCGCGGAC
>JBAZXE010000113.1:0-5385 GCA_041659985.1 Thermoplasmatota archaeon | reverse complement strand
AGATGCGGGCAATGTTGGCTCGGCTGTCGCCTTCGATCGCTCGAATCATGCCCTGGCGTAGTTCCGCGCCTTCCTGGTTGGCGCCGTTGCCCTTGGGTTTGACGATGATCGCGAGCCGGGACTTGCGCGCCTCGTTGATGACCTGCTGGACGGGGGCGTCGAGCTTGTTGATGACCAGGCAGGGCCGCTCATGGATAACCGTGCCGTCCGGGGCGATGCCGCCGGCCCGCGCATTGCGGATGTCCTCCGGCCACTGGTCCTCCGGGAACGCCCGATCGAACTTCAGGTCGTCGACCTCACGCTGCCGCTGGTCGCCTTCGACCTCGAGCACGAGCCGGAAACGGTCCATCGCCTCGTCGATGAGCTTCTTCTTGCGGTCGTCCTCGGTCTTCTCGGCTGGCGGGGCGGGCGGTTTGCCGACGGCGGCCTGGTAGTCGGCGCTGTCGTCGCGGGTGAGGCTGATGGGGGAGAACTGGTCAGGCATGGGCCTCCTGACCGGCCAGGGTGCGTCTGGCCACGCGCAGGGCGGCGGCGGCGAGGTCGGCCCGGGCCTTCTGCCGGTCGCGCTTGAGCGCCTTCTTCTCGGCCTTGCTGGCGGCACGGATGCGGCGGTACGTGACGTGGTCCTTGGCCTGCTCGATGACCTGGACGCGCCGGAACGAGCCGTCGTGTTCGATGACGTAGGCGTTGTGCTCGGCCTGGATAACGCTCCCGACCTTGTGTGGCGTGCCGCTGGCGTCGAGGTTCAGCATCCGGGCGGTGAGGCGCGGGGCTTGGCTAACCATGGATCCGCTCCCACCACAGCCGGAACAGCGTCTTGACGAGCACCGACAGCGGCGCGACCGACAACCGGGCCTTCTCGGCTTCCGCCGGGAGGCTGCCGTGCAGCGAGCGCGGGTTGTGCCGGTCGGCGTAGCCCATCATCGGCCCTCAGGTCTGACGTTGTCGTAGTAGTCGAGGCTGGGCAACTGTCGGACACGATGTCCACCGAACGTCGGGCGGTTCTTCGCTTCGCGGAACCCGTACGCCGCGATCGACCGAGCATCCATAGACTGCACCGGCGCGACCGTCTGCGCTACGACCGGCTTACGCCGAACGTGCTGCACAGGAACGGTTTGCAGATACTCGCGGTACGTCATCAGTGCTCCCGCAACTGCTTGATGACCTGCTCGGGATGGCCGTCCACGCCGTAGAAGTACCGGCGGCCGTCCTCGCTCGAGAAGCTCTCGACCTCCCAGGCGTCGTCGATCTCCCGCTGCGACGGAGGCGAGGCGACCTCGAGGGCGTCGAGCAGGCGCGCGGCCGACAACTCCCGGCCGAACTGGGCGACCACCCGCTCCGCGAAGAACCGGAACAGGCTGTCCGCGATGTTCTCGTCGACGGCCAGGCCGGCGCAGACCCGAAGGCAGTTCTGCCGCCAGTGGGTCGGCCCCCCGGCCACGACCTCTAGGAGCGTCTGGGTGTCCCCGGCGACGCCGGCCATGAGGTTGTTGAGGGCGTAGAGGGTCTGCGCCTTCATCTTGTCACGCGCCGTGCCGCCGTTCACTTTCAGGAGCATCCGTCAGACTCCCAGTTGTCGCGCGTAGAACGTCATCATGGCCTCGTGGGTCGGACTCTCGCCCACCCAGGCCGGCGAAGCGTGCTCGGGGTCGAGCGCGTGGGCCTCCATCCGGCCGATGCAGGCTCGCTTCAGTTCCGCATGAGCGTCCTCCCGTCGGTGCTGGTGCCGGGCGGTCTTGGCGCGATCGTGCGCGGCGCGCGACTCCGCGAGCATCCGCGACACGGTGTCAGCCGTCGACTCCGCCATCGGCGGGAGTGTAACACGCGCGGGCGTGGCGTGCAAGGACCTCTCCATCACGACGCCGGCTTGATCGGCGCGAACCGCACGCCATGTTGGAGCAGGACATCGATCACCTCGTCGGCCAGGCGCAGGGTCCGGGTCGACCGGTCTACACCCTTCAGGTCCTCGCTGGCGTCCAGGACCGCACAGACGACAGCCTCGGCCAGTTGCCGCGGGGAGTGTCCATTGACGATGACGTAGTCGCTCATGGCTACCCCATCCAGCCTGTGCCGCCCTGCCGGCTCTGCTCGCGGAAGGGGCTATAGTTCGTGGCCTTCTTCGGAGGCGCCGGCGCCTTGTGTCGCACCGCTAGCCCACGGAACGCATCGGCTGCGTGGCTCGACCAGTCATGCACGGGCTGCGGCTTGAACTCCTGGAGCCTTGTGTTGAAGTCGCGCCGGTAGTGGAGCAGGGCTTCACGGCCTGGCCCGGTCTTCTCCTCGTCAAACCAGCACCTCGCCAGCAGCAACCGCGCCGCCCGGATGCCTTCCTCGACCTCGATGCCGGCCGCGCCGTCCAGGAGCCTCGGCGTCACCTTGAACTTGATCCCGAAACTCGCGGCGGTCTCAATGCGCGTCTTGCCAGTGCCCAACTCCCGCACAACGATGTCATGTGGTCCCCAGTGGGTGCCGTAGACGTAGCCCTTGCCGTGCAGCACCGCGGCGATCTGCGGCAACCCGTCCCCGCTGGCCTCGTAGTAGTCGATAAGCCGGACCTCGCCCGTTCGAAGGGACTGGCTGAACCAGATGGCCGTGCTGTCCCCGATGCCGAGATCCCAGTCGGTGTCGACCGGGAGCGCCGGGTCGTAGGGCACGCGGGTAATCCGGCCGTCCTTGCGCGCCTGGGCCAGTTCGGTGCCGTAGATAGCGCCCTTGATGGCCGCCTCGGGGCTCAGATACCACTCCTGGTCGAACTCGGCCTGCGTGATGACCCCCTGCAGGACGAGCTTGCGGTCGTCCTCCATCGCCCGGGTCAGCGCCGTGATGGTCGGGCCGTTCTCCGTTGCCAGCGACACCGACACGTCCTGCCACACGGCGTACCACGCCGGGTCGTCCTTGGCGGCCTGGTAGGTCTGGTACAACTGGTCCTTGCCCTTAATGGTCCCGCCGAAGATGCAGTAGCCCAGGTGGTCCGCGAGCGCCTTGCTCAGAATCTCGCCGAACAGGTTGCCCGGGATCTGCGAATACTCGTCGAGGCTCAGACCCGACAGCGCCGGCCCGCGGAGCGAGTCCGGGTCGTCGGCGCCCACCAACTGCAGCTTGTTCCCGTTCGGGTAGGTGATGAGCAGTTCAGAGTTGTTCTGCTTCACCCCCGGGATGGGCCGGCTGAACTCCTTGAGCATGTCCCACGCCACCCGCTTCGCCTGGGTCAGCGTGGGCATGACGTGCCAGTACACCCGATGCTTAAGCAGGGGCAGGAGTTGCGAGTCCGGCGTGCCCGGGAGTAGGAACCGCAGGCGGCCCATCTCCCAAGCATCGTCCATCGCGGCTCGCTGGTGGTGGTTCAGAATGGCGGTCGTCTTGCCGGCGCGGCGGTGCAGGACGAGCGCCGACCATCGGCACAGGCTGTCGTGCATCAACCGCGCCCATCGCCGGGGGGCGTAGTCTATGACGACTGGCTGTTTTTCCATGAGAACTGGATCGTGCCGACGTGCTCCGTCTTCTCCACGAACAGCCCGAAGTGCTTCGCCAGCATCTCGAGGGGCTTCACGGGGTCGACGACCTTGACCTTGTGGATGGTACCGGTCACGCCGTCACCGGCCTTGGCGTTCTTGATGATGACCTCTACGCCGCCGATGATGGCCGATTCCTCCGCGGTGAGTTCGTGGATGCCGCGAAGGTTGCCGTCCTTGTCGAAGATGGTCCGGATGTCCTGAAACCCTAGCAGCGCAAGACGCGCCTTGACCTGATCCCCCGTGACCTCAAGTTTTGCGGCCTGGCGCTTGGCGCCGGCAGAGACGGCCGCGGCAACCTTGACATTCCTCAACAGCCTGGATGCGGCAGACTCAGCCGTCTTCCGGCTATACCCTGACCGGATGAGCGCCTGGGTCGCGTTCAAGTCTTTGAGGTACTCAGCGACGAACCGGGCTTGCTTCGGGGTGAGCTTACCGGCCGGCACGGTCAGTTCCCAGCCTGTGGGCGCAGTAGCCTTTTGCGCCTGTTTTCGTCCATCAGGGGGGATACCGCAGGCCCACCGGCCCGACGATCGTCGCTCCTGGTGGCGCTAGTGAGGTCGGTTTCAGTCCGATCGGCCTGTTTCACGACGTGTCGGCCTCCGGGGCTAGTATACGCCTGCGAGAGCCTGTTGTCATCGCGTGTGGCGCCGTGGCAACTGGATGTGGATGTCCACCAGCACCCATTCATCCCGGTTGGTAGGCTGCCGCCGATGGTCGTGCGGGTCGCGTCCAGCACGCCCCAGGCCTTGATACGTTTCGTTGTCGTCATCGCGGGTGGCTCCGGCGCCAGTCGTTCGCCACGCACTCGCGGCGGAACGAGAACGCCTTGGCCGGCTCGGCTACGCTGTGGGCCGTGTCGAGATGGAAGAACCCATCGTTCCACGTCTCAAAACTGCCCGGCACCTTCGCCCGACAGTACGGGCACATCGCCGCCAGCACCTCGTCGTAGGTGAACAGACGCGGTGTCGGTGTCGTGGGCGGCCCCGTGAGTACCTGCGTGATGGTCGGCTCGAAGTTCGGATGCTGCCAATGGATCGTGACCGTCTCGCCAGCCGGCACGATCAGCCTATGCGTCGGTGCCTCCTCGTCGCCGCGCAGCGTCTTGCGCACCGTCTGTGCCGCCACCTTCGCGTCGTGAATCGCCGGGCGCTCTGGCACCGCCGGCATCGACGCCCGATGCGTGCCGCTCCACCCGCACCCCTGGCATTCCACCAGGACCACCTCGCCCTTGAAGGTCGCGCCCAGGCGGGCGACGAGGTACCCACACCGCGGACAGACTGGGTCGAACCGCGCGCGCGCTTCTTCGAGCATGTCTCCTCCTCCGTAACTGTGACGATGGCCGGGACCGTTGGGCCGATCCCGACCATCCCTGATCAGCGACTCAGCAGCCGCCGCCCTTCTTCTTGCCCTTGGCCTTCTTCATGGAATCTCACCTCCTCTCGGGTAGGGGAACGTCCGCCTGATAGGTGTCATCCGCCCGTGCCCGCTCCCCGTCATCGCCGGTCTGCCGGGGCGTGGGGGTCATTTCAGCGCCTCCGGGTACGCGGGCATCATCATGCTCCCGTCGCTGTAGATCACCTGAGCCACGCGGACCTTGCCACCACTCCCCGGTAGCAAGAGCGGAACGCCGCACTCGCATGGAGGTACCGCCACAACGGAGGTTGGCCTTTGGCTGGTCGGAGGCGACAGCGCCATCATGACGGCGATTGCCACGGCGGTGCCGACGACTAGACCGACGAATAATCCCGCCGATATGTCGCGGGTCATTTCAGCCCCTCCCGTGTGGCGAAGTCGGCCCAATCCGAATCAGGGTCGCTCGTGTTATCGCCGTCGCGGTCCACGTTGTTCATGCCGTCCATCCAACCCTGCC
>JBAZXE010000112.1:0-5457 GCA_041659985.1 Thermoplasmatota archaeon | reverse complement strand
GGCGTCCAGGTTGCGGCGCCGTCCAATGAAGACCCTCATCCTGTGCGTGGACCGCGACGACGACCTCGGCAAGAAGGCCGGCGTCGAGTCCCCCATCATCGGACGGCGCCGCAACCTGGACGCCGCAATGGCGCTGGGCCTGGCCGACCCCGAGGACTCCGACACGAATGCGCTGTTGGCCGCGCTCCATCTGCACGACCAGGAACTCAAGCGCATTGACGGCACCGGCGACCAGGTCGAAGTCGCCACCATCACCGGCCACCCCGGCCTCGGGCTGAAGGCCGACCGCAAGCTCACCGCCGAACTCGACGAGGTCGTCGCCCTGGTGCGCCCCGACGAGGCCATCCTGGTCTCCGACGGCGCCGAAGACGAACAGATCCTTCCCCTTCTGCAAAGCCGGGTGCGCGTGGCGCACGTCCATCGCAGCATCGTCAAGCAGGCGCCGCGTCTCGAGGGCTTCTACTACATCCTGACCCGCCTGCTCGACGACGAGAAGCAGGCCAAGCGCATCGTCCTCCCGTTCGGCATCATCCTGTTGGTGTGGGGCCTGGCTTACCTGTTCAAGCTGCAGTCCTACGCCTGGGGGGCCACGCTCGCCATCGCCGGCTTCACCCTGGTCGTCCAGGCGATGAAGTGGGAGGAGTCGGTGAGCCGCTTCTTCCGCGACGTCGGCCGCGGGCTGCGCTCCGGCAAAGTCGCGCTCCTGGCCACCCTCGCCGCCGTCGTGCTCCTGCTGTGGGGCGGCGCGCAGGCCTGGCTCTTCATGCAGACGGAGGCGCCGCAGGCCGGCTTCACCGTCGGGTTCCGCATCCTGGTGTTCGTGCACGCGTTCGTGCCCTACGTCGTCTCGTCGCTCCTGGTGCTCATCGCCGGCCGTCTCTTCGACGACTGGGCCCGGCGCGGCCGCACCCACCTCGGGCAGTGGACCGCAGCGTTCTCCCTGATTGCGGCCTACCTCATCCTCGGCGTCGCCTTGGCCGTCGTCATCGATTATCTCAGCCTGGGCGAAGGCGAGGGCATCACGTCCGTCGTCAGCTTCGACCGCGTCGTCCAGTTGGCGGCCGGAATCGCTGTCGCCCTCGGCGGCACGCTCCTGGCACGCTACGTCCGCAGCTTCGTCAATGAGGCCGTGCCTCGGCAACAGCCGCGTTGATTCAGATTCCCACAGGTTGAGCGGGATTGCTCCCAGCAAGGCAATCGGCTAAATCCAGCGACCTCTGCTGAATGAGCGATGGAGTGGACAGCCTGGGCCCCGACCATGGCGGCCATCCGGGAGGAGTTTGGTTACGACGCCGAGCCCGACCGCGAGGCCGCGCATGCTCTGCTCAAGCTCGTTCCACCCACGAACCGGATGCGCGACCTGGGCATCGAGGTGCGCAACCGCCGGGACGTCGTCATCGCCGGCTGCGGCCCCGGGCTTGCCAAGGCGAAGGCCGACGTGTTCCTCGGCAAGGCGGTCGTCGCCGTCGACGGCGCTACGGAACGGTTGCGCGAACTTGGCATTGTTCCCCGCATCGTCGTCACTGACCTCGACGGAAAACCGGAGGCCCTGGAATGGGCTGGGGCGCAGGGCTCGCGCATGGTTGTCCATGCGCACGGCGACAACCGACCTGCCATCGCCGAGCTGGTGCCCCGCCTGGGACCGCAAGTGTACGGCACGCACCAGCTGGAGCCCGCGCCGGGGCTGGAGCCACTCAAGAACGTCGGCGGGTTCACGGATGGCGACCGCGCCGTTCTCCTGTGCGAGCACCTCGGCGCGCGTGCCGCGTTGCTCGTCGGCTTTGAGACGGACAAAGAACCCTCGAAGTACTCGCACAAGTGGGACCCCAAGACCAAGCCGCAGAAGCTGGCGTGGGCCGAGAAGATCGTGGCAGAGTGCCAGGCGCGCGGCAAACTGTCCCTGACCAAGTGGATGCCTTAGCACGAAACGACCGTCCCTCTTCGAGCTCCGGCGCGTTTCGCGCGAAGCCGAACTGCTGCGGCCCTCGGGGCCCCAGACCCCTCGGAGGGGATGGCCGACTAACCTTTGTCTATCGCGGAATCACGGTGCTTTTGCCCAGTCAAGGTAGCCCTTCGAGATTCCCGTCACGTTGATGGTTTCGACCAGCGGCAGGTCGTACGGGTGGTCGGCCAGCATTGCCTCGCGCACCTTCTCCACACGCCCAGCCAGCGTCCGCGCCTCGACCAGCCACTCCGGCTCCGCGATAACCTCACCTTTCCAACGGTACGTCGAATGCAGCTCCTGCACGTGGACGCAGGCAGCCAGTCCGTCCGCCACGAGGCGGCGGGCCAGGTCGTCGGCTGCGCCGCGCGCCCCGACCGTCGTCCGCACCAGCGCCATGGAGCCGCTCATCGCCTCGCCCATGCGGACGCCACTCGAAGCGCTTGTGGTGCTGCGGGGCCACCGGTTGAGACGGCTTGTCCCCCCGATGCCGTGGGATTCTAGTCCCCCCACAAGAAGCATTATCCCCGCGTCCTCGGTCGAACGGGCCGTGTTGTCGAACGGCTGGCTCATCGCGCTCGGGCTCGTCGTGCTCTACGTCCTCTTCCTCGTCTGGCTCGTCCAGACGGACCGCATGAAGAAGTGGAACCTGAGTCTCATGCTGGGCTTTGCGCTAATGGTGCGCACCCAACGCGGCAAAGCCACCATCGAAACCATCGCGCGGCCCAAGCGGTTCTGGAACGCCTTCGGCGACGCCGGCACCGTCCTCACCCTCATCGGCATGGTCGCCATGACCCTGCTGTTCGCCCTCACGCTCGTCGTCAGCCTGACCCCCAATACCGGCGTCGAGCCGCTGGCCGCCAGCGAGATTCTCGTCATCCCTGGCGTCAACCCCTTCGTTCCGCTGTGGTACGGCCTCATCGCGCTCATCATCACCCTCGTCGTGCATGAGGGCGGGCATGGCATCCTGGCGCGCGCCAACGGGATGCGCGTCAAGTCGCTCGGCCTCCTCGTGGCCGTCGTCCCCATCGGCGCCTTCGTCGAGCCCGACGAGGACGACTTGAAGGCCGCCCCGCGCCGCCGCCGCCTGCGCGTCTTCGCCGCCGGACCCGCCGTCAACCTCACCGTCGCGGCGCTCTTCCTCATCGGCTTCGTCGCCAGCGTCGCCGCCGCCGACCCGGTCGAAGGCGTGCCCCTCACGGCCGTGAGCCGCGACCTGCCGGCACACCAGGCCGGACTCGAGCCCGGCGACGTCCTCGTCTCCATCGACGGTGTTCTCATGCCGGATGCTGCGGCGTTCCAGGACTTCATGGCGGGACGGAGCCCGGGCGAACGCGTCGTCATCGTCGACCGCGACGGCGTCAGCCACGATGTTGCCTTGGCTAGCCGCTGGGATTCCCTGGACGACACGCAACGCGAGGCCGTCGTGAACGAGGATGAGGCGGCCATGGCGACCTGCCGCGAACTGCTTGAACCGGACCCGGCCACGGGCGGCGAATGCGCGGAACGGTTCCAGCAGCAGGCCATCCTCGGGATCAGCGTCTTCCGGGTCGGATTCATCCAAAGCGTCCTCACGCACCCGGTCTCGTCGCTGGCGAACTTCGGCCTCATGGTGAGCCTGCCCATTGGCGAGGTCCGCGACGCGCCCTACCTCTCAGTCTACCTTCCCTCCTTCTATGAGGCGCCGTGGGGCGGCGACCTGTTCTGGCCGATGGCGACCCTGCTGTTCTGGATTTTCTGGATCAATCTCATGGTGGGACTCACAAACATCCTGCCCATGCTGCCCCTCGACGGCGGCCATGTCTTCCGCGACGTCGTGGGCGGCGTGCTGGAACGCCTCCGGCCCACCATGGATCCGGCCCGCCGCGACCGCGTCGTCGGGCGGACGGCGGGCGTCGTGAGCCTCGTCATCCTCGGCGCCTTCATCCTGCAGATCATCGGGCCGCGCCTCGTCGCGGGCCTTTAAGCCCCCAACAAGGAAACCCCGGAACGCACGGAAACTAGACGGAACCCAGTGGTTCAGTGCGTTCCGTGCGTTCCCTATTTCGTCGGGGCGGCGTGGAACTCTGAGCGGCACCCTTTTGGGTCTCCAAGGGTCCCGTCGACCCGTATCCGATGGCCGTCCAGCTTGACCGCGTCAAGATTCCCGAGCGCCCGCCCGCCGAGCGCGTCAAGTCCTACGACGAGGCCGTCCTCGGCTACACGCGCAAGCTCGCCGTCGCCGAAGCCCTGCGCTGCATCGACTGCAAGACCAAGCCGTGCACGTTCGCCTGCCCCGCGCTGACCAAGGCGCCGGAGTACATCCAGGCCATCGCGGATGGCGATTTCGACAAGTCCCTCTCCATTGCGCTCGAGACGTATCCCATCCCGGGCACCCTCGGCCGCACCTGCTTCCATCCCTGTGAGGATGCCTGCGTCGTCGGCATCAAGGGCGAGCCCGTCGCCATCTGCAGCCTCAAGCGCGCCGCCTTCGACTACGGCCAGTGGCCCGAGATTAAGCGCCCCGCCCCCTCAGGCAAAAAGGTCGCCATCGTCGGTTCGGGCCCTGCCGGACTGCAGGTCGCCTACGACCTCGCCCGCCTCGGCCACGCCGTCACCGTCTTCGAAGCGCTTCCCAAGCTCGGGGGCATGCTGCAGGTCGGCATCCCCGCCTACCGTCTCCCCCGCGACGTCCTCGACCGCGAGCTGGAGAAGCTCGGCGAGTGGGGCGTCCAGTTCGAGACCGGGTGGCGCCTCGGCGAGGGCGGCCACTCCCTCGACGACCTGCTGTCGCGCTTCGACCAGGTGTTCATGGGCGTCGGCTGCCACAGCCCAAAGGCCATCCGCGTCCCCGGTGAGGACGCCAAGGGCATCGTGCACGCCGTCGATTGGCTGCGCACCCTTGAGCTCGGCGTCCACCCCGATCTCACCGGCCAACGCCTAGTCATCGTCGGGGGCGGCTCCACTGCGATGGACGTTGCCCGCAACGCCCTGCGCTGCGGCGCCAAGTCGGTCCACATCGTCTACCGCCGTGGCCGCGGCGAAATGACCGCCAGCCCGGAGGAGGTCGTGCAGGCGCGCGACGAGAACATCAAGTTCCTCATGCTGGCCAACCCGCTGCAGTTCCTTTCCTACACCGACGGCCCCAAGGCCGGTTTCGTCAAGGCCCTGGAATGCATGCAGATGGAGATGGGGCAGGCCGATGCCTCCGGCCGCCGCAGCCCGCAGCCCATCGAGGGCAGCCAATTCCTTCTCGGCGCCGACCAGGTCGTCCTGGCCGTCGGCCAGGCGCCGAGCGCCATCCACGACGCCGTCAAAGGCAAGCTGACACTCAGCAAGTGGGGCGACATCCTCGTCGATTCCGACTGCCGCACCAGCCACCCGAAGGTCTTCGCCGGCGGCGACATCGCCCTCGGCCCGTCAAGCATCATCGAGGCGGTCGCGCAGGCGCGCAAGGCCGCGCAGACCATGGCGAAGGACTTGGCAAAACCGGCCGGGGCCTAAGCATGGCAAGAATGCCCGACGCCTCGAAGCCC
>JBAZXE010000111.1:0-5650 GCA_041659985.1 Thermoplasmatota archaeon | reverse complement strand
CGCTGCGGGCGGACCCGCCAAACTAGCCTCGCTCCTGTTGGAGGGTCATTTGCAAGCCATGTTTTGGCTATTCGATTGGCGATACGGGCCCACTGCAGGTCCACCACCCTGGCAGGAAGGGGTTCGGCGTGCATCCCCGCAGGAGGACGCGGACGCCCAGACCGGCGGCGCGCAACTGTTTGACGGCCTGGTCCCAAGCGGCGACGTGGACCTCGCCCTCAGGTGTTTCGAGTGTGACATCCATGGTGAAGCGCAGGGCCGGAGGGGCCCCGACGGGGCGCACCTCGCCCAAGCCCCGCAAGAGCCCGATAAGACTCACGACGTCCGGGGAAGCCATGGCAGCGATGGGTTCGACCGCGGCGGAGCCCAGGCCGAGTTCGACGCCGCCGCGGTGGCCGGCCTTGACGGTGGCTCCCCGCAAGCGCAAGAACGCACCCGGCTGGAACGGGCCCGTGGGGGCCGTATGCCGGAGTTCGTCATCCCAGAGGACGAGGTCGACCTCGCCCGTCGCATCCGCCAGGGTCGCTCGCTGCAACAGGCCCTCGCCGCCACGTTTACGAGTGTAGGGCCGGCTGGCCGCGATGGCTCGGACCTGCACGTCGAGCACGCCGACTTGGCCGGGTTCAAGGGATGCGACCTGGAGCCGGTGTGCGACGTCTTCGCCCGAGCGGGCGCTGGCCAGCCGCGCCGCCGTGGCCGGCTCCAGGAGATCGTCGCGCATGCGAGGCCATTTAATCGAGTGGACAAGAGGGTATCGCGCGGAAATGCGTAAGTAGTCTCCAATCCCCTAGTGGCCGCATGCCTCCCTTGGCTCAGGCCCAGGTGCGCCCGACGGACTCCTTGGTGGAAGTCCTGCGCCGCTACGAGCAGCACGGGTTCCCGTCGCAGTTCGCGACGCGGCCGGGCGGCAACGTGCGCTGCCTGTCCTGCCAACGCGACCACCCGGCGCGCTGGGTCGGCCTACTGGCCATGCATCGCCTCGAGAGGAGGTCCAGCCCCGACAACGAGATGGCCATCGCGGCGGTGGAGTGCCCGGCCTGCGAAGAGCGCGGCACCCTGGCACTGTTTTTTGGCAACTCAGCACCCGTCGCAGACCGGCTCTTGCTGTCCCTCTTGGACGACCGCAGCCGCGAGGCGATCGTGGATGTGGATGTTGACCTGCGCGTCGGACTGGCACCGCGCGGTTCGTTTGCCGAATGAGGGCCTCGTCGGCCCGCCCGCGCCGCCAACGCCTTTGAAGGCCTGCTTGGTGACCCGCTGTGAAGCTGGAAGGCGAGGTCGCTCTGGTGACCGGAGGCGCGCGCCGCATCGGGGCCGCCATCGCGCGGGCCTGCGCGGCGGAAGGCGCCGCCGTCGTGGTGCATCACCACCAATCCAAGGCGGACGCCCAGGCCCTCGTCGAGGAACTTCGGGCCTCCGGCGGCCAAGCCTGGGCCGTGCGCGGGGACCTCGCCAAGGCGAAGGCGCGCGGCGGAATCCTGCACGACGCCCGCCAGGCTGCCGGGGCCCCGGTCACTCTGCTGGTCAACAACGCCTCGACATACCCGGAGTCGCGTGTCGCCAACCTCGGCCGCGACGACCTGCAGGCCGCCATCGACGTCGACGCGTGGGCCCCCTTCGCCCTGACGCGCACCTTCGCCGAAGAGCTCCCGACCGGCCGACGCGGCTCCGTCGTTAACCTCATCGACGCCCGTGTCTCAGATTATGATTGGTCGCACGTCGGCTACTGGCTGGCCAAACGCATGCTGGCCGACTTGACGCGTTTGTGCGCCATCGAGTTCGCTCCCCGCGTTGCCGTGAACGGCGTCTCTCCCGGAGCGGTCCTTGGGCCCTCCAACCAACCGATGAGCTCGGCGCAGGAGGCCGAATTTCTCCAGCGCATGGCCAAGCACATCCCCTTGCGCCGGACGCCGACGCCGCAGGAGATCGCCGAGACAGTCGTGCATCTCCTGGCATCGCGGGCCATCACGGGCACCATCATCGACGTCGATGGCGGGCGACACCTGGGCCGCGCAGTCTACGGCTGACAACAACGCCCCCCGCCCAACAAGGAAACCACGGAACGCACGGAACGGCCGCTTGTAGGTTTCCGTGCGTTTCCGTGGGCTCTTTGTTTCGTGGACGAATGGCGAACGGTCATCAAGCCGAATCCGGATGGGCGCTACGATGCCCCTTCCCATGCCCGGCTCGCCGGTGCCCGCGTTTTCCGTGTCCGCTGCCGTGTCGGGGCGCGAGGTCAGCCCGGCCGCGTTCAAGGGGCGCCGCGCAGTGTTGGTGCTGCACGGTTCGAAGAGCACGGACGCCGCCAAAGACGTCAGCAAGACCCTGCGCGCGAAGTACAAGCCATCTGAGGTCTTCTCGGCCAGCATCGTCGACCTGCGTTCTTTTGGCGGGCTGTGGAAGAAAGTCGCCGAGGCGCAGGTCAAGTCGAACTACGAGAAGATGGCAGGCAAGGTCAAGGAAGCGCAACCCGGCGAGGATCCCGCAGACTGGGTGGTCATCTGCCCGGACTGGGACGGATCGGTCGGCAACGGCCTGGGCGTCGAGGACCCGGACAGCAACCCGACGGTCATCGTCGTCGGCGCCGACGGCAGGGTCCAAGGCGCTTTGCAGGGCCCCGGCTTGGGCGAGAAAACGATGGCGCTGTTGGGCTAGTTCCGCGCGAGGCTGGCTTCGCGGTTTCCGCCATCCGGCTGCTTGGCTCGGGCTCCCGCCGGCCATGGGAGTCTAGTGCTCCCACCCCCAACCTTATCACTGGAAGGGTCAATCTTTCAGTCGAACCTGTTTGGGTTCCTGGAGCGACAACAATGCGCGACGTTTGCCTGGTCGGAGTGGGCATCACGAAGTACGGCAAGCACGACCTGCAGGCCCGCGAGTTGATGACGCAGGCGAGCCACGCCGCCATCCAGTCCTCCGGCATCGACCCACAGCGCATCAACTCGGCGTTCTTCGGCAATGCCTTCGGTGTCGCGGAGAAACAGGGCCACCTCGGCCCCATCATCATGACCGCCCTCGGCCTCGAGGCCAAGCCCGCGACGGTCGTCGAGACGGCGTGCGCGTCGGGCGGCACGGCGTTCCACCACGGCTACCGCGAGGTTGCGGGCGGATTCTCGGATGCCGTCCTCGTCGGCGGCGTCGAACGAGTCTCCATGCTGGACACGCTCACGGCGACGACCTACTTCGCGTACGGTTCCGACTACACCTACGAGGGCGGCACCGGCTGCTCGTTCCCCGGCCTCTACGCCACCATGGCGCGCTCCTACTTCTCGCGTTACGGCGCCACCGAACGGGACCTCGCCAACGTCGCCATCAAGAACCACGACAACGCCTTCCACAACCCCGTGGCGCACCTGCAGAAGCGCATCACCATGGAGGACGTCATGGGCTCCATGAAAGTCGCCGACCCGCTCAAGCTCTACGATGCCTGCCCCTTCAGCGACGGCGCGGCAGCCGCCATCCTGTGCGACGAGAAGACCGCCGCAGAACTCACGGACACTCCCATCTACATCGACGCCAGCGAGCGCGCCGGCAGCATCGCGGCCTTGCACGACCGCGAGGATCTCACCAGCCTCCCCGGTGCCATCGCCGCCAGCCAAGCCGCTCTCAAGCGCGCCAAGGTCACGGTGGACGACATCGACTTCTTCGAAGTGCACGACTGTTTCACCATTGCCGAGGTCGCCGCCTCCGAGGATCTCGGTCTGTTCAAGCGCGGCACCGGCGCCAAGGCGGCCACCGACGGCCTCACCCGCATCGGCGGCAAGCGCGTCATCAATCCCTCGGGCGGACTCAAAGCCAAGGGACACCCCGTCGGCGCCACCGGCGTCGGCCAGATCGTCGAAGTGTACGAGCAACTCCTTGGTGAAGCAGGAGGCCGTCAAGTCGATGGTGCAATGCGGGGACTCACGCACAACGTCGGCGCCACCGGCGGCACCGTCGTGGTCAACATCCTCTCGCGGAGGACCTAGATGTCCGCGGCAGCCGCCACACAAGCTCCCCAGAACGACCACCTGGCCGGGCGCCCGGTCCTGAGCCTCAAGGAACAGAAGGAGCTCCTGCGCGACGGCAAGGTCTTCGGGTACCATTGCGGCCAGTGCAAGCACGACCGTTTCGACCCGATGCTGCGCTGCCCCAAATGCGCCTCGACGGACATCCAGCGCCGCCAGTTCTCCGCGACGGGCAAGGTCGTCTCCTACACCATCCAGTCGGTGGCCTCGGAGTCATTCCTCAACGAGACGCCGTTCGCCTTCGCGCTCATCAAGCTCGACGACGGCCCGATGTGTTCGGGCTGGGTGCCCTACATCCGCAACGAGAAGGAATTGCCCATCGGCCAGAAAGTCGAGTACATCTCGAGCTACAAGCCGGGAATGATGTTCGAGAAGCGCTGATTGGACGGATTGGGCCGCGATTGGACGGATTCTTAATCCGGCCAATCGAACGGCAATCCGTCAAATCAAAGGGCGGCCAACACGGCCTTGACGCTCGCCTCGACTTCGCCGGGCACCATGTAGGCCGCCCGTTTTCCGATGGGGTCGCCGGGGTCGCACCCGATGGCGCAGATGGTCGGGTTGCCCTTGATGGCCTCGAGGAAGTCGAGGGCTCCGAGCACGCCGACCGTGACGAGGAGTTTCGGATGGATGGAGTGCGCGCCGGAGCCGACGACGGGCGCGTCGGCGGCCAGTCCGCGTTCCACGATGCCGATGGTGACCGCGAAAAGGGCGTCGAACCGTTTGGCCAACTCGCGCGCCAGGGCAAGCTCGGCTTCCGACCCGATGCGGCCGCCGGCTACCAGGACCCGCTCCGCCGTTGCGATGGTGGCTGCGGGCGGCGGCTTGCGGCCGATGATCTCGATGTTGGCGGTGCGTCCGGGGTCGACTTGCAAGTCGTGCACCTTGACGCTGGAATAGGGGTCCTCGAGCGGAGCGCGGAAGAGGCCACGTTGCACGGAGACGAACTGTGGGTAGCCTTGCATCTGGGTGACGACGTGGAAGCGCGACAGCCCCGACTCGTGCGTCACGAAGGCGCGGCGTTCGGAGGTGTCGATGTCGACCTTGCTGGCGCCGAGGACGAAGCCGACTCCGAACCGGTTGGCCGCGAAGGCGGTGACGGCATCACCCGTGCGGCTTTGGAAAACCAGCACCATCTCAGGGCGGCGTTTGCGCACGACCTCGACAAGAATCTTGGCGGTCCGGTCGATGGGCGCGTACTCCGGCGCCTTGACGCGGTACACGGTGTTGATGGGGTACTTTTTCAGTTCCGCCGTCGCGGGCTCCAGGTCTTCGCCGATGAGGAGCACTTCGACGCGGCAGCCCAGCTCGTCGGCCAGGAACCGCGCGCGGCCGACCAGCGCCAACGTCTCGGGATACAGGCCCTCCTTGGTGGCCCGGCCGAGGACGAGGATGTTGCGCCAGTCCTTCGACTGGACGTCGTCCAGGACGGAAGCAGAGACCGGTTCCGGAGCCGACGGGGCATCGTAGAGCGCGGCAAAGCCGCCGAGGTCGTCGGCCATCATGCGCCTCCTTTGCCACTCTTTTCAGGGATGAGGCCGCGACTGCGCATGCGGCGGTCCAGCGTGGCGCCGTCGACCTGCTCCAGGGTGCGTCGCTCGTCCTCGACGCCTTCGATGCGCAGGCGCTTGGTGAACGGCTTGGCC
>JBAZXE010000110.1:0-5761 GCA_041659985.1 Thermoplasmatota archaeon | reverse complement strand
GGGGGAGAGATGCGGGACGAGAGGGAGGAGAACCAGGATCTCGCCTAGCGCGAGCCGCGGTCGTCGCGCTCGACGACGTGGCGCGGGCCGCGCTCGACGACGGTTGATTCTTCGCGGACGACGCGCGGCGACGGGTCGGTCGGCGCGCCGCTGGCGAAGGTCATCACAGCGAGACCGACGAACAGCAGCAAGCCAGCACCAAGGATGCCAATGGACACCCAACGGTCGAGGCCAGCCTCGAAGTACAAGAGGTAGGCCCCGGCGAGAATCGCCACGAGCCCAACCATCCACATGACGGAACGGGTTGCGTTCATGGCATTTCCTTGGCGGACGGCGACCATCATCTTGCAGGGACAGCCTTGGCGTGCACCCGGGTGTGCACCTCAGCGACGACGCTGGACGGCGCCACGATGGGGTCGAGCGTGCGGTAGGACAGGTAGGCGTAGATGGGCGCGCACAGGAAGAACAAGGCGTAGAGGCCCAGCCACAACGGCAGCAGGACCGTGCCCAGGGCTGGCCCCTGGTCGACCACCAGCCAGGCATTGTACCCCGCCGTCGCCGCCAGGGACGAACCGATGAGGCTCTCCGCCTTGGTGATGCGCAGCGCCCGGAAGAAGGCGCGGAACCGTCCCAGCCGATGGCCCGGGTCCTTCGACGTGCGGACGAAGGGCGAGCGGAAGCCCAGCATGCATTTGGTGGCCGCCGTGAGGTTGGTGAACTTGATGGCGAACCACATGCCCTGCACGAGCAGGCTGTCGCGCAGGCGGGACCGGCCGTCCATGCGCAACACGAGGTGGAGCCGAACGATGCCGTCGACGAGCAAGAACAAGGGGACGAACGCCAGCAGGGCCAGTTCGCGCTGATGGTGCGTGAGGCCGTCGTAGCCGAGGAGGGGCCCGAGGCCGAGGAACAGCAGCACCAAGGCGATGGTGGTCACGAAGAACCCGTCGAACCAGTGTAGGTTCGACACCAGGAAATCGAACTTCTGCCGCACCGTCATGGGCGAACGCAGGATGAGCCAGCTGCGCGAGAAGAGGATGCGGACGTTGCCGAAGGCCCAGCGGTGGAACTGTTTCTTGTACGCGTCGAACACGGCGGGCATGAGCCCCTTGCCGAAACTGCGGTCGACGTACAACGAATCCCAGCCGGCGGCGGCGAGGCGGACCGAGACTTCGGCGTCCTCGCAGATCTGGTCCTCCGCAAACCCTCCGACTTCCTCGAGGGCGCGGCGGCGCAACATGCCCATGGTGCCGCAGAAGATGATGGCGCTCTGCTCGTTGCGCGACGGCATGACGGCGTGGTAGAAGAACGACTCCGCCCGCTTGTACTGCCGCGTCAAGAACGACTCCTCGATGTTGCGGTAGTCCTGCGGCGTCTGCACGAAACTGAGGTTCGGCTCCACGAAGTAGCCGACCACGCTGCGCAGGTAGTCGGGCTCCACCCAGTAATCGGCGTCGATGACGGCCACGAAGCCGACCTGGGCGGGCAGGAGCGCCGTGGCGTGGTTGAGAGCCCCAGCCTTGAACCCCTTGCGGCTCGGCCGGGCCAAGTACACCGCGCCGACGCTGGCGCAGAAGGAGCGCAGCGGATCGCGGGTCCTGGGGTCGGTGCTGTCGTCGGCGACAATCACGGTGAAGCGCTCCGGAGGGTAGTCTTGCGCGAGGAGGTGGAGCACCGTTTCGCGCACCATCTCGAACGGCTCGTTGAACACCGGGACCTCGAATGCCACGTGCGGCTGGTAGTGGACGTCGAAGCGGCTGGTCTCGGCCACGCGGGCCCAGCGGCGTCGGGTCGCTGCATCGAGCGAGTAGAACGAGAACACCACGATGAGGCTCAGCCCGCCCGCCTCCGCCGACAGCAGGATGTAGCTGAGCCAGCGCGCCTCGGGCGGGACCTGCGGAATGGACACGGTGAGCGAATAGGCGAGGTAACCGATGATGAGCGAGACGAGGGCGATGTAGCTGAGCAGCCCCGCCAGGCGCCAGCGGTAGCGGGCGACGAAGAGGCCCAGGGCCGCGCCGGCCAAGGCCAACGCGCCCTCCCAGGCGGTGAAGGTCGTGAACGGCCGAAGGAACTGCGAAGCCGCGTCGGACGGCGGAAGACTGGCCAGGTCCGGTGAACCCGCCAGCAAGGCCCCGGCCCAATAGACGGAGTAGCCGCTGAGGGCACCGATGAGCACGCCCAGCAGTGGATGGCCGCTGCGGCTGGTCGAAGGCGCAACCTTGGAGGCGGCTATGGCGACCGTCCCCGGTGGATGACGAACGTGCAGGCGCCCCGGCCCGAGGGATTGCAGGAGAGTTCGACGACGCGGGCGTCGGGGGCGCGTGGCGCCACCGTGGTCTGCAGGCCCTGTTGTTCCCGCGCGCAGTTGCCAACTGGCTTGGCGCGGGAACGGCACGACGGGCAGGACGACAGGACGACGACGCAGCTGTGCACATCGGCGGAGACGACGCGGCACGGTCCGAGTCCGAGGCGAATGGCGCCCGGCACGATTCCGGCGACCCAGCGCTGCGTCCCTGACGAGGCGCGCGACCACAAGAGCGAAGCCGGCAGCACGGCAAGGCCGCCGAGGATGAGGATGAGGGCCCCTTTGCCGTGCGGCAGGAACGGCACCGCGGCCAACTGGTCAGCCATCTGCATCAGGAACATTTGGACTCACTAGCCCGACAAAGAGCGCTGCCAACGCATGGCGTCGTGCGCGACCTGAGGGCGACTCACACTGGTCCTTGGACAAGGAGATGGTTACGGGGACATGGCCGCAGGGGCGAGGCGCTAGCTGCACACCCCGATTGGCGGTGGACCCACCTTGTCCCGCAATCGGCTTCCGTGCCGGAGGCCAGCCGATGGCATGCCCGCGAGCCGCAATCCGGACTTCCTAAAGAAAATCCAGTCCAAGGCTCAACTGCTCCTGGAAGGCCACCAAGCGGGCATGGCGCGCGGCGAACCGGGCCTCCGGGCCGGCGGCCTGTTGTTCGCCGGCATGGGCGGCTCGGGCGCCGCCTCCCTCTTGGTGCGCGACGCCGCTTCCCGCGTCCTCGAGCTCCCGTTCACCATCGCCCAGAGCCATGGCGTTCCGCACCACGTTCGCAAGGACTGGCGCGTGCTCGCCGTCAGCTACTCGGGCGAAACCGAAGAGACCCTGGAGGCGGTGCGCGAGGCCTCGTCGCGCGGTTGCAAGGTGACGGCCTTCACAACGGGCGGGACCTTGGAGAACCTGGCCGACGAGTGCGTCGTCCAGCCCAGCGGCTACCAGCCCCGCCTTGCCCTGGCGCATGCCTGGTTCAGTCTCCTTGGATTCCTCGAAGGGTCTGGCCTGTTGGCGCAACCCGTTCCCGTCGCCTCCGCCGTGGCAGCGGTTCGCGAAGTCGACGCCGCGTGCGGCCCCCACGTTCCGGAATCACGCAACGAAGCCAAGCAGTTGGCGCGTCGCTTGCACGAACGCATCCCGCAAATCTACACCACCCCGGCCTTCACCGGAATCGGGACGTTCTTCGCCTCCCTCCTGAACGAGAACGCCAAGAAGATCGCCGACATCGACGAGATTCCCGAATGCAACCACAACGCGTTCACCGGCTGGAGCGGCGACGCCAACCGCGCGCACTTCACGGTCCTCGTCCTGAGCGACCGCGGCCAGCGCCCCGAGATGACGCAGCGCATCGCCTTCATGGAGAACCGGTACACCGCTTGGGGCGTGCCGTGGGACCACCGCCAGTTCGCCGCCACCGACACCTTCGCCAGCCACGTCGTCGAGCAGGCCCGGGCCCTGCAGCTGTTGGACTACACGTCGTACTACACGGCCGTCCTGCGCGGCGTTGATCCCGCCGAGATCGACGTCGTCGTCGGCCTCAAGGCCCATCTTCGCCAAGGCGCTCCTGCGCCCGCTGCGTCTCCTGTCCAGACCCCTCCAGAGACGGTCCCGGCGCCGGTCCAGACCCTGCGCAAACCGGGCCGGCCCCGACATGTTCGCATCGCCGCACGGGCTTAACGCGCCGTGACGATGGCCGGATGGCTCACCGGGCCCGCAAGGCCCGGTCTCACGAGGTTTCGATGCCTGCCCGTTCCTTCCCGCTTCCTTCGCTCCATGGTCGGGAGGCCGCCAACCCACCGGCCGCCGCCGCATCCGCTCCGTCGTTCTGCGACCCCCCTTCCGTACGCACGGTCCTCGGGGCCCTCCACGCCGGTCAGCGCATGACCGGCGCCGACCTCCGGGCCGTCTCGGGCCTGCCGCGCCGCACCGTTTACTCCGCCTTGCGCATCCTGCGTGAACGCGGCGCCGTCCACCAACGCAAGAGCCTGCACGACACGCGCCAGACCTACTTTTGGCTCACCGAGTTCGCCGGCAGCCGCCCGCTCAAGGCCGCGACGCCCGACCGCGCCGCGCCGCGTCCGGCACCGAGCCCTGTCCGCTAGGCCAACACCGACCGTTGTCCGCCACCATCGACGAAGCGTGTCCCCGTACCTGACCTGACATGCTGGAGGCGCGGCCACAGGGCCATACAAGCGGATGCCCAGCAATCGTTCTTGGTGGGGCGAAGCCAATGGTGCCTGTCAAGGAGTCCTTGCATCATGAACCAACGTCGCCCCCGCCCCCTCCAGAACAACGAACGGCCTGACGGGCACCTGCCCCGGAGCCTGCCCCGCCTGGCCGGCGCCCTTGGCCTGGTGGGCCTCATGGCGTTGACGCAGGTGGCCGCGCAAAACGGCTGCACGCAAGACGGATTCAACGGCCAATGCACAGAATTCGGCTCCATCGCAATGGAAGGCCAACGCGACATCCGCGGTGACCCCATCGACGTCTCCGTCGCCATCACGCTCAACACGGCGTACGAAGACCAGGGCGCCCGCTGGCTGCTCTTCTCGGCCCGCAACGTCGAACAAGACGGCAGCAACCCCGTCACCCTCGAACTCACCGGCTTCTCCAGCGCCTACGGCGACATCGTCACGACGCGCGTCGAACATGCAACCGCCAACGAGCTTGACCTCTGGGTCGACATCCTGGACACGCCAGTTGGCACGCCCATCACCCTCGACTTGAAGGTCGGCGCCACCGAACGCGGGGCTTTCCGCCTCGAGACCCTCGTCATGGCCTTCGACCGCGGCTATGCGCCCATCCAAGACTCGAATGGCAATGACGCGAGCCTGTTCTCGTTCAGCCTCCTCGGCGTCAACAAGGAGACCCCCGGCGTTGACGCCGACGGAGGTTCCTTGGTTGATGGCAAGAAACTCCCCGCCCTCGGGCTCGTGCCCCTTGCAGCCAGCCTCGCCGTGGCCGTCGCCCTCCTGCGGAGGCGCGTGGCATGATGCGAAAGCAGCACCCGGTCAGCCAGGTAGGGCTCTCCATCCGACGCGCCGTCAAGGAACAGCCGGGCATCCACTTCCGCGGGCTTGCCCGCGCCGCCAAGGTCACCTCGGCCGGGCAGCTGCGGCATCACCTCGACCGCCTCGAGCACCAAGGCGTGCTCATCGAGGTCGAGGACGGCCGCTACAAGCGCTTCTTCACGGCCGGCGACCAGGACCCGAAGCTGCGCGCCGAGATGGCGCGCTTCTCGCGGACCGTGCCGCGTCGCATCGCCAAACTGCTCTTGGTCAGTCCCCTCAACCGCACCGAGCTGCGCCGCAGCCTCGGCTGCGCCGTTTCAACCCTGGGATACCACCTGGCCCGCATGGTCGTCCTGGGCGACCTGGCGCGCACGCGCGGGCCGAGCTCGTGCCTCTACTCGCTCACCAGCGCAGACACCGTCCGCAAGCTGTTGCTGATGCA
>JBAZXE010000109.1:0-6047 GCA_041659985.1 Thermoplasmatota archaeon | reverse complement strand
TCGCTTAGCCCTTGCTCGAAAGGCATGCGCGGTTGCCAGCCTTTGCCGCGCAGCTTCGAGTCATCGAGACTGTACCGGAAATCGTGCCCGGGGCGGTCCTTCACGTGCGTAATCAGGGATTCGGGCTTCCCCAAGCGACGGAGAACCGTCCGCACCACGTCGAGGTTGGTTTTCTCGTCACGAGCGCCGACGTTGTAGATACCGCCCCAATCCTGGAGTGCCAGGACGCGTTCAATCGCGGCGCAATGGTCCTTGACGTACAGCCAATCGCGAACGTTCATGCCGTTGCCATAGATGGGCAAGGGTTTGTCTTGGAGGGCCAAAGCAACGATTTTGGGCAGGAGTTTCTCCGGGTGCTGCCGGGGGCCATAGTTGTTCGTGCAACGCGTGATGGTCGTCCGCAGGCCGTACGTCGTGTGGTGGGCCATGACGAGAAGGTCGGAGCCCGCCTTGCTCGCCGAGTAAGGGCTGGCGGTGTGGAATGGGTCCGTTTCCTTGAACGAGCCGGTCTCGCGGCTGCCGTAGACCTCGTCTGTGCTGACATGGAGGAACTGACCGACATCGTGACGGCGAACTGCATCGAGCAGGACTTGCGTTCCAAGGACGTTCGTCTTGACGAAGACATCGCCGGCTTCGATGCTGCGGTCGACATGGCTTTCCGCAGCGAAATGGACGACGACATCCGGCTTGAATTCCTTGAACGTGCGCTCGATTGCGGCTCCGTCCGTAATGTCGACTTTGGCGTGCCGATAGGAGGGGAGGTGGTCAATGCCCTTGAGGTTGGTCGGATTCCCGGCATACGTCATTTTGTCGACGTTGAGCAGCTCAAGATTGAGGTCGGATTGCCCCTCACCGTACTGGGCATGGTCGGGGCAGCAACGCGCCGGCGCCCCTAGACGGGAGTGAAGGACGTGATGGACGTAATTGCTGCCAATGAATCCGGAACCTCCCGTCACAAGGAGTCGCACGTTAGGCCCTCCCTGGAGAAAGAGCGGCTTGGATGCGGGCGCTCATGCGCGCGATGGGCACGGAGAACGCGAGCGGGCTGCTCTTATATGAGTCCGGCCCCGTCCTGACCCCGTCGCACTTTTTTCAAAGCTAGAGAATCAAACAAGTCGTGAAAAGGGAACCCCTCAGAATTGTTTATGAACTAGGATGACGAGCGGGAGTTGTGCTGAAACCGACCTGGGTGGTCTTTGCGGCGGTCTTGGTCTTCCCGCTGGCCTCGGCCGCAGCCGAGCAGCACCGCGAGGCCTCCTTTCCTATGGCGAGGGGGTTCGATGACAGCCTGACAGTCCTTTCGGGCGCAATGGAGCTCAGCGCTCCTGCGGTCTCCCAGAGTGCCGGTTTCTTCCGGACAACTGGGTTTACGGTGGGAGGCTTGTCGCACGCTTGTTGGCAGGGCGAAGATGCATCGATGGTCTGCGTCAACGGGCCCTTGCGCCTGATTGTCCCCGCAGGCGCTTCCTTCGGATTCAACTCGGGGGCGTCGTACCCCGTCGAGATTGAGGCCGACCATGCCCTTCTGACCTTCGTTGACCTGGCGCAGGCAGATGGGTTCGATGACAAGTTGCGCGTCGGTCCCTCGGCAATCGGTTCACTCGTTGGAGGCGTCGTGCGCATGGGTGAGGTTCCCGCGACATCGGGCCATTTCGTGGGGTTCACGGCCCTGGAATCGGGCAGTTCACTCGAATTGCGTGATGCGGTGGGGATTCTCGTAAAGAGCATCGGGCTGGAGGACGAACCCCTTCTCGTCGAAGGCTCCCCGGACTTCCCGTCGAGTTTCGGCGCGGATGTCGTGGTCCTGCCATTCGGGAACGGGGCCTTGCTGAGCTTCAGGCCGGCGTCCGATGCCGATGCCGCGATTGGCCTTGAATCCACGAACCTCGACAGGCTCAGCGAGATCCTCTCCAACGTTCGCATCATCGGCGCCAGCGCCAAGAGCGCACCGTTCGCCATCCTCGACAAGGCCGACGTCGTCCTCAGCGAAGTCTTCAACGGAGCCTTCCTGCGCACCCGCCTCTCCGACGACCCCACTGGTCTCGGAGACGTGGCCTTCGCGAAGTTTGATGAACTCACGGTCACGGACGGCGCCGGTCGCTCCCTCGACTTCGACGGCTCCTACACCCTCGTCGTCGGTGATCTGGGCCCCTCGTTCGACAATAGCCGGGTCTCCGATGAATCACAGGCCCTGCGCTGGTGGATTGGTAGTTTCCTCGTCGTCGCCATCCTCGTGATGGGCGCCTGGTTGTGGTTCCGCGATGGGCCGATCGAACAAACGGAGCCCGGTCCGCACACATGGGTTGCCCGCGTTGCCACTGCGGTGGGCGCCGTCGTCGCGTTCCTGGTGTGGGATTGGCAGCTCAACGAGGTCCTCGGCTCCAGTCTGCTCACCTCCGGCGGTAGCGGGTCGGGCTTGGGCGTCGTCGCCCTCGTCGAGTTCACGTCGCTGCTCCTGGCGGCCCTCCTCATCGGTGTCCCGGTCTTCTTCGCCGTGCGGTATGGCTTGGCTCTTGCCAAACAACCGAAGTTCACCAGTCTGGCTGCCACGGCGGGCGTGTTCTTCACCGTCGCCTTCGGCATCCTCGTGCTGCCGGCCCTGGTGTCGTTCCTCGTCGCCATCGTGTCGTAGCGCCGCTGACCCAACTCGGCAAGCCAAGCTTTAGGCCGTCCTGGCCCTGCGAACCGCGTGCAGGCCATCCTGCTTGCTGCCGGCAAAGGGACGCGCATGTGGCCGCTCGCCACGCAGACCCCGAAGCCCTTGCTCGAGGTCGCCGGGCGCAGCCTGCTGTGGCGCATGCTCGATGCCATCGCAGCCGCCGGCGCGACCGATTGTGTGGTCGTGGTCAGCCACGCCGCCGAGCGCGTCACCGCCCACGCGGCCTCGTGGCGGGGCGCCATGGCGGTGCGTTGCGTTCCTCAGGGCGAGCCGCGCGGCACGGGCCACGCCGTCGCCGCCGCTGCGCCGTACGTCAGCGAGGATTGCCTGCTTGCGATGGCCGACGGACTCATCGATGCCGCCACGCTGCAGGCGCTAGCGCGGGCCAGCGGATTCGCGGTGGCCGCGCAGCGCGTGCCGGACCCGACCAAGTACGGCGCCCTGCGCGTCAAGGGCGACCTTGTTCTCGGCGTGGAAGAAAAATCCGACAAACCCTCCTCGGATTTGGTCAACACTGGCTTCTATCGTGTGCCGGTCGCGGCGCTTCGCGAATGCGCGGCACTGAAGCCCAGTCCGCGCGGCGAGCTCGAATTCACCGATGTCCTGGCGGCCTGGGGGGCGCAAGGCAAGGTACGCTGGGTCCCGGCGCAGGGCTGGCGCGACGTCGGAACCCCCTGGGACTTCCTGGCCGCGCACGAGGCGCTCATGGGGTCAACCATGGACTTCCTGTTCGACGGGGGCAAGAGCGGCGCGGCCGGGAACGGCGTCGTCGAAGAGGGCGTCCACGTGCGGGGCCGTGTCTTCGTCGAGGCGGGGGCCGTGGTCAAGTCCGGGACCTACATCGAAGGCGACGTTTTCGTCGCCGCGGGGGCGCGGGTCGGGCCCCATGCATACCTGCGCGGTCCTGTCGCCATCGGCCCCAAGTGCCACGTCGGCGCCTCGACTGAACTGAAGAACACGATTCTCCTTGCGGGGGCCCACGCACCCCACCTCAACTACGTTGGCGACTCCATCCTTGGGGAAGGCTGCAACCTTGGCGCGGGAACGGTCGTGGCCAACTTGCGCCACGACGACGCCAACGTCCGCGTCCACCACAAGGGCAAGCGCATCGATACCGGCCGCCGCAAGTTCGGCGCCATCGTCGGGGACGGGGCCAAGACCGGCGTGAACGTGAGCCTCAATCCGGGCACTTTGCTTGGGCCCGGCGTCCTTGTTCCTGCCGGGACCGCGGTCAAGGGCACGATCGGGACCTAACGGCATGGACCGGCACAAAGCCTCAAGCCCGCCAAGGCATCCAAGGCGGCGTGGCCTTGGCCCGCGACGACAGCGCTGCCTCTCCGATGGTGGTCCTCACGACGTTCGTCATCGTCGCCGTCCTGGTGACCGTCGTCGTGTACGCCTTGGCCTTCGATCGCCCTGAATCCGGCGTCTCGCTGGTGGCCGTCCACGACAAGGGAAGCCTGGCTTTCGACGTCACCAAGACCTCCGGGGGGCTGGATTGGGGCGACGTGACGTTGCGCTTCCTCGACCGCGCTGGCACGGACTTGGCCGAATCCTACCTGCAAATTCCCCAGGGCGCCATTGACCCGGAGGACCGAGTGGCAGTGAGTCCATTGCCGCCGGGCGGCACCTACCTGCTCCTCGTCTTCCAGGAAGGCACGGAGCTATCGCGGCTCTCCGTCACGGTGTAGGCCGCCTCAATCCTGCAAAGGCAACCCGACGCCCTCATCAAGCCCCGCCGCCGTCTTCGCGCGATGCGCCGCTTCCCCTGGGTGTCCGTCGCGCTACTGATCGTCCTTGGGCTCCTGGCCGCCTTGACCTATCCCGCCTGGGGGGACAACGGATCGGGACCGGGCGCGGCCAGCGCCGACCAAGAGTTCGAGACCGTCTATGTCCTGCTCGGATGGATCTGCGTGGCAGCGGCCATCATCATCGGTGCGTTGGGGGTGTGGGCCCGTGCCCCGGCGACCCTCCCCACCGCCCTCGGAATTGTGGGCGCCGGTGCCTTCGCTGGCGCGTGGCTGACGCAATCCATGGAACAGGGTGACACCTCCGGCCTGAACCTGGGAATGGTCATGGCCTTCTCCGCCACCCTAGTGGCCTTTGCCGCCTCGGCGCGCCGGGTTGCCGCTCCGGAATCCTGAGAATCGGTCGGCCCGGACCGGTCGCCTAGTTCAACCCTTATCTAGGGTCCTCGGGGCCGCAGGGGAAGGTTGATGGACGACGCGGGCTAACGAAGAGGGCATGCTTGTGGTTGAACCGGTCCGCAACACTGACGTCGAATCGGTTGCCCGCCTCGCCTTGTCCTCCCTGCGGGAGCGGTACGCGGCGGAATGGCTGGCCGCCCACGCCCATGTCGCAAAGGGTACCTTCCTGGTCGCCCGTGACGTCCCCACGAACGAGATTGTCGGGTTCGCGCTCGCCGAGAAGAGCGAAGGCCAAGGGCACCTTTTGGCTCTCGCCGTGGATTCGCAGCGCCGCGGCCAAGGCATCGGCCGAGCCCTTTTGGCCGATGTCCGCGAGCGCATGCGTAGCCAGGGCGCGCAGGCGTTGACGCTTGACGTGCGTTGGGACGACCCCGCCGCGCGGCGCTTCTACGCCAACGCGGGCTTCCACCCCAACGGGATCAAGGAAGGGGTCTACTCGGATGGCGCGGATGCGCTCGAGATGGTCAAGCCTCTCTGATTGGCCGGATTTTACCGGGATTTGACGGATGGAGGGGGAGCGGCGCACGGCGGAATGCGTGCGGGCTCGCCTTGAGTCGCCCGAATGCTACGCCAAATGCGCTAATGCGACAGGGCGGCCAGCGCGAAGGCCGGCAGGTTCCGGTTGCGCGGATCGGAGGCAAGGAGCTCCTCCTCGTCCTCCTCCGACACGGCGACCGTGGCCAGGCGCAGGAAGCGTTCGCGCAGGCGGGCCTGGTGGTCCGGGTTGCCCTGCATGATGACTTCCGCCAGGCCCTTGCCCAGGTAGAAGACGGCCCGCTTGTGGTCCGTCTTGGACTTGTGGATGTGCTGCGGCGAGCAGGTGAGTCCGTCGTATTCGGCGAATTCCCCGTTAACCGGCAACCCCGAGTCCTCGAAGTAGCGCTTCATTTGGCACAACAGGCTGTGAAGTTGCAGCAACTCGTCCTTGTGCATCCTAGTCCATCCCCATCCACTAGAACGCAAAGCGCAGGATATATGTCTTGGGCCACAAAAAGCCAGGAAGCGACCCAAAAATGGGATTCCACGCGAAATCTTGCTAACAGACTTGGTGCCCGCTAACGAGGGCTAGCCGACGGTCGGTGGGGCGTCGAGCCACTTTCATCTGGTGGCAAAAATGAATGTGAAGAAAAGGGGGAATAAATTGCACTTCGGATAGGACGGATTTCCCAGCGATTTGCCGG
>JBAZXE010000108.1:0-6119 GCA_041659985.1 Thermoplasmatota archaeon | reverse complement strand
GCAGCGACGATGTGGCCGTTGAGGAAATCCACCTCAGTACGCTGCCCCCGGTCGAGGCTCTGCAGGCTGCTGGAGCGGTGGCGGCGGTACTTGCGCGCCAGGATGGCCAACAGCAGCCGTCGACCAGGGACCTGGGCGGCAAACAGCCCGGCCCGGAACCCGGAGACCGGCTCGAAGGCGACGCCCTCAGCCCTCCCGGCGGCGTACCCTTCCTCGACGATGCGCAGGAACACCTGGCGGGCATGCGGGTTCCGCAGCAGGACTCCTAGCTCTTGGCCCGTGGCGACGCCCAACGTGCTGATGCAGCTGTTGATGAGCATCTTGGTCCACTTGACGCCCAGCATGTTGGCGCTGGCTTGCACCGGGCCGGCAGCCGACAGGACTTCGGCCACGCCTCGGAACGCGGCCGGTTCGTCGCGGGCGTGCGGCTTCGGCCACGGCCCCAGGATGAAGTGACCCGGGCCCGTCTGCCGGCTTATGCCCGGTCCGTCCAGCGTGGCGGGGAACGCCACGGTGCACTCGACGAGGCGGTCGCCCGCGATGGCAGCCATCCGGTCGCCCTGCACCCCGTTTTGCATGGCCACGACGGGCGCGTCCTCGCCCAACGACGGCAGCCAAGTCGACAGGGCCGTTTCGGCGGCCTGGCACTTCGTCGCCAGCACCGCCATGCGGGGGGCCTCGGCGAGCTCCGACGGCCGATGGACGATGGACGGCCAGGATTCGATGCGCGAGTTGTCCGGCCCGATGGCCACAAGGCCGCGGCGCCGCAAGTCTGCCGCGGCGTCCGCCGTGCGGCAGGCGACGACGACGTCGGTCCCCGCGGCGGCCAGCCGCGCCGCCACGAGCGCCCCGATGGCGCCGGGGCCGATGACCAGGACCGGTCCCGATGGCGCGAGGTGCACGCCATTTGCACCGCCGCGCCTGCACTAGAGCGCATCGCTCTCCGTCGGTCAACCCCCCCTTGATTTCACTTCGAACGTTCAAGTACCGGAGCCAAGTCCGTGGGTTCCGTTGCCGACCGTTTCACTCCCCTCCCCACCGAAGTCCTACACGGTGGAGGTGCGCTAATGGTCCAGGTGCCCCAGCTCACGGTGCAGGACTCCGTCCTGTCGGCCAAATGGGAATCCTTCCTGCAGGACTACGCCAAGCCCCTCGTGCAGAAGGCGGCCGAGGACTACCCGGATGGCGGCAAGTCCGTCATCGTCACCTTCAACGAGATCCAGCTGCGCGACCCCGAGCTGGCGGACTACCTGCTCAACAAGCCGCGGCACTGCCTGCAAGTCGGAGCGCAGCAGTTGCAGAACGTTGACGTCACCGTCGACCCCCGCCCCCGTCTCCACCTCCGCGTCACCGGCCTTCCGCCGAGCCAAGACGTCAAGGTCCGCAACATCCGCGCCGAGCACCTCGGCCGCCTGCTGGCCGTCGAAGGGCTCGTCAAGAAGGTCACCGAAGTGCGACCCCAGGTCATGGAGGCCGCCTTCGACTGCAAGACTTGCGGCAACCGCGTGCGCATCGTCCAGGAGGACGAGTACATCGCCGAGCCGGTCATCTGCGACGGCTGCGAGAAGCCCGGTCCCTGGAGCATCCGCGAGGAGGAGTGCCGCTTCATCGACCACCAGAAAGTCGAGATCCAGGAGGCCCCGGAAGGCCTGCGCGGCGGGGCCCAGCCCGAACGCCTGACCATCCACATGCAGGAGGACCTGGTCCACAAGGTCGCGCCCGGTGACCGCATCGTCCTCAACGGCATCCTCACGGCGCAGAAGAAGCGCCAGGGCAGCAACGTCAAGGTCGAGTTCAACAAGGTCCTGCAAGGCGTCTCCGTGATGCAGCAGCAGCAAGAGTTCCAGGAGATCATCCTCACCGCCGAGGACGAGGAGCAGATCGTTGAGTTGAGCAAGGACCCGCGCATCTACGACCGCCTGCGCGGCAGCTTCGCCCCGACCATCTACGGCCTGGAGACCGAGAAGGACGCCCTCATCCTCGCCCTCTTCGGCGGCGTGAGCAAGGAGTACAAGGACGGCAGCCGCAACCGCGGCGACATCCACGTCCTGCTCGTCGGCGACCCCGGTGTCGCCAAGTCGCAGCTGCTGCGCTACCTCGCCAAGCTTGCCCCGCGCGCCATCTTCACGTCGGGCAAGGGCGCCAGCGCCGCCGGCCTCACCGCCGCCGCCGTCAAGGACGAGTTCGGCGAAGGCCAATGGACCTTGGAAGCCGGTGCCTTGGTGTTGGCCGACATGGGCATCGCCTGCATCGACGAACTGGACAAGATGGACAAGAACGACCAGTCCAGCATGCACCAGGCCATGGAGCAGCAGGAGATCTCCATCGCGAAGGCCGGCATCTCGGCCACGTTGAAGTCGCGCTGCGCCGTCATCGGCGCCGCCAACCCAAAACTGGGCCGCTTCGACGAATACGAGCCCATCGGCAGCCAGATCAACATGCCGCCGGCCTTGCTCAGCCGCTTCGACCTCATCTTCAGCCTCAAGGACAAACCGTCGCGCGACCGCGACTCGGTCCTAGCGACACACATCCTCAAGACGCACCAAGCCGGCGAAGTGCGCGAGCACCGCCGCGCCAACCCGAACGGGGCCTATTCCGTCGACGACGAGGCCTCGATGATGACTCTCGTCACGCCCGACCTGCCGGCAGAGTTCCTGCGCAAGTACGTCGCCTACGCCAAGCGCAACATCTACCCCGTCCTCACCGAGGACGCCATGAAGCGCATCCAGGACTACTACGTTGACCTGCGCGCCGCAGCCAGCGACGGCTCCATCCCGCTTACGGCCCGTCAACTCGAGGCGTTCATCCGCGTCGCGGAGGCCAGCGCCCGCATCCGCCTCAGCCAGGAAGCCACCCTCGAGGACGCCGAGCGCGCCGTCCGCATCGTCGAGACCTACCTGCGCAGCGTCGGCGTCGACCGCGCCACCGGCAAGTTCGACATCGATGTCATCGCCACGGGGGTCAGCCACTCGCAGCACGACCGTGTCCGCGCCATCCAGGACATCGTGCGCACGTTGGCCAAGGACTCCGACAAGGGCTACGCCCGCGAGGAGGACATCCTCGCCGAGGCCAACCGCAAGCAGATTCCGCCCGCTGACGCCCTCAAGGCCCTGGAGACCCTCAAGCGCAACAACTCGGTGTACGCCAAGGGCGGCGCTGGCACGTACGCGCCCCTGAACCCATAGGGCCCTCTAGCGCTGCGCCGCGGCTCCTCGCTTCGCTCGGGGCCTAGCCTTGCCATTGGCCGCAGGCCTAGATTGGGGGAAGCCCAGGCCGGCACCGGGACGGCAAAATAGGGGGAGCCTGTGGCCGCGACATTCACATGACCGCCTCCGAGTTCGCAGTCAAGGCGAAACCGTCTGCGGACGGCTTTGCCGTCCGGGCTTACCAGCAGGGCGTCCAGCGTCTCATTGCCGCCTGCGACGCCGAACTATTGGGCTCGACCCACCGCGAGGGCAAGTTCAAGCTTGACGTCACGCCCGGGTTCTACGATGGCCTGCGCGTCGACTCCGAAGGATTGAGCTCGTACCTGCGCAGCGCCACGGTCGCCAACCTGGTCGGCAAGCGCAGCATCGACGTCGCCATCGACCTCGGATTGGTGGACCCCAGCAACGTGCTCGTCGTCTCCGGAGTCCCGCATGCCCAGTTCCTCGTGATGGACCTCCCGCAATGAGCTCCTCCGATTCGTCCCCCACTGAAGCGCCGGACGGGGGCTCGCCCACCGGGTCGCCCTCCCCGTCGGCCCGCCTGCAGACCTGCGTCGAGTGCGGCAAGATGGTCCCCCTCCTCATCGGTGGCTCGTGCCCGGCGTGCTTCGTCGGGAAGACGGCCTTGCTCACCGGCCCCGAAGTCCTGGACGTCGAGCTGTGCGCCCACTGCGACGCCCGTCACGTCGGCAACCACTGGGTCGACCCAGACGAAGGGCAGCCATTGGAATGGATTCGCGAAGAGGCGGCGCGCGCCGTCATCAAGCCGCACCCCAGCGTGTCCGACCGCGAGCTGCAACTGGTCGAAACGGCCCAGGATGAACGCAACTTCCGCCATCACGCCACGCTCACGGGGTCCGTCGAAGGGGTCCCCATCACGTTCGAGAAGGACCTCATCGTCCGCATGCGCCGCAGCGTCTGCGACCGCTGCAGCCGCATGTTCGGCGGCTACTATGCCGCTGTCATCCAGCTGCGCGCCACCGACCGTGCCGTCACCGACCACGAGATCAAGCGCGCCCACCGCATCGTTGGCGACGAATTGGACCGCCAGCGCGCATCGGGCAATCGCGAGTCGTTCCTCACGAAGTCGGGTGCCGTGCCCGGGGGCTTCGATTACTACCTCGGCGACATTGAGGGCACGCGCGGAGTTGCCCGCATCCTGGCCGAGAAACTCGGCGCCGTTTGGGAGGAGCACGCCAAACTGTCCGGCCGCAAGGAAGGCGAGGACATCTACCGCGTCACGTTCCTGGTGCGCATCCGGCTGTTTGCCCCCGGCGACTTCGGCCTCGTCGGCGACGAGTTGGTGCAGTTCCAGTCGATGGCGCGCGGACGTGCCTTCGTGGTGCGATTGTCGGACCGCGGCACGGACAAGATCGATGAGGAGACCCTCAAGCGCCTGGGCGGGCCCGAAATCCTGCTGGAGGCCATTGTGGTCAGCCATGACGCTGCCAATGTGCAGCTTCTCGACCCCGTGAGTTTGCGCGCCGTCGACGTCCCACGACCCCCCGGTTTCGAGCCGGACGCCACGGTTTGGGTCCTGCGGCACGAGGAGCGACTCTACTTCCCGGCCCTCCCGGTGAACATCCCGCAACCCAAAGGTGGGTCCAAATCGGCCACGGCCTTCAAAAATCGCTAAATAGGCCATACGACAAAGGCTGGCTGTCCTCGGGGGCACATGTTAGCTTGACCCAGCGAATCCTCACTCTTGAAGACCTGGCGATGGCCATCTCGAACCGCATCGGCATCGAGGAAGAGGACGCCGCCCGCGACGCCAACTTCGTCATGGACATTTTCGGCTTCGACGACCGCGTCATCGACAACGTCCTCGAACCGGAAGACCGCCAACTGTTCTACATCCTCGAAGAGGAGGGCATGCTCACCACGGAGCGCGAGGAGACGACGCTCTACGACGGCCGCGAGTGGCGCACCCACTACTGGCTGTTCAAGAAGACCCAGGTTTTCCTGATGTCTGAGGAAGAGCGCGAAGTCCGCCGCCGCAAGAAGGCACAGCCGACCGAGGCCACCGTGTACACGCAGATTCCGGAAGAGGCCTGGTCTTCCCGCCAGATCTGAGCGAGCGAAGCAAGCGAGGATTGCCTGGCACGGAAGGCCAGGCACCGCCCGAGCCTTGCGAGGGCGCTGCGCGCTGCGAAGCCGCGCTTGCCTGGTCGAGCCGGAAAATCTGAGTTTGGCGAGCGTAGCGAGCTACGAAGCTTGCCAGGGTCGACCAAGCCCCGAGCGCGAGCGAGGGCCCGAGGCGCAGCGCCCGAGGGCTTGCGGGTCGAGCCGGCAGATCTGAGGCGTGGGCGAAGCGAGCGACGAAGCCTGCGCTGTCACGGAAACCGGGCCGAATCCGGCGAATCCACCAGGAATCTGGAAATCCACTTGGGAAACCGTTATATTCTCTACGCCTTCACGCAGTTCAACCACGAAATCCGGCGGCGGTCTCCGTCCCCGGCCTCGGAGGGCCCCTCCATGACTGCGCAAAGCACACAAGTCGCCACGAATCCCGCTGTCCAGGCCAACAGCCCCAACCAGGGCGTCATCGCCGTCGCCGTCTGCACCGAGTGCGACGCCAAGATCCAGGCCAACATCGCTTTGCCCGGGGAAATCCTTGACTGCTCCGACTGCGGCGCCGAACTGGAAGTCCGCTCCGTCACCCCCCTCGTCCTGGCCCTCGCGCCCGCCGTCGAGGAAGACTGGGGCGAGTAGACGCAGACACGGACGACGAAAACGGAGGAATGAATGGTCCGCGTCGGGATGGTCTACAGCAGGCTGCGCAACGACGAGAAGATGATCCTCGACGCCGCAGCGCGCAAGGGCATCGAGCTCGTTCCGCTCTTCGATGACGAGGTCGTCCTCGACGTGCACCAGCGCCCGTGGGACGTCGATGTCGTCCTCGAGCGCAGCATC
>JBAZXE010000107.1:0-6116 GCA_041659985.1 Thermoplasmatota archaeon | reverse complement strand
CGGGGCGATGAAGAACTGCGAGCAGACCGGGTCAAGCGCCATGTCGGCCCCCGATTCGTAGGCGGTCCAGCAGGCGAGCCAGGCCGCGTGTTCGGCTTCCGCGCCGAGGGCTTCCTGAGTGGCTTTCGCGGAGGCGTATCCGACGGGGTCAGCGCCCGCCTGCTCCGTTTGGTTGGCGGCGTAGTCCTGCGCGTACACCACGGGGTCAGTGTAGCCGGGGGGCGGTCCGTGCTGGGCCGTCACGAGGGGCGCGGCCAGAAGGGCCAGCGCGGCGAGCAGGGCAAGGCGAGAGGTCGGGGCCATTTCCGTCACCGGTGCAGGAGACCCGCCTCAGGACTTACTTAAGGAGTGCCTTGAGGCGCTTGAATCGAGTCGCGGATTGGCCGGATTTTCGACTGATTCGCCGGATTGGTTGGTTGAGCCTGCGAGGTGCCTAGCCCTGTGAGCGTCGTCTGCCCGCCCAGGAATCGGCTAAATCCGGTCCCACCTTGGCCGCGGCATGCGTGTCCTGGTCACCGGCTCCCTGAACCCCGTCGGACGGGCTGTCGTCGCCGCCTTGGCCAAGGACGGCCACCAGGTCCGCGCCTTCGGCATCGAGCCCGGCACCGCGCCGTTCCTCGACGCCAAGATTGAGTGCTTCCCCGGCTGGCTGCAAGTCGGCGGCAGCCTCGAACCCGTGACGTCCGAGTGCCAGGCATTCATCCACTGCGCCAACCTCGATGCGCCGGGCAAGGACAAGCAGGCCCACGCCGCGCACGTGGAGAAGGGAACCTTGTACGCCCGCTACGCCGCGGAGCGCGAACCCGTCGGCGCCTTTGTCGCCGTCTTCCCCACCAACGCTGGCCGGGCGTGGGGCAAGGTCATGGACCAGGCCAAGGCGCACGTCGCCGGGACCCACCGCCTGGTCCCCACGACGGTCGTGGAGTCGGACGACCCGGAAGCCGTCGTGAAGGCCGTGCGCGCAGCCATCGCGAAGGCCGCTCCGAAGATTGCGGTTTGAGGCCATTCCTCTTTCGGGCCGGGCGTCCTATCTGGCAGCCTGCCGTAATCTTCATGACCCTTGGTCCCCCCTGTGCCGGCATGCGCGCCCTCGCTTTGGTTGCCGTCGTCCTGTTCGCCGGTTGCCTGGACGAAGCCGCTAACCCCGAGGCCAACCTCCCCGTCGCCGCCGAGGCTGCGGATGTCAACGCGCCAACCTGCACCCCCGCCAACACGAACAACTACGGCGTCGATGCGAACGGCATCTATCCCGAGAGCGACGGCGCTTGGCGCGAGACGAATGGCATTCCGGCGTTGCAGAAAGGCGAGACCTGCGAAGGTCCCGCTGACACGCGCATCGCCCCGTAAGGCCGACACCCCAAGCCTTACGTCCCCGAGGAGTGAGGCGGAGCCCGGAGGCGCACATGGCGAAACTGGTCCTGGTCGACGGTTATGTCGACGAACCGTCCGCGTTCGGCGTCCCTCCCTACATTTCGCCCCATGCCCGCTACGCGGCGGGCGCGGCGCTCGCGCAGGGCGTCGAGGTCGAGTACCACACCATCGACTCGCTGCGCTTGCGCCCGCGCGAGCTGCACGGCGACGCTCTGGCCGTCTTGTCGTCCTGCGTTGTGCCCGGCAAATACCTGCGCGGCACACCGATTCGCCACGACGAGGCCGCGACGCTGTTCCGCGACTTCAAAGGTGAACGCCTCCTCTTCGGGGCCAACGCCGCATTCGGTTTTGCGGATGACGGCGGCGGCCACGCCACGACGCGGGCACACAAGGTCACCGACCACATCGACCACCTCATCACGCGCGACGGCGACGCCGCCATCGCCGACCTCTTCGCGGGCAAGACCGTGGTGAACCGCCACCGCACGGTCGACGAATGGAGCCGCCATGCCAAGGCCGGTGCCCCCGTCGTCGCGCAGCACCCCGACATGCGCGCCGGCCAGGGCGGTTCGCAGAACATCCTCATGGCGGAGATTGACACCTTCCTCGGCTGCGTCCACTACCTCTCCGGCGGCTGCGGCTTCTGCAAGGACGCCAAGACGAAGCCGTGGTACCGCGACGAGGAGGACATCATCGGCGAGGTCGCCCTGCTGCACGACGCCGGTGTGCGCCACTTCCGCCTCGGTGGGCAATCCTGTTTCTGGACCTACAAGGCCATCGGAGTCGGATTGACGGACGAGCCGAAGCCCAACGTGCCCGCCACGGAGCGGTTGCTGGTCGGCTGCAAGGAAGTCGCCCCGCAGCGCAAGGTCCTGCACATCGATAACTGCAATCCCGCCATCGTCGCGACGCATCCCGACGAAAGCCGCGCCATCGCCCGGCTGCTGGTCGATTACGGCACCGATGGCAACATCGCCGCCATGGGGCTGGAGTCGGCAGACCCCGCCGTCTTCAAGGCCAACAACCTCAACGCGACGCCGGAACAGACGATGGACGCCATCCGCATCCTCAACGAGGAGGCCGGCATGCGCGGACCCAACGGGCTTCCGTATTGCCTGCCCGGCCTGAACCTGCTCTACGGCTTGCCGGGCGAGACGGCAGAGACGTACGAAATCAACTGGCGCTGGCTCATGCAGCTCAAGAAGTCGGGGCTGCGCATCCGCCGCCTCAACATCCGCCAGCTCCTGCCCATCCGCGGCCAGAAGGAGACGGTGGCGCCCGAATTGCGCTCCACGTTCCGCAAGCACAAGCAGGCGGTCCGGGAAACCTTCGACCGCCAGGTCCTGCAGCAGGTCGCGCCCGTCGGTACTGTGCTCAAGGACGTCTATCTCGAAGCGAAGGAACCGAGCCTGACGTATGGCCGCCAGATTGCGACATACGCCCTCCTCGTCGGCATCCCGTACGACACCGAGATTGACCGCTTCGTCGATGTCCTGGTCACCGACCACGGCTACCGCAGCCTCACCGGCGTCCCCGTCCCCTTCCACGTTCCCTCGGCTTCCGTCAAGCAGTTGGAGGCGTTGCCCGGCATCGGCAACAAACGCGCCGTCGACATCAAGATCAAGCGCCCGAAGACGGCGCAGGAGTTCGCCGCCATCGTGCAGGACCCCGCCATCATGGCCATCCTGGCCCCGCATCTGGCGTTCTAGCGCGCCCCGTCCCTCATGAACCCCCACGCGGTGGGAGCGTTGTGGACGGCCGGCGCCGCTGGTTGGGCATCGGCATGGCGCTCACCTCGGCCATCCTGTTCGGCGCGGTCAACGCCGTGGCCAAGGACGGATCGGTCGATCCCTTGGTGCTCACTGGGTTGACGTACGTCATCGCGGGCCTGGTTGCCTTGCCGTTTGCCACTTCGTTCCGACCGGAACGGCGTGATCTCCCCATCCTCGCCGCCATGGCAGCAACGGGCGGATTCCTCGCGCCAGCCGCCTTGTTCTTCGGCCTGCAGTCCACCGCGGCCTCCGACGCAAGCCTGCTTCTCACCGCCGACATGCTGTTCACCGTCGTTCTGGCCCGCGTGGCGCTCGGCGAACGCCCCGGCCCGCGCGCGATGCTGGGAATTGGCCTGCTGTTTGTCGCCGCCGTGGCCATCGCCGCGTCGGCGGCAGGCGACGGAGAGTCCACGCTGGGCGGCGTCCTCCTTGTCCTGCTGGCGGCGCTCGGCTGGGCCATCGACAACGTGCTGGGCGCTCGCCTCATGGGCCGGCACAAAGCGCACCACCTCCTCGTCGTTAAGGGCCTTGGCGGCGGCGCGCTGGCGTTGGGGCTCGCCATCGCTTTGGGGCACGGCCTCGCGGTGCCGACCGCGTCGTGGCCGGGCATCCTCTTCATCGGCGTGCTGGGCATCGGCGCCAGCGCCTTCGCGTTCTACGTCGCCCTCGGCGCCATCGGGGCAGCCCGCGCCAGCGCCATCCTGTGGCCCGCCGTCGCCCTCACCGGCGTGGCGGCCGGGGCGATCCTGCTGCACGAGCCATTGACCTGGGTGCACGGCCTCGCCGGGGCGCTCGTCGTCGCAGGAGTGCTGCTGGTGGCACGCGGCGTGCCGGCGACCGTCGCAACCGCAGCTTGAAGTCGGCGCGCCGCCTGGCCTGGGCGTGGACACGCGGCGGCTGGCGGGTCTCGCGATGGCCGCCGGTTCCGGCCTCTTGTACGGCTCCATCAACGTCCTGGCCAAACCCATCGCCATGCATCCCGTGATGAAGGCGGCCGTGGCCTACCTCGTCTCGGCGACCGTGCTGTCGCCGTTCCTGCGCGGCCTCCACATCCAGCCACGCGACTGGCCCAAGGTCCTCGCGATGGGGCTCATTGGAGGCGGCGTCGCACCGGTCCTGCTGTTCTACGGGCTGCAGGAGACCGCCGCCGCCGACGCCGGCATGCTCCTCACCGTCGAGATGGTCGGCACCGCCGCGCTGGCCGCCGTGTTCATCGGGGAACGCTACCGGCCGCGCGAGCTGGCCGGGCTGGCGGCCCTGCTCGCCGGCGCCGTCTTGGTCGCCTTGGGCAGCAGCGAGGGCTCCACGGACAGCACGCCTCTAGGCATCCTGTTCATCCTCGGCTCCGCGCTCGGCTGGGCCATCGACAACGCGGTCAGCACGCGACTCGTCGGTGCCTACCCTCCACGCAGCCTCATCGCTCTGAAGGGCCTGCTGGGCGGAACGGCGTGCTTCGTTGCGGCCCTTGCCGTCGGCGCGCCCGCCCCCGACCTCCCCGGCTTCGCGGCGATGGCGGGAATGGGGATTCTCTCCATCGCGGTCAGCTCGCTGCTGTTCTACCACGCCCTCGGCCGCGTCGGGGCCGCCCGCACCAGCGCCATGAACATCGGCACCACCGCCCTCGTCGGGGCGGCCGGCGGGGCCTTGCTGCTGGGAGAACATCTGGTGGTCCTGCACGCGGTGGCTCTCCTGGCCATCCTGCTCGGGGCGGCGCTCCTGGCGACGCAGCGCCATGACGGGCCCGCGCCTCCTGTCCCCGCCGGCATGGCGGGCTCCAAAGATTCTTGAACGAGGGACTTGTCGCGCTCGTCATGGCCCAGAAGACCACCAAGGGACCCGGCATCCAATCCGCCGCGGGCCTCATCCGCTACTTCGACTCGGAGGAGGACACCAACATCAAGGTGGCCCCCGTGGCCGTCCTCATCTTCGGCATCGTCGTCGGCGTCGGCGTCATCCTGATGCGCGTCTTCTGGGATTTCTAATCCGAAACGGGATCAGCCCTCTCGGCTCGCTCCGCTCGCCGCATCGGGCCGGACCCGTTTCGGTGCTTGCAATGTAGGGGGGAGCTGCGCTCCCCCTCAACCCCCTGCGCGCGTCAGCCCGTTTTCAACGGTCTGCCGCGCCGCCTCCGGCCGCTCGGGCGGCCGTCGGCGCCCGTCCGCCCGCCTGTTGTGTGGCGGCCTTGGCCCGATAGCCATCGGGCCTCGGCGACCTTTGAGAGTTCCGTGGCTGCTGGGCGGCGCATTCGGCACGTCCGTTGCGGGTCGCAGCGGTTAAGCCCCCCAACCAGACGTGGGGTCCCGTGGCCCGAGGCGTCTCTGTGAGCGCGTTGGCTTGCGCGGCCTTGTTCGCCGCTGCAGGCATTGGATCCCTGCTTCTGCTGGCCGGCGGCTCATCCGCCGTCGAGGGGAATGTGTCGGCTCGCATCGCCTACATCGAGGCCCACATCGACGCCTGGCGCATCGGCTGGCTGCTGTGGGCCGCTGCGGGTCTCGCAGTCCTCGTGTTCTATGTCCGCGTCGCCGCCGACGACATCGCCGGCCGCACCGCCGTCACCCTGGCGACGGCCGGCTTCGCGGTGCGCCTCGTCGCAGACAGCGGCATGGCGCTCCTGCTCCCGCTGGAGGCCGGCCTTCAGGTCGCCGTTGAGCGCTGGGCGTTGGCCGCCGTCGGCTTCGTCGGCCACGGCTTCGAGACCCTGGCAGGCATCCTCATCGTGTGGGGCGCCTGGAGCAGCGGCCGCCTGCCGCGCTGGCTCGTCATGACCAGCTTGCCGTTGTGGCTGAGCGGCGGCGTCCTATGCGGCGCCGTCATCGCCGGCTCTGCCGCCGGGGTGCTGGCCTCCACTGTCGGCCTCGTCATCAGCGCCACGGCCTGGTACGCCATGGTCGGCGTGACGGCGTGGAAAGCGAACTAGCCACTAGCACAGGGCGGGCCTCCAGCTTCGCTGTCGGCCGCGTCCTGCGCGGGCGG
>JBAZXE010000106.1:0-6150 GCA_041659985.1 Thermoplasmatota archaeon | reverse complement strand
CGGCCCACGCCTCCTCCGGTGAACCTGCCTCGTCGGGCTGACCGGTCGGGGTGGGTGGCCATGACGCCGGCTCGAACCACGACGGGCCACGGCCGAGCAGCCGCGCGATTTCGGCATCGACATCGGTCCAGGCGTCGGCGGCCCGCGCTTTCGCTTCGAACTCGCGGTGCACCTTGTCGGCGCGGTCCTGCTCCAGTTTGAAGCGGTAGGCCGGGACCCCGTCCGTCACTTGCGACTTGAACTCCACCTGGAGATTCTCGGCCGGGGCGAGTTCGACTCCCCGGCAGGAACGGTTAACGTAGACCTCGGTCCCCCGGCCGAAATAGACGTGGAACGGGAAGTAACGGCAGTGCGCCGGCCGCAGGTCGTACGCCGTGCACTTGCGTTCCTTGAGGAGCGTGCAGGCGCCGCAACCGCCCTGCAGGCCCAGCAGCATCATGCCGTCGCGCCGCGTCACCGGCAGCTTGGGGAACCGGCCGCGCAGCCTGGCGAGCTCCGGCTCAGCGACCTCGGCAGTGAACGTGCAGCAAAAGCCGCAATTCTCCAGGCAGGCGTAGCGCAACCCGTGCAATTCCCGGTCGTTGAGTCCCGCGGACCGCTGCACGTCAGCAGCACGCGGACCCCCGGCATCAACCTTGCAGTCGTCGCCACGGCTGGCCCGTGGTTGCGGGAGCTCAGGGTGGCTGGCCAAGGGCGTCACGGCGTCTGGCCTTGCCGGTGTCAATGTCCCGCATCGTTGCGCAGCCATGACAAACCGCGGGCGCTGGCGGGCTCCACGGCGTCATTGGCCGGCTTGTACCCGACTTTCGGCGACAGGGCCGAGGGGCACAGGTCCTGGACGGGGCAGACCCCGCAGCGCGGTCGGCGCGCCACGCACACCAGCCGGCCGTGGTCGATGATGCGATGCGTGTAGGCGACCCACTCTGCTTCGGGGAGCATCGCCTCCAGGGCCTTCGCCATGCGTTCCGGGGCCGTTGCCTGGGACAGCCGGAGCAGGGCGTTGATGCGCAGCATGTGCGTGTCGACGGTGATGCCGGCCGCCAGCCCGAACGCCTGGCCCAGGACGGCCGTGGCCGTCTTGCGTCCCACGCCGGGGAGTTCGACCAATTCCTCGACGGTCTGCGGCACTTCCCCGCCGGATTGGTCGACGAGAAGGGCGGACAACGTGCGGATGTTCTTCGCCTTGGCGCGCCACAGGCCGATGGATGAAAGGGCAGCCTCGATGGCGCCGAGGGGGGCGGCGGCCAGGCGGTTGGCGTCCGGGAACCGCTTGAACAATTCGCGCGTGGCTCGGTTCACTGCGAGGTCCGTCGTCTGCGCAGACAAGACCGTGGCGACGAGGAGCTGGAACGGCGTCTCATGCTCGAGAGCGCACGTTGAGCGTGGGTAGGCGTCGGCGAGTCGAGCGGCAATCGCCCGGGCCCGGGCGGTCTTCTGCGCCTGGGTCTCGCGGGCCACGGCCCGGCCAGGGCCGCGCGGCCTAAAGTCTGCGGCCATGAGAGGGCCCTTCGTTGCGTGCGACGAGGGGCGGGGTCCCACGTGGCCGTCAGGACCGTTCGATGCGCAAGGCGACGAGGAGGGCCACGACGGTGAGGAGCAAGATGGCGGCGGAGACGACGAAGAAGTTCCACTGCCCGGGCAGGTTGGCGAACTCCGTCATGCCGCCGAGGCTGGCCAGGAGGCCCGTGAACATGAAGACCAGCGTGATGGTCGTGAGGCGCTTGACCTGGACGTTGGTCTGGTTCTGCAAGGTCGCGTTGTAGGTCTCCTGCGTCAGCACGGCGACTTCCTTGACGTGCTCGAGGCGCTCCGACAGGCGCGTCATGTGGTCAGCCACATCGCGCAGGTAGATGCAGGTCTCCTCGCGGATGTTGGGGTGGTCGCCTTTCTCCAGGAGCACCATCGCCTCGCGCATCGGGAAGACGGTCTTGCGCGTCTGCGAGACGATGTGCTTGAGGTCCATAATCTTGGCAAGCTCGCTCTGCTCCGGGGACTCGACGACGCCCTCCTCCAGCTCCTCGATGCGGTCCTCGAGGTCGTCCATGAGCGGGAAGTAGGAGTCGACGATGGTGTCGAGGACCTGGTAGAAGGCGTGGTCGATGGTCGCCGTTTTTGGCGTGACCTTGCTGCCCAGCAAGCGCTTCTCGACGACGTCGAGCTCGGCGACGGGGTCGGTGCAGACGGTGATGAGGAAATCCGGGCCGAGGAAGACGCCAACGGTGAGCCACGACATCTCGTCCGTGTCCTGGTTCCAGCGCGGTGCGCGCGCCACCACGAAGGTCAGGTTCGGGTAGTCCTCGACCTTGGGGCGCTGGCGGTGGTTGCGCACGTCCTCCAGCGTCAGCGGGTGCAGGTCGAAGACGGCGGCGAGGGCGTCCAACTTGCTCTGCGCCAGGCCCTCGAGGCGAATCCAGACATGGGTCGGGCCCCAGGCCAGGTCGCGGGCCTCCTCGGGGCGGAGGTCGCCGCTTTGGCGCCATGCTCCCCCCTCGAAGGCCAGGACCCGCATGAAGGCCGATATGCCAGGTTGGGGTATATCACCGGGGAGGACTGGCGTGCGGCGCTCGGGAGGCGATGGCCTGGACGGTGGGCCGTGAAGTCGTGGTTGGTGCCGGCGCCAGCATCTGCAACACGGCGGCGCGGTACTCGGCGCGCTGGAACAGGCCGAGGTGCCGGACGCCGGGAAGTTCAAGGGTCGTCGTGCGCCCCACCGGGGCCCGTTCAGCGACCTGGCGCGTCAAGGCGATGGGAGTCACCTCGTCGTCGGGCGTTCCGGCGATGAGGATGCGGCGGGCCTGGGCCTGTCCCATGTTGGCTCCGGCGTCGATGCGGCGGTAGGTCCTGGGGAAGAGCTGTCCCAGGAACGAGTTCGCTTGGCCGTGCCCCTTGGCCCGGTCGGATCCCCCGGCATACCACGACTCGAAGCTCGGGTAGGGGGATTCGAGGACCAGCCCGTCGATGAAGTCGAGGCCGGGGGCCGCGTTGATGCTGGCGAAGGCTCCGATGGAGAGCCCGACGAGGTGGACCGGCAGGCCGGGTCGAAGGTCACGGGCGAGCCGGCATGCGGCGGCCACGTCGTCGTGCAGGTACGTCGAGCCGCCTCCCGATTCGCCGTAGACCGGGAAGTCGAAGCACAGCGACTCGAAGCCGTGGTCATACAGCCAAGACAGCCACCCTTCGCGGGCGAACCACTGTTTGCCGTAGCGGCGGTCGGGGTGGGCGAGGACGACGATGCCGCGTGGGGCCGGATGGCGGGCATGCCAGCCGTGCAGGCGCGCCCCGGAATTGCCGGCGAAGCGGACCTCGGACACGTCCATGCCGAGCGGAGGGTCCCAGGGACCGCCACGGCGGCCGCGGAAGAACAACGACTTGACGAGGGCACCGACGACGCGTTTCTCGACGGCGGAGGGCTCCTTAGGATTCGAGGTCTCGGCCGCCGAGGGCTCCGGAACAGGGGCCTTGGTGATGGCTTGCGTCATGATATGTACTGTCCTTAGGAAAGTCTATGTCTAATGCGCACCATAAACCCCCTCGGACCATGGGAACAGTCACTGTCGCCAAGGAAAGCGGCCCTGCGGCCAAACCGGTTGCGTTGTCGAGCCCCCCGGCGTCGCGCTCGCTGCCTGCCTCTTGCCCGTTGCGCGAACCCGACGCGATGGCGGCCTTCAAGCAGGCCGTGAAAGCCGGCTCAGAACTCTCGATGCACTCGCAGAAATTCCTCGCCGCCAAGACCCCCGTTGAGGTCGGCAAGTGGTTCGGCGCCCTCATGGAGCACAGCCGTGTGGTCTTCCAGCCCTGGAGCATGGAGATCCTCTTCGTCGCCGGCGTCCAAGGTGAAGTCCGCTTCGGTCAACTCGAGGAGATTTTGGGCGCCAGTTCCCGCACCCTCTCCAACAAACTGCGCACCCTCGTCAAGGCAGGACTCTTGGACCGCCACGTTGAGCCCGGGCCGCCCGTGCGCATCACGTACAAGCTCACCAAGACCGGCCGCGCCACGGTCGCCGTGTCAAGCCCGCTCTTCGCCCACCTCAACCTGGTCGCGATCGGACTGGCGTAGATTCGGCCACGGCGTCCCGCGCTGCGAGCACGACGCACCCAAACAAGGAAAACACGGAACGCACGGAACCGACTCAGCGGGCAGGTTCAGTGCGTTCGGTGCGCTCCCTGTTTCGTCGGTAGCGGCGCTGGGCCTGTAACAAAACCTTCAAGGGGTCCAGTCCCTGGAAAGCCTCCATGGTGAAGACCTCCGCCGCGTCGGGCAAGGAGTTGCGGAACCTGGGAATCCACGGCATCGACCATGTCGACTTCGTCGTGCACGACCTCGAGCGCAGCCGCCAGTTCTACACCAGCCGCATGGACTTCGCCGAGACGGCGCGCTCCTCGCCGGCCTACGAGCGCGACACCGGGGAACGCACCGCCGTCTTCGACGCCGCCCGCGTTCGCGTCCAGTGCAGCGCCCCTGCCGCCAAGGACTCCAACGCAGCGCGTTTCCTGCGCATGCACCCTGACGGCATCCGCGCCGTCACCTTCCGCGTCGAGTCCCTCGACCACGCCTGGAAGACGCTCGAGTCGCGCGGCGCCAACTTCCTCAACGAGGCCACCGGCAAGCCCGGCTACCGCCAGTTCGCCATTGCCACTCCCTTGGGCGATGTCGAGTACCGCTTCCTGGAGAAGGAGGGCGCCTTCATCGCAGGCGACGCCGCCGGCGACAAGAGCAACGGCGCAGTCGACCCGCGCCTGGCCCCCGTCGTGAGCCCGCCGGCCTCGGGCGGCGCGAACCGGCACCGCTTCACGCACATGGACCACGTCACGAACAACACGCGCGAGATGCGCAGCTACGTGCACTGGATGCGCGACGTGATGGGCTTCGAGCACTTCTGGGATATCCGCTTCCACACCAAGGACTCCAACCCGGACATGGTGGGCGGCTCCGGCCTGCAAAGCGTCGTCATGTGGGACCCGACCTGCAACGTCAAGTTCGCCACCAACGAACCGCTGCGCCCCAACTACTACGCGTCGCAGATCGCCAAGTACGTCGAGGACAACCGTGGCCCTGGCGTGCAGCACATCGCCTTCTCGACCCGCGCCATCATGGACGTCATCCCCCACATGCGCGAAGCCGGGCTGAAGTTCCTCGAGACGCCGGACGCGTACTACAAGATGCTGCCCAAGCGGCTGGCCGAGCGCGCCGTCGCGAACCTCAAGGAGGACATCGAGGAACTTCGCAAGCGCAAGATCCTCGTCGACGGTCGCGACAACCGCTACCTGCTGCAGATCTTCATGCAGGAAGCCGCGCTCCTCTACAACGAAGCCGCGGCGGGGCCGTTCTTCTACGAGGTCATCCAACGCCACGGCGACCAGGGCTTCGGCGAAGGCAACTTCCGCGCCCTCTTCGAGTCCATCGAGCGCCAGCAGACCGGCGGGCCGGAGTCGCACGGCACCGGCGTGCGAACCGTGCAGAACCCGTACTTGATGGACTAATCGCACGCTGGAACGCCGCTCAAAGTCAGCGCATCCGGCGCCGCCGACCACGTCCACCAAACACGGAGACCACGGAACGCACGGAAATTTGAAGCTGGGTTTCCGTGGGGTTCAGTGCGCTCCGTGTTGGGCGAAGCGCGGCGATCATTTCGCTGGCCGGTCGCGCCTTCCTTTGCGCCACGCCCACCAAATTGCTAGCAAGGCCAGCACGATGAGCACGAGCAGCACCCACCACCACGAGAATGCCGCAGCCGCGCTCCCCTTGACGTTGAGGATGCTTTGGCTCTCCAGGGTCTGGTACCCGTCGTACGTCACGGTGCCCGAAACCAGGTAGGTTCCCGGTTTGGAGGGCGTCCAGTAGGTGGTCAGGTTTGCGTGCTGGCTGGCGGCTACGACGAGCCCCTCCGAAGCCAGCGTGGCCAAGAGCTCGCCGTCCTGGCTTACTTCGCCATGGAAGACGGCGGACGCGATGGTGAGATTGCCCGTGTTCTCGAACCACGCATCAAAACGCACCGGACGCCCGGTGGCGCCGAAGGCTGTATGCACGATGGCCCGCAGCACTCCATCGGGAGCTTGGCCGCCTGGCGGGAGCACCTTGAACGGATGCGTCTCCTCGAATCCATCCGCGGGTGGCGAGCGCAGGCGGGCCCGGTATTGCCCTATGGCCAG
>JBAZXE010000105.1:4645-6203 GCA_041659985.1 Thermoplasmatota archaeon | reverse complement strand
ATCATCATCGCCGGCGGCAACTCGAACCGCATCGCCGGCAACTGGATCTGGGACAACTGGCGCTACGGCACCATGCTCTTCGGCGTCCCCGCGGCCTTCCGCGGCGAGGACGGCGGCGCGGACGCGCTTTGCCTCATCGGAAGCCAGAGCCCGGACTGCCTGCAACCAGACCCCGCCGACCTGGCGGGCGACGCGCAGGTCCAGTTCGACACCTCGCACGACAACTGGTACCTCGACAACCAGATGGGGCTCACGCCGGAAGGCGCTGAACTGCCCAACGGCATGGACCATTGGTGGGACGAGGGCGGCTCGGGCAACTGCTGGCTGGGCAACGTCTACGCTGGCGGAGCGGCGCGCGGCAGCGAACCGAACCCGATGCTCTTGCCGGTGTGCGGCCAGAATGTTGTGGTGTGGCATCCGCCCAACCCGCGCCTGGCGACCATCATCCCCTGCAACGACTACTCGGTGCCCGCGAACTCCCATCCGACTGGGTGTCCGTGGATGGACGACCCGACCCCCCCGTAGGACGGTGTCGGGTCGCTGAGCGGGTGCGCAGCACCCGCGCATTGACCAAGCCCCCCCATAGGATGGGCTTAACAAGTTCGATGACCGGCGTGGGTCGCTGACCCACGTCACGGTCAGCGGCGACGAGCGAGCAGCGTGACGCCGAGAATCGCAAACAGCGCCAAAGGCCAGACGCTCGGGCTGTCCTTGCCCTCGACGCCGACGGACTCGTCCGCCGGTTCGGCCTGCGGGCAGGCGTCGACGGGCCACGCCGTCTCCGGCGAGGCAAAGCCATGAGGTGCGACGTCGAGGACCTCGAAGCCGCCCATGGCCAGGAGGCCGGATTCGACGACGGCGAAGACGCAGGCCGCCGAACTGGATTGCGAACGCTCGAATTCGATGCGAGCCACGCTGCCGTTCCACGTTGCGGCGACAATCTGGACTTCGCGCGGCGTACCGTGGGCGGCGAAGACGTGCGTAGCATTGGCGAGCGAGAACTGGTACCACTCCGCGGGTTCTGCCGCGCCAGGCTCTCCGATGAGCAGGACTCCGCGAAGCGCGGCGCCATCGCTGGGGCTGGCCTCGGCAAACTGAACCTCGACGCTGGCCGTCGCATCCGAAAGGGTCGAAGTGACAGTTAGGACGTCGAGGGAGTCGGCGTCGTCGGCTGCATCTTGGAAGGATTCGGCTTGGGCGGAGGCCACGACCGCAATCAAGCAAAGGGACGCGGCCACGAGGGCGAGACGCACGGCGCGCCATCCCGCCGACCACTCAAAGGGGTTTGCCCCTCTCGCAACGTCATGGTCAAGAGCCCCGTCCTGCCTGGGGCGGCGATGCTGGTCGCGACGGGCCTGGGGAAGCGCTACGGGTCCGTCGTCGCCGTGGAGGCCGTCGACCTGGAGGTGCCCGCCGGTCGCATCGTCGGCCTCGTCGGCAACAACGGAGCCGGCAAGACGACGACGCTGAAAATGCTGTGCGGCGTGCTCGAACCGACGTCGGGCACGGCGACCGTCGGGGGTCGTTCCACGCTTGAGGCCGAGGCGCGACGGGCTAT
>JBAZXE010000105.1:0-4635 GCA_041659985.1 Thermoplasmatota archaeon | reverse complement strand
GGGCTATCGGATTCCTGCCCGAGGATTCGCCTCTCTATGACGACCAGACGCCGCTGCAGTACCTGGCCTTCTTCGCGCGGTTGTACGGGCTTGGAACGGTGGAGGCGGCTGCACGGGCAAACGTCCTGCTCACCGAACTGCGTCTTGACGCACCGTACTGGAAGCGCCCCATCGGCCAACTCTCCAAGGGCTCGGCCCGCAAGGTCGCCATCGCCCGCGCCCTCCTGCACGACCCGTCCGTCCTCATCCTCGACGAACCCGCGTCTGGCCTCGACCCCGCCACACGGCGCGAACTCGACCTCGTGCTCTCCGACCTGCGCCGCCAGGGCAAGGCCATCCTGCTCTCCGCGCACAACCTGAAGCAGGTCGAGGAGTTGTGCGACGACATTGTTCTGCTGCACGCGGGCCGCGTCGCGGGCCGCGGCAGTCTTGCCAGCTTGCGCAAACAGATGGGCGAACCACACTACCGGTTGCACGCCAGTCACGCGTTCCCCGGCTCGACGGCGCGCGGCTCCATCCAAGTCGGAGAGTTCTCGCGCCTGGCCGACGTCGAACGCGCGATGGAGGCCGTCCGCGCCGCCGGTGGCTCCGTCCTCGACCTCGAATCGCTGCCCCCGACACTCGACGACATCCTGCGCAAGGTGACAGGAGCTTCGGCTTGACCGGAGGCAAGCCATGAGCGTATGGGCCATCGCCCGGCACGAGGCGCGGCGCGCCTTTGCCGTGCTCGACCGCCGCACGGGCCTCGCCCTGCTCGGCGTCGTCGTGCTGCTGGCCGTCTCATGGCCGCTTGTGCAATCCAATCCCGTTCAGCCGCAGGAGGGGTTGTACCCCGTCGCAGCAACGCACGAGTCGCCCCTGCGCGCGGCGGCGGCATCCGACCTGCGTTTCCGCCTGGTCGACGGCGACCGGGCCGATTTGGACGCTGGCCGCGTCGCCCTCGTGCTTGAGGACGACGGCTTCGTGTATGACGAGAACTCTGAACGAAGCCGCGCCGCCGTCATCGCCCTGGGGCAGGCGACCGCGCGCTGGCTGGAGACGCGGATGGAGGACGAGCCAGATCAGGCCGCGGCGTTCCCCGTGCACGTCAACCTGCTCATGGAGGCGCAGGACCTCACGGCCTCTGGTTCTCCCATCCCGACGGGAGGGGCTCCGCCTCCGCCGCCCAGCACCGGCCCCGCGACGCCCAGCGCGCCCGTCCTTGTCAGCAACGCCACCGACGCGGCGCCCCGGCTGGCGTTGCGACCGAGCCAGGTCGACCCACCCTTCCCGGTCCGCAGCCTCCTCCTCACGTTCGCGTTCCTCATCCCGATGAATCTCGTGGCGCAGCTCTCGGCGGGCTCGCTCATGGCTGAACGGGTGCGCCACCGCGGTCTGCTGCTCCTCACGACGCCGATGACCGGTCCCCAGATTCTGCTCGGCCGCGTCCTGCCTCACCTGGCCATCACGCTTGGGGTCGTCCTCGTCGCCGGGGTCGCAATTGGAGTAGGATGGCAAGGCTTCGCGGCGGCCCTTCCCATGGTGCTGCTGGTCCTTGCCATCGCCGTTGTGCTGGGTCTCCTTGCGCGCAACGAACGCGAGTTGACGTTCCTGCTCACCGCCGCGACGACGATGCTGTCGACGTTCCTCTTCTTGCCAGCCATCTTCACCAGTCTGCCTCCAGTCGCGTTCCTCAGTCCGGTCTCCGTGGTCGCCGCCTCCGTCGACGGCGATGCGGTGGCGTGGGGCCCGTTCCTGTATGCGACCGTCCCCCTCAGCTTGGTGACTGTGGCGCTGGCGCTGTTGGCCGCGGGCCTGTACCGCGAGGAGACGCTCTTCGCGACGCGGGGATTGTTCGAGAAGGCCATGGACGGCGTGCGCCGATTGGTGCCCTCGAAGCTGGGCGTCGTGACCGCGGGCATCCTCGTCGTTCCTTTCGCCATGGCCCTCGAGCTGTTCATCCTGGCCCTCGTCATTCCGCTCGGCCTCAACGCCTTGTTCCCCGTCTTCATCCTGGGCGTGGCCTTCGTCGAGGAGGCGCTCAAACTCATCCCCGCGCGGGCCCACCTGCAGACGCAGCCGACGCGGACGTGGTGGGCGGGCGCCTTGGCGGGAACCGGCTTCTTCCTCGGCGAGAAACTGGCGCTGCTGGTCGCCCTCGTTGGCTTCGGTTTGCTGCCGCTCGGACAGACCTCGTTGGCCTTGTGGGGCGTCGGTGGCGGAGCGGTCCTGCTGGTTGCTCCACTTCTGCTGCATGCCGGATGCTCGGCCATTGCGGCCACCGGTTCGCGCCGCAAAGGGGCCTGGCCGGTCCTGGCTTGGCTCGGAGCGGCCGTCGCGCACGCGGCCTACAATGTGATCCTCCTTGTCGGAGGCCTGCAATGAGGGCCATCCTGGCCGTCGCCGGCAAGGACCTGCGCGACATCCTGCGCGAACGCAGCATCCTCGCCAGCCTCATCGTGCAGCTCTTCGTCGCCGGCTTCAGCACCTTCCTCAGCGTCGGGCTCACCGGGCTGTACGACCCGGCGTCCGTTGAGGCGTTCCCGCGCGCCGAGGTCGGCTATGCGGGGCCGGGCGGCGACGGCTTCGACGACTATCTGCGCAGCCAACCGAACGTCCAACTCGTTCCCACCACGGCGGAAGGCGGACTTGCGGCGTTCCGCGACGGCCAGCTGGCGGCGTTGATCGAAGAGACCTTGGACGCGCCGAACGGGACGCGGACCGTGACCATCCTGATGGCGGAGGGGACGTTGCAAACCACGCTTCTGCTCACCCAAGTCAAAGGGCTGCTGCAGGACTACGAGCATGACCTGTGCGCGGCCAACCAGAATCACCTTGACCAGCAGATCCTGCGCATCGAAGCTCCCGCCGGCGGCGGCCGCGCGTCGTCGCACGGATTCACCTACGGCACCCTCCTGCCTTTGTTGGTCCTGACGCCGGTGTTCCTCTCCGGCGCGATTGCCGGGGATGCTTTCGTGCAGGAAGCGCAGACACGCACGCTGCTCCTGCTGCGCGCCAGCCCGCTCTCCGTCACGGGCGTCCTGGCCGGCAAACTCCTCGTGCCCGTCGCCCTCGCGCCGGCACAGGTCGCGCTGTGGATTGGGCTGCTGCGCCTGAACGGCATCGTGGTGCACGGATTGTGGGCCGTTCTCCTGCTTGCCACTCTGCTCGCGTTGCTGTTGGCGAGCCTCGGCATTGCCCTGGCGACCTGGGTGCGCAAGGAAGGCCAGGTGCAGGCGTCCTACGCGCTCGTCGTCCTCCTCTTGGCCGTGGCCAGTCTCCTGCTGCCGCACGACGTGTTGAACCTCGTCGCCTTGCTGGCCAGCGGTGCGCCGCCCGCGACGGCTTGGTTCACGTTCGGCGTCCTGGGTGCTGCGGCGGCCCTGTGCGCGGGGGTTGGGTTGCCTTTTGCGGCTCGACGCATCCAACGTGACCAGGTCTGATTGGACTGCCAGAACGAAACAAGGAAACGCACGGAAGCCACGGAACCCGAACCGTTCCGTGTATCCGTGCGCTCCTTGTTTTAGTCGGTCAACCGCACACCATGTCGGGTTCGCAGCAGGGTTTGAGCCAGTGGCAGCGTGGACACTCGGGGGCCTTCATCCGAGGGGCTTCGCCCCTTCGACCCCAGGGGCGGACTACGTCCGCCCGGCGGGGGCTCTGCCCCCCGCCCCTTGCCCCCCGCGCGGAGGGCGTCGCCCTCCGCGACCACCCATCGGCTCGCGTGCGCGCTCGCCCTAACCACAAACCATGTCGGGTTCGCAGCAAGGTTTGAGCCAGTGGCACCGCGGGCATTCGTAGTGCGCCTTCATCCAGTTCATGGGGGTCTTGCAGACCTCGCATTCCATCATGCAATCCGATTGGACAAGCAAGTTCAAGGAGTCTACGAAGAGGATTGGAAAACCACTCGTTCTTGGAACGAGTTGCACCAGTCCGCCCCAGCCTTCAAGCCCCGATCGGCGATGAACGGGTGTGCAGTCCATCGAAAGCCGCGCCATCCAGGCTGCTGGGGCGTTGCTGGAGGTTCGTCCCTTGCGCGCCGACGAGGCGCACCTGGTCGTCGACTACTTCCATGACGCCTCCGACGAGGACCTTGCGCGCATGGGCGTCGTGGACCGCAAGAACCTGCCGCCAGCCGAGGCCTGGGACACGAAACTGCGCGACACCATCGCGTCGCCCCTCGCCACGGCATCCAGTTTCTACTTCGCCTGGCTCGTCGACGGCCAGCTCGTCGGCTTCTCATCCCTCAAGAACCTCCGCGTCGACGACCGCGCCGACCTGCACCTGCACATGTGGAGCGCCCCCCACCGCAGGCAAGGCCACGGTGCCACCTTGTTCTGCCTCACGGTCCTCGAGGCGTTCGAGCGCTTTCACCTCCAGACCCTGGTCTGCGAACCGAAGGCCAGCAACCCCATGCCGAACCGAATGCTTGCCAAGGTCGGCTTCCCCCTCGTGCGCACCTACGTCGGGGCCTCATCGGAGCTGAGCAAGACCGTGCCCCTCAACCAGTACGACATCCGACGCGACATCGCCGAGACCTACCTCGGCAGGCTGCAACCCGCATGAAGGCCACCACGCCTCCCACGCTCCACGGCCGTCATGTCCTCCTGGAACCCCTCGACGAGGCCCACGCGAAGGAGTTGTGGCCCGCCGCCG
>JBAZXE010000104.1:720-6437 GCA_041659985.1 Thermoplasmatota archaeon | reverse complement strand
TTCCGGAATAATGACGCGCAGGAGCAAAATAACCGACGATGGTCGTCGCGCCTGGCGAAGTTGGGCGGCCTCGGCTTGAGCAAGGCGCACGACTGGCGACGCGGCCTCGAAGCCCTCGCCAAGCGCCTCGGCGCGGGCCCGGACGTCATCTTCGCCGGCCACGTCTCCGACGAGGTCCTCAACGCGGCCTATGCGCGCTGCGATGTCGTGGTCCTTCCTTCGGAGATTGAGGGCTTCGGATTGACAACGCTGGAAGGATGGCGATACGGCAAGCCCTCCATCGTCTCGCGAGGCGCCGGCTGCGCTGAAATCGTGCACGATGGCCTCAATGGCCTCGTGTTCCCGTCCGGCGACGTGGCCACCCTGGCCGAGCACCTCGACCGCACCCACAGCGAGTCGGAGTTCAAACTCCGCATGGGCGAAGCGGGCCGGGCGACGCTGCGGACCTATGACGTCAAGGAAGCCTCGGTGCGGGAACGCGAGGTCCTGACGTCCGCCATGGAAGGCTTCGGGGCAATCGCATGACCCTTCGAGACCACCTCAGGTCGCGGCAGCTGCAGGCCGTGGTCTTGACGAAGGGCGTTGCTTTGGCAGCGTGCGCCCTCGCCTTCGGCGGCAACGTGGCCCTTGTGCTTGGGCTTCTCTTGGGTGTCCTCGGGGTCGGCTCGATGCTGGTGTACCGCGTGATGCCTTCGTGGTTGGGCGCGCTCCTCGTCATTTGCGCGAGCGTGGCCTTTGTGCCCGTCGTGACGACGCGTCTGGATGCCAGGATCTCCGCTGCAGTGGTTTTAGCGGCCATGCTAGGAATCGTGGTTTTGCTGTGGCATGACGGTCCGCACCCTGGACCTGTAAACTAGCGCAAACCTCGAAGGGGCGCTTCGCGTTGAGGCAGCCGACTGGAGGGCGACCATAGGCTAGATATCCTGGCCAGAAGTTGAGTGGCGACGGCCCAGGGGCTTCTCTTCCTTCATGCTCGGCGTGGCAACCGGTTTCCTCGTCTGCGCAATCATGTCCTTCACCTTCAATGGCCTCTTCGGAACCTACTATCTGGCAGTCGGCGGCATCAGTGCGGGAGCCTCCGTGGTCGTGACTTTGATGGGCGCAAGGCGCGCGGCAGACGTTCGCCATGAGGCGGCGAACTCTCACCATTGAGAGAAGGGCGTTCAGGGTTTCTTGGTTGAGGGCTTCCAAGGTCGTTGGCGGACCGCAAACGGCCAGGCCAGGAGTTCGACGTAGTAGGAGACGGCGTGGATGAGGCCGCGGATTCCTGCCACGGAGGACATTTGATGGATCTCGCGCCGCATGGCGCGGGCCACGTCCACGGTCCGCCCGCCCTGTCCTTGAGTCATCCGACGCAGCGACACGGCGGTCGCGATGCACAGGACCAGGGACGCCAAGCACAGAACCTGGAATCCACGCAACTCCCAGACGCCAAGCCAGGGCAGGGTCGTTGTCCATAGGGGGCCGCGACCAAGCGATTGCCAGAGAATGCCGGCGGCGAGCACACCTAGGCCGCCAGCGGTCGCTCGAACGAGCGACACGCCGGCAAGCTGCGCCGCAACCGGGCCAGGTCCGGCCGTCCTTAGCAGGAGGTTTGTGTGGGCGAGCTCGATGCCGCCCATGGCGAAGCCAGTGAGGAAGTGCAGAATCGTCAGCCAAGTGGTCAGCAGGGGGCCGGCGCTCCATCCCGCAATTGCCCAGCCCACCAAGACCAACGCCAGGACGCTCATCGTGATGGCCAGAAGCCCGCGGTCGCCATGCCGGTCCGAGACGTATGCCCACCCGCGTAGGCCAAACAAGTAGGCGATTTGGCTGACGACGGCCATGACCGTGACGGCGACGAACGAGTACTCTAGGCTTCGCAGGAGGTAGATTGCGGCAAACGGCAAGGCGAAACTGGCCGCCATGGTCGAGAACGACAAACTGAACAGAAGCGGCTTTGACGTCTGCCCAAGGGCTCTTGGGACGAGAAGCAAGGATTGCTTGGCTGGCGGGCTCGGGGGCGGTGGGAAGTGGGGCGTGCGCTGCAACGTCACAACCCCCAGCAGGCCGGCGACGCCCCCGACGGCAAACAGGACCGCGTATCCCAACGCCTCGTCGCCGCGGTTCGAGAGCCAGTCGAGCAGCACACCGCCCGCCAGCATGGCAAGCAGCGAAACGATGGTGGCGCCGCGGAGCCTTTGCCCAAAGAAAGCGCCCAATTCTGAAGGCGGGATGAGGTCGCGCATCCACCAGTTCCACGCCGCCGTCGACACGACCGCCAGGACCGCCATGGCTGCCATCGCCAAGAGCAGCGTGTCCTGGCGGACCCAGCCGGGCTCGAGCACCAGCACCACCGCGATCGCCAGAAGGATGCCGCGTGCCAACCCCGCCGTCCAGACCACGATACGGCGGCGGTTTTGCCAGCGCAGAAGCAAGGCGACGGCGGGCAGTTGGACGACTTGCGCCAGGAACGGGATTGCCGCTAGCATGGCCAAGCCGAAGTTGTCGGCGCCCGCCAACAAGCCCAGACCCGCGAGAAAGGCGCCTCCCGTCAAGGAGTCCATGAGGCGCGACAGGACTGCATCGGCCAGAAGTGGGCGGCGGATCTCGGGGGCAATCATGGCTGGGACGTCACAGAAGGTCCATGTTGCAACGGCCCGCAGCCGTCAAGACCCTTGCGAACAGGACCTGCTCGGATTCAGCAACGATTATCGGGTTTCAAAAGCAGGGCTGGCGCCTTCCAACCTTGCGGGCCGGATCCGTTCGCGGAAAGCGCGCGGCGTGGCTTGCATGCCGGCGTGTTAGCTTGTCTGCCCTGGGTTTCCGGGGGAGGGCGCCGCCAAGGCGGCTATCCAACTCGAACGATTCCTTTCATCCGTTCCTCGTGGTGGGTGTGGCACCAGATGGTCCATGTCCCCTTCTCCGTGAAGGTGTGGTTGTATTGGCCGCCTGGAGGAATCAGTCGCCCGAAGCCGTCCGGCGGCGGGTCGTTGCTGCTGAACTCGGAGAAGTCGGACTTAATCGGGTCGCCTTCGTAGCCCGCCACGTCATGGTCCATCGTGGCCTCGTTGACCCATGTGACGGTGGCGCCGACTGGGATTCGGGCCCTTTCGGGTTCGAACATCAAGGTGCTGGCCATGCCGATGACGTAGCGTCCCTGCTCGTCTTGGGGCGGTGTGACGCCGGGGGCTTTCTGGCTGCAGCCAGCCAGGAGCAGCAATAGGAGCACGAATACGGAGACAAGGGTGCCTTGCGACATTGGTTTCACGGCCTAGGTTCTACGGTTCCAGTTGGTCCCGGCAGGTCCGGGACAAGGCATGCTTCGGAGCGCATCATCAGGCAGCCCGGGCCTTCGTTGGGCGGATAGAGGCGCTGCGAGTATCCTTCGCGCGCCTGCCACGTGAAGTTCGTGGCGAAGAACGCGTCATTCATCCAGAACACCTGGTAGACGCCCGCCTTCGGCGCTGTAAGCTGCGAGGCCTCCTCGGAAGCGTGGCGTGCTACGATCTTGACCGGCTCGCCGTCCTCGATGCGGACCACTTGGAAGTACAATTGACGTTGCTCGACCTGCGTGAACCAGTTCCAGTCGAGCTGGGATCCGCTGGACAACGGATATTCGAGCACAAGCGTCCATTCTGGTTCCAAGGTGGAGGTCGTCCAGCCCGGTTGCTCCAAGTCGCGGCCACGCCATTCGGGAGGCAGCGGCGCTTCGGGAGCCCCGCAGCCCGCCATGGCTGTGGACAAGACCAGTGCGAGGGCGGCAGGCAAGCGCATCATGCGCGAGCCACTGCGGATCCAGGCGCCGGTGCCCGTGGGCTGCCGATTCCAGGTTCGTTTCCAAGCCCTGCGGGGCCTGGCTTCTGGCCATAGCGCAGCAACCGCAGGGCATTGCCCACGACCACGAGCGTGCTGCCTTCGTGGAAGATGATGGCGATGCCGATGCCGGCCCATCCGAACAGCGCGGCGGGGACCAGCAACGCGATGACCCCCAGGCTAATGATGAGGTTCTGGCGGATGATGACGCGGGTCTTGCGGCTGAGGCCCACGGCGAAGGGGAGCTTCACGAGGCTGTCGGCCATGAGTGCCACGTCGGCCGTCTCAAGGGCCACGTCGGTGCCACCGGCGCCCATGGCGATGCCCAGCGTAGCGTTCGCCATCGCGGGGGCGTCGTTGACACCGTCTCCCACCATCGCCACGCTGCCGTGACGCGCCATGAGGTCGCGGATGGCCGTGACCTTGTCTTCCGGGAGCAAGTCGGCCTTGATGTCGGTGAGGCCAATCTCGCCGGCAATGGCGCCGGCCACTCGGGCATTGTCGCCGGTAAGCATGACAAGGTTCGGCACGCCGTTGGCCTTCAGCCGCTCCAGCACTGAGCGCGCCTCCGACCGCGGGCGATCCGCCAACGCCAGGAAGCCCAGATAGCGGCCACTCTTCTCGACCAGCATCGTCGTGCGGCCGACGGATTCCAACTCGCGCACCTGCGCCACCAGGCCGGCCGGAGCCGCATCGCCGAACATGCGCAGACTCCCGATGCGAACCGGCTCGCCCGCCATCGTTGCGGTGATCCCACGACCGACTGCGTTCGTGAAGCCCTCAATCTCGACGGGCTGCATGCCCTCGGCTGCGGCACGCTCCACGACGGCCTTGGCCAACGGATGGGTGCTGCGGCGTTCCAGACTCGCTGCAACGCGCAGCAATTCTAGGCGGGTCGTGCCCCCGTAGGGGACGACGTCTGTAACCTCGGGCTTTCCCCGCGTGAGGGTCCCCGTCTTGTCGAAAGCGATCGCGGTCACCGTGCCTAGGCTCTCCAGGTGGGCGCCGCCCTTGAAGAGGACCCCGTTGCGCGCGCCCTGCGCGATGCCGCTCAGGATGGCACTCGGAGTGCTGATGGCCAGCGCACAAGGGCTAGCGGCTACCAGGATGGTCATGCTGCGCAGGAACGCCTCGCCCCAGGGCAACCCGAGGCGGCCCACGACGGGTGTGTTGGCGGCGTATGCCAGGATCAGGGGCGGCACGACCCACAGCAGGATGACGGAGACAAGGACGGCGGGCACGAAGATGCGCCCGAACTTCTCGGTGAACATCTGGGTCGGTCCTTTCTGGGACTGGGCTTCGCTGACCATCTTGATGACCCGCGCGATTGTGCTATCGGTCGCTAGGCGGGTAACCTCGACCTCGATGAGCGCTTCGCCGTTGATCGTGCCGGCGAAGACCGCACTCCCAGGTTCCTTGTCGACCGGAACGCTTTCGCCGGTGATGGGCGCCTGGTCGACGCTCGTGACTCCCTTGGTGACCTTGCCGTCGACGGGGATGCGTTCGCCAGGGCGCACCAGGACGGTGTCGCCGCGCTGGATGGCCGAGACGGGCAGTTCTTGTTCGCGGCCTGCGCGGATGACATGAGCCGTCTTCGGCGTAATCTGGCCGAGGGCACGAATCGCTTTGCGCGCCTTGCCCATGGCCATGTGCTCCAGGTTGTGGCCCAGGCTGAACAGGAAGAGCAGCAGGGCACCCTCCGGCCACTCGCCGAGGATGGCTGCGCCGATGGCCGCGACCACCATGAGAAATTCGATGTCGAAGCTGCCGCGGAACGCTGCCTTGAAGCCGTGCTGGGCTAGGTCGTAGCCGCCCGCGATGTACGCGCCGGCGTAGAGGACCAGGATTAGCAAGGAATGCGGGTCGGCCGAGAGAGCCAGGGACTCGTCGAGTCGGCCCTCAAGGTAGAATTTCTGAAGGAG
>JBAZXE010000104.1:0-710 GCA_041659985.1 Thermoplasmatota archaeon | reverse complement strand
CACTGGCGATGGGCATGGCCAGGCCCCCCGAGCCGTGCGAGTGGCCGCCGCCTGCGTGATCGTGGCCATCATGGCCGTGGTCGCCATGGTCGTGGCCGCTGTGGTCGTCGGCTTCTTGGCGCACGCGGTAGCCCAGCCGGGCAATTTCGGCCAGGATGGCCTTGCGGCTGGTCTTCTGCAGGTCGTACTCGAGGTGGGCGCGCTCAGCGGCGTAGTTGACGCTGACGGCCAAGACGCCTGCCATGCGGCTGATGACCTTCTCGACATCTGCAGCGCTGTCCGCGGCATCCATGCCCGTGATCCACAACGTCTCGTGCGCGTAGCGCTTCGTGACCGCGACCCCCGTGCGGGTGACGATGCGTACCACTTTGTCCAGGGTCACGAGGTTGGCGTCGTAGTGCAGGCACAGCGTCGGCCGGTCGTGCGCATTGTCCATGTGCGCCTCGAGAATGCCGCGCTGCGACAGAACCTGCTCGCGCAGTCGCGCGACGCACTGGTCGCGCTCCACGGTGGCGTGCGGAAGGATGACGGGCAGGTCCACGCGCACCGTGCCTTCCTTGGCAGCGGGCGTCTGGTCATGGCCATCTTGCCCATGGTCATGACCGTCATGGGAATGGTCGTGACCGTCCGGCCCATGGTCGTGTCCACCGTGGGAATGGTCGTGGCCTTCATGCCCGTGGTCGTGGGGCTTGTCTTTCCCGCCCCGTCCG
>JBAZXE010000103.1:0-6723 GCA_041659985.1 Thermoplasmatota archaeon | reverse complement strand
GGGGCCTCGTCGCGGCGCTCGCGGCGTTCTCCGCCGCGCTCGCTGCGGCCACGGCCGCCTTCACGGCCGCCGTCGCGTCCGCCTTCGCGGCGGTCGCCGCCGCGGCGGTCGTCGCTGCGTCCGCCGCTGCGCTCGCCACGGCCGCCTTCACGGCCGCCGTCGCGTCCGCCTTCGCGGCGGTCGCCGCCGCGGCGGTCGTCGCTGCGGCCTTGGCTGCGTTCGCCACGGTCGCCGCCGCGGCGGTCATCGCGGCGGTCGTCGCGCTGCTGCGGGCGCTGCGGGCGGTCGTCGCCGCGCGGTTCGTCGCTAGCATCGGCGTTGAAGTCGGCCGAGCCGTCTTTGGGGGCCTGCTTCTTGCCCGACGATTCGGGGCGGCTGATGTTGATGCCCAGCTGCGAGATGAACTGGTCCGCGGTGGACTTGTTCTTGAGGCACTTCATCACGAGCTTGTGGGGAAGTTCCTCGACCTCGCGGGTCGGGGGCGCGCGGGCGACGAAGTCGACCTCGCACGTCTGCAGGATCTCCTTGGCGATGAGTTCGCCGCCGCGGTCGCCGTCGACGAAGACGATGGTCGTCTTCTCCTTGGTGAGCTCCTTGATCTCGTCGGGGATGTTGGTGCCCTCGACGGCGATGGCGTTCTTGATGCCGCACTTGAGGAGGTTCATGACGTCGTTGCGGCCCTCGACGAGGATGACGGAGTCGCTGGAGTCGACGTTGGGGCCGGCGGGCAGCTTGGTGTTGCGGAACTTCGTGATCTCGGCGACCTGGACCGCGGAGCGGACCTCGTCGGCGATCTTGTCGGAGTCTTGGCCAGGCGCCTCGTTGATGCTGGAGAGGAGCTCCTTGGCGCGGTCGACGACCTGCTTGCGGCGCGACTCGCGGGTGTCGGTGATGGAGAGGACCTTGATGACGGCCTTGGCGGGGCCGATGCGGTCGATGGTCTCGAGGCCGGCGGCCAGGATGGCGGATTCGACCTTGTCGAGCGCCGAGGGCAGCAGGATGGTGCCGGTGGTCTTGCCGCCGCGCGTGTCGACCTCAACCTCGACGCGGCCGATGCGCGCCGACTTCTGCAGGTCGCGCATGTCGAGCTCGTTGCCGAGGAGGCCTTCGGTCTGGCCGAAGATGGCGCCGATGATGTCGGGCTTCTCGACGACGCCGTCCGCTTGCACGGAGGCTTTGATCAGGTACTTCGTTGTGCTGGGGTCGACGACCATGTGGATGATTTCCTGGAGAGGGCTCCCGGGCGTCACGCATCGCCGCCCGGCCCGGTTGGGCTGGGGCGGCGGCAGGCTTGGGTCGGTGGCGGGGTCCCATTCGTGGGGGCCCGGCCGGCCCGAAGGATGTCGGCACGGCCGACGGTGAACGTGAGGGGTGGCGCGGGGGCCAAATGGCGCCCGGGGCCGTCTCCAAGCTCCCCACGACGGAGCCTGATATATGAGGCTTATGTAGTGTCGGGGGGCGTTTTTGCGGGCGGCTGCGGCGGCTCCTTGGCCCCGCGCCGGACGTCCAGGTCACCGGACGCCACCTCGGCCGCCGTCGTGGTGGCGCTTTGCGGGGCCGGACCGCTTCCGACGGAGGCCTGCCCGGTCTCCGGCGCGTCGACCTTCAGGAGGCGTTCGACGTCCTCTTCGACGCGGCGCGCCTGCGCCTCGCTGAGCCCCAGTTGGGTGCGCAGGTTGCGCAACAGCGCCATCTCGCGTTCCGTGACCTGGGCGTCGCGCAGGACGTACGTGCACTGCGCATGGTAGATCTGCTCGGCGTGCAGCAACGCTGCGGCCGTGGCCTCTGGGGCCGGACCGTCCGGTGAGGGTGAGGCTGCGGCGGCGACGGCGGCGGCACCTGGAAGCAGTTTGTCGGAGACGCGGCCGGAGACCTTCTCAATGGGCTTGAACAGGACGATGCCCGTGGCGCCGGACAGGATGAAGGAGCCATAGTCGCCGGCGAACGAGAAGACCTTGCCCTGCAGGATGACGTTCTCGATGAACTGCGTCACCATGAAGAGCGTGATGAACATCATGCCGGCCAGCATCGACTTCACGCCGAGGCGGAACTTCGGGTTGATGCCCAAGATGTTGTACTTCAGGATGGCAAAGCCGACGAGGCTGCAGGCCACCAGCTCCAACAGGGGCGAGACAAAGTGGAGGATGTCGGCGATGACCTGCTCGCCGACGGCCGCATCAATCAGGATCCCGGAACCCAACTGGATGGCGGAGACGGCCCAGCCGGTGATGAACGCCGGCAGGAACCCCAACAGGACGTACGTCGCCTGGTTGCGCTCGATGGCATCCGGTGAACGGGAGCGCGTGCGCAGCAGAAGGACGATGGCGATGACGGTGACGGCGAAGAAGAAGACGTTGAACGCCTGCGCGGCGCCGACGTAGAGGCCGGAAGGCACGCCCCCCGTGACGAACAGGACAAGGAGCAAGGCGACCACGGCGCTAGGCAAGAACGCCAAAACGGCGCGGCGCGGCGCGCGCTGCATCCACGCGACCGGGCGGGGGAAGCTGGAGACGAAGAGCAGCAACAGCGGCATCATGCCGAGGGCGCAGAAGATGCCCAAAAGGTCCCAGAACGCCCGCGGCGGAAACCAGGCGGCGGAGGCGTGGAAGTCGTCGGCGGCCACGGCCAGGCCCTCGCTCATAGACTTCAGGCCGGAGAGGAAGTACAAGCCAGCGAAGAACAGGTTGTGGCGATGGTCGCGCCCGCTTCGAACAACCACGTTGGCGATGGCGATGAGCGCCAGGCCGACGATGACCGGCAGCAGAACCGCAAGGAGCGATTCAGGGTCGGCCATGGTCGGCCCAGCCAGGGCCGACGATTAGAAGGTTCCCTGGACGTCGTCGGAGCTGCCGCTTGCCTGCAGGAACAACCCCGGCCCTTCAGCCGGTTTGCCTAGAATCCGAGCTTGATTTTTCCGCCCGTCCGCCGGCATTGCAAACAACGCCGGCATCAAGGCGGAAACATCCGCTGATGCCCTGACCTCGTTTCGTTCGTTCAGAAGCCCAGCTTGATTTTTCCGCCCTTCTTGAGCTGCTCCAGCGCGGAGTCCTGCGCGCGCTCGATGGCGCGGGGGTCGGCCACGTTGCGGCGGGCCACGGTGTTGACCTCTTGCAGCTCCTTGCGGCTGGCATCGAACTCGGCTTTGCGCTCGCCGCGGACCTGCATGACCTTCTCGCGCAGCTCCATGCCCTTCGTGTGGTACTCGTCGGCCTTCATCTTGCACGCGACGAACTCGGCGTGCTTGGCGTTGGCCTCGTTGACGAGGACGCGAGTCTCCTTGACGGCGGCGATGAAGGCCTCGTGGTTGGCCTGCGCCTCCTTCATGAACTTCGTGACCAGCTCGTGCTGCTCGTCGGCCTTCGCGAAGAGGGCGTCGATGGACTGGTCGACGTCGGAGAGGTCGACCTGGACGGACTTCTGCTTCAACAGCTCGGCCTCCTTGGCCTTCAGTTCCTTCCAGGTTTCGGCGATCTTCTCGACGAGGACGCGCTCCTTGGCGATGGTGAGGGTGGTGGTCTGCTGCTGCTCGACCATGGCCTGCAGCTCGTTGCGCAGCTTGCGGACCGTAAGCGGAAGAGAGCCCGAGACCGCGCCGGCCTTGCCCTTCTTCTCGGCGATGAGGGCCTTGGCCTGGTCCTGGTAGGCGTTGCGCAGCTCCTTGTGCTTGCGCATCTCCTCGTTGGCCGCGTCGCGCGCCACCTTGGAGGCGTCGATGCCGGCGGCCTTGCTGCGGCGCTGCTCGTTGAGCTGGTTGCGCTCGTCGGCGGCCTTGCGCGCCAGGTCGTTGAAGGAGTTGCGCTGCTCGAGCAGGGAGTTGAACTTGTCCTGCAGGTTGCGGATGTCGCCGACGAAGGCTTCTGCCTTGGCTTCGACCGGGGCTTCGGCCACGGCGGCGGGAGGGGCGGTCGTGGGCGGGCTGGTGGTCTCGGCGGCGGTCATCGTGCGTCAGGTCCTTCCCCGGTGGCCCGGGGCTGAATCGGCCGACGAATTCGTTTGGATAAACTCTTCGCCGTGCGCCAACAGGGGAAAATTGCGGTTCCGTGGATTTCCGGCGACCTAGGTCGGGAACGCCTGGATGCGGACGCGGTTGTCGCCGGCGCCCGCCGTCCACGGCAACTCGACGGCTTTGGTCGCCCGGCTGGGCACCTGGACGGTGCGTTCGGCGGCGGGTTTGCCGTCGACGGAGAGCGCGATGCGCAGGGTCGCCGAGGGGCCCTCATTGCGCAGGATGACCTCTGTTACGACGCCTTGCCCGGCCTCGGGTTCGCGCGGGGTGTGCCGCACCTCCTCGATGCGGATGCGCGTCGGCTGCGCGGCCGTCGGAAGCGGTGCGGCAACAGCCGCTGGAGCAGGCGTCGGTTCAGCCAACGTTTCTGCAGCCTCCATGAGGGCGCCGAAGTCGGCGGGGACTTCGCCGTCTTCTTCTGGCCTGGACTGGGCCGGTGACGCGCGCACGGTCTCCGAGATTCCGCCCGGGCCGGCAAAGGCCGCGGGCATGGCGCGCTCCGTCGGCCACGGTGCTTCAGGCGCGGGCTCGCCCTTTGTCGTGCTGCGGCCGAGGGCCATGAGGAGGAAAATGGCGAGGAGGACAAGGAGGACGATGAGAGCCAGCAGGAAGGCCTCGCCGTAGGAACCGAAGGCGTCGTCCAACCCGAGGGCCTCCGCACCAGCCGTGAGGAACGTGAGGCCGGCCGGCTTGACTTCGCGGTCGGCGGGAGGCGGGGGCGCCGGCGCGTTGATGGAAATCGTGGCGAGGGCCACGTGCTCGGCGCCGCGCTCGGTCATGACCTTGAATGTGAGCGCGAAGACCGACTCTTGCATGTCCGCCAACGAGACCTGCACGGTCATGTCGGCCGTTGCGCCGCCGTCAATCGGAGTGAAGGCCTGGATGAAAACGGGGGAATTGGCAAGGACCGGGTCTGAGGTCAGCGACAGTTGCCAGCCGTCGGCGTCCACGCCTAGGTTCGTGATGCGCAGGACGATGGGCACGGTCGAACCGGGCTCCACCAGGGCAAAGGCTCCGGCCCGGCCGTTGACCGAGACGACGCTCAAGTCGACGGTGGGGTTGATCGGTGGGCGAGAGAAGGCGTAGGCACGTCCAGGACCGGCGGAATCCGTGCCCGTCTGGTCATCCTGGGTGACGCCTTGCAAGGTGCCTGGATCCGTCCGCGTCGTGTTGATGGACAGGTTGGAGAGGAGGTCGCCGCCGACGGCGCCGAGAGCGGCACTCGAAAGGTCGATGCGTAAGCCGTCGGGCGTGAGCGCCGCCGTGCCGTTGACCCCCGCGACGGTCGTCCCATTGACGAACACGATGAACGATTGGCCCAACGCAGTGGCGGTGCTGGAGGGAAGGCTCGTCGGCCCCCGAAAGACTGCGAACCCGAGCGTCATCGATCCGCTGGTCCAACCCGCCGTCGTCTGGACCGTGATGCGCGTCACGTTCCCAAACTCGCCGACGAAGGCCGCCACGACGTCAACGTCGCCGAAATCCACGTCGTTGACGCCGGGCACGATGGGCACAGTGCCCTCATCGACGGCCTGGTCGCCGGCGGGGTCGATGAGTTCGGGATCAGCCGCACTGCCGGCCAGGGCCAGCGGGGGAGCCCACGCTGCTGCCAGCACGAGCAACAGCACAGGGACGCCAAGGCGCCGCCAGGAGGCTCCCATCCGGGTCTTCCGAGAGCATATAAATATTAAAAGGGACCGACATGCCGCCATCATGGCCGACGCCGAACTCTCCAAGCGCCTCGTCAAGATCATCAACGAGTTGGAGGAGCGCTTCCAGCAAGGCACCATCGCCCTGCGCGAAATGACGGCCTTCGAGGAGAAGGAGAAAATCCCCCACCTCGCCGGCTACCTCCGCCGCTCCGGTGCCCTCGACTACCAGTCCCCGAAGCGCTTCTACCAGGCCGGCCCCGACCTGAAGTCGGTGCGCGAGGCCCTCAAGAAGAACAAGGTCCCGCGCGGCCTCGAGGGTCTTCTGGGATCTCCTTAGGTTCAAGTCGCGGCGCGGCTTCCATCGCTTTGCCGGGATGAACTCCGGCCCTGGCGGCCGCCCGTTTTCCTGCGCCGCTGGCGGGGCCCCAACAGGTTCGCCTTCGGGGCCCTTCAATCCCCTTCCATCCAGGTTCGCCTTCGTGGCGACCGTTTCTCTGTAGTCTCCGCACGGAGCGGCCAAGCCCTCGGCCGTCCAATCCCGAGGCGATGACTGACAACCCCGAATCGACCGGCACGATGCTGGTCGTGAACCTCTACCCAGACCAGACCCGCACGCCCAACGCCTGGCGCAGCGAGGACCTCGGCTCGCCAAGCGTCCTCTTCCGCCGCGGTGACCGCGGCTGGGTTGCCCACCTCGAGAAACAGGCCGTCGCACGGGCCGAAACGCCCGAAGCCCTCGCGGCCGACGTGTACGGCGAGTACGGCGTCCTTGCCGTGCTGCATCCTGCGCCGCTGGAAGCCACTGCATAGAACCGCGGTAGCGGGCCACGCCGGTTCCGCCACGTTCAAGACGCCCGGCGGGCTCGACCCGTTCAAGGAGCAGATCCCGCGCAGCCGGGATGGCGGCCCCGTTCCCTCTTGGGAACTGGTTGGCCGCGGCGACTCCGCTTGTTTTCGTAGCCTCGCTTTTGCCGGGGCAACCGTTTATATCCGACCTCCCGTCCCGGCCTCTACCCGATAGCGTCCCGGACGCGTCGGACCGGTGAAATCGTGGACTACACGCGC
>JBAZXE010000102.1:0-6730 GCA_041659985.1 Thermoplasmatota archaeon | reverse complement strand
TCTTCCGATCTGGGCTTCGACCAGTTGCGGGATGCTGATGATTCCCAGCGCGTTGAGGCGGGCGGCGTACTTGTTGCCGATGCCCTCGAGGAGGATGACGTGCTGCGACTCCTCGCCGTCCTTGAACGTGATGCGGGGCTTGCGCGCCGAGTCGGCCAATTCGGCGTTCTTCGACTCCAGCTCCTTCTGTTTGACGATCAGGAGGGTCTCGCGTTTGCGCAGGTTCGTGACTTCCTGGTCGAGGCTGCTGCGGTTGGCGGCGGCCTCCATCTCGCGCTTCTCCGCGATGTCGAGGGCCTCGCCGAGGCGGTTGCCCATTTTCTTGAGCTCGGCCTGCAGCGCACGGACCTGTTCTTGCAGTTCCTTGAGGAGAGGGGAGTTGACGTTGTCGCGGCGCTTCAGTTCCGCGAGCTCCTTGTCGGTCATGCCCAGCTGGTTGCGCAGGCTCACGACGTCGCCGGAGGTCTCGGGGCGACGGCGCAGTTCGCTGATCTGCGCCAAGGCGTTGGAGGCCTCGCTGGCGGCGCGGACGGCGGCGGAGTTGGCGTCGTCGATGCGCATGCGCTGGCTGGCGGATTCCTTGAGGACGTCTTGGTTGACTTTCGCCGCGTCGGCGCGTAGGGATTGACGCAGCTGCTCGGCCTTGACCTCTTCCGCCTTGAGGGCCTGCGACCACTTGTCGCCCTCGGCGTTGAGCATGGCCTTGAGCTTGTCCTCGATGCTGAAGATGTCGCCGACGCGCAGCAGGAAGAACATGAGGACGACGGCGATGACGAAGGCGACCAAGAAGAGCGACACGATGCCGGATTCGACGGAGACGAAACCGGGGCCCGTGATGCGCGTGACGCCGAGGACAACGGCCACCACGACGCCCACGGCCAGGGCGATGGCGAGCTTGCGGTAGTAGGACGGGTTGGCGCCGGCGTTCATGGCCTCTTGGGAGCCGGGGGACCCCGTTAAGCCCTTCGCCAAACGGATTCGGAAAATTGCCTCAGATTGACCGGATTCGGACGGCGCCTCAGGCGCCCCGTCCGGCCAATCCGTCAGTAATCCGCCACACCCGCTTTCATGAATTCGCGTAGGACGACCGTGGCGTAGCTGCCCTTGCCCAACGCGAAGGCGAAGACCGGGTCGTTGCCGACCCAGGAGACCTCGAGACCGCGTACCGGCTGCAGGATGCCGCGCCGCCGCCCGTCGGAGGCGACCTCGGGCATCTCGCGGACGCGGAAGTCGGCGACCTCGATGCGCAGGGCGTCGAGGACCTGCTGCTCGACTTCGCCTGGCTCGCCCGTGGCCAACGGCGTCGTGAGGCCGACGAGGGGAGCGGTGAGCGTGGCTCGGCCGAGGTCGAGTTCGCGCTGCACGCGAGCCTGGTTGAATTCGGATACGGGGTGGACGCGCACGCCGTCGTCGTCGATGCCCATCACCAGGTCACCGGGGTGCGCGGTGTTGAGCCCTAGGCCGCCTTCGACGCGCGCGGAGAGGATGAGGTTGAACAGCCACGACTGGTGGGCGTGCACGAAGAGCTGCAACAGGTTCGGCGGCAGGGCTTGCAGGGCGTTGCGCCAGTCGCCAGGCCGCTTCGTGAGGCGCCACAGGATGTCGCGCTCGGGGTCGAGCTTGGGCGGGTAGATGGCCAGGGCTGCGGCGGGGTCGCGCGTCTCGTCGTAGACCTTGCGCGCGGCCTGCGCTTCCTCCTGCTCCATCGCCATGGGGTTGCCGACGTAGAGGCGCACGGCCTCCTCGAGGTCGCCTTCGACCAGGGCGCGGCCCACGAGGTGGGTGACGGGGCGGAAGTGGCCGCCGAATCGTTGCGGGCCGAAGAAGTTCGGCACACCGCCCTCGCGACGGATGGCGTCGGCGGTTGCCTCGACGGTGGCGCGGTCGCCGGCGAGGTCGCGGACGCGCAGGATGAAGCGGTTGCCCGTGTGGGCGCCGGGGAAATGCGCCTTGCGCGTGGCGTAGGACTCCAAGACCTCGACATCGGCCAGGTTAGACAGCGCGGACAGCGCTGGGACCGGGACCTTGGCGGTGAACCACTGCTCCGTTACGGCGCGTTTGTCCTTCATGCCGGCGAAGCCGACCTGCTCGCGGTGGATATTGAGGCGCCGCGCGGCCTCCCCGGCGAAACGGTTGGTCTCCCAGTTCTTCAACCGGACGCGGAACGCGGCATGGGCGCCGGCATCGAAACGCGGCGGGCCTTCGCCCAGCTCGACGACAACGAAGTCCTCGGGCTCATGCCGGAGGCGGCCGCCGACGCCCGGAGTCGACGTCAGGTAGCTGCGCAGTCCGAGCGCTTGCTCCTCGGCGGGGGGTTGCGGGCGTTCCATGGTGGGCAGGCGGAGAAGGGTCGCCCATTTCACCGATTGCACGACGACCATGCCCCACGCCCGCCTAGCTCACCGACGATTGCTCGCGCGCCGATGAAACAGGGATTACGAGGAAAACGGGGACTTAGGTTCCCCGGATTTCCCGAAATCCCTGTTTGGGCGTGGTAGTTCCAGCGCCCACTGAACAAGGAACGCACGGAACTCACGGAAAACGGATGTTGGTGGTTCCGTGCATTGCGTGGTCTCCTTGTTTCGTCGGGGAACTGGACTTGGGCCCCGACGCCCACGACGACGGCTGAAGGCGGCCTGACCTCGCCCGGGGCCCTGACCTCGCCCGGGGCATTGAACGGGCGCCGTCGGCTGCGCTAGGTGATTCGTTGATCGCGCCGGAATCAGTTGAATCCGGTTAGTTGCGCTTCTTGAGCTGAGCGGCGAAGCCGGTCTCGAACTCGTCGAATTCGGCGACGAGGGCCTTGATGGCGCGCTTGACAATGAGTTCGGGCTTGACCTTGCCCTTGCTGCGGAGGAAGATCTTCGGCACCGACAGGCTCGGGTGCTCGATGATGTACTCGGCGAAGTCGACGTCCTTGTCCGCCAGGAGCGCCTGCTTGATGGGGTTCAGCAGCGTCTCGGTCTCACCGTGGACCTCAATCTCCATCTCGTTGGCCGACTGGGACAGGATCTTCAGCTGCATGGCTCGCGCGACTTGCAGGTGTTATTTAAGCGGTTGGGGCCGGCGCATCGGCGGCGATGGCTTCCTGGATGACCAGGATCTGCGCGGGACCCAGCGGGTTGGAGCTGGTGGCGGGTGCATCGGCGGCAACGACGGTGGCCCGACCGGCGGCGTCGTGGGCGACGGCCGCGTACTCGATGCTGGCGAGATCGTCGATGACCACGGACGAGACGACGGCTGGCTCGACGCGCAGGTCGACGCGCGCCAAGGCGAGCTGCGGTCCCTGAGCGCCGAACTTCGCACCGGTGGAGAGCCAGACGATGTCAACGGTGCCGTCGGGCCGGGCCGACGCCCACGGCCTCGGCCAGTCGAGGCCCTCGTCGAGGAGGAGAGGCACCGTCCATGTGGCGCCCCCGTCTTGCGAACCGATGACGAGCAGGGCGTCGCTGCTGCCGTCGGCATAGGCCCACGTGAGCGACCCGTCGGCCGCCTGCGCGGCTCCACTCGGGTTCGGTGGCGAGCCGGCGATGGAGGCCACCGGCTCCTCGGACCAGCTGGCGCCGCCGTCCTGTGAAACCGCGAATGATAACTGCGAGCCACCAGCGAGACCGGTGATCTCGAGCGAACTCGTCACGGGGATGCGCAGCGTGCCGTCGGGGCCAACGAGGAAGTGGCCGGCATCCATTCGTGGGCGCGTAGGATCGGGTGCCACCGCGTGCACGGGCAGGCTCCAGGTCTTACCGCCGTCAGCGGAACGCGTGACCTCCAGCGTGCCGAACTGCTGCGAGCCCGGCTGGTAGCACAACAGGAGCGTTTCGCCAGCGTAGGCCAACCACTGCCGGTCGGCCCCGCCGTTGACGGGCGGCGCGGCCAGATGGTTGATGGTCCACGACTCGCCGCCGTCGGCCGTGACGACGACTGTGACACCCACGTCGGTCTTCTGCGAGAAGGCCCAGGCGCCCGTCGGGGCCAACGCGACCTCGCAATCGCCCCCCGGCGGCATCGGTTCGCCAAAGTCGAGGTCTCGGAAAGTGGCCCCGCCATCCTCGGAGGCGAAGAAGTGTGACGGTTCCTTGAAGAAGCCATGGGCACAGGTCAGCACGACCTGGCCGTCGGGGGAGACCTCGACGAACGCCTCGTGTTGCGAGTTGGGCACCGTCGCGACGGAACGCGCGGGCAGGAACGCCAGCCCGGGCGCGGCCGCCTCCAATTCAGCGGCCGGCGGTGACACGGGGTCGGCCGTGGGCTGGGCGCAACCGCTGGCCAAGAGCATGGCGAGGGAGACGAGGACGACGCAGGCCGACCGACGCATCGGGGCGATGCCGTCGTCAGGCCATTTAGGTCGATTGGTGTCCGGGGCGATGCCTGGCCTAGACCGGCCTAGACAGTCCCGCTTCCGTAGTCGTTGGCGAGCTTGCGGCGGTGAATCTGCCCGGTTTCGGGGTCCTTCAGGTTGTTGCCGTCGCGCACCAGGAGGGAGCCGTCCGGGCCCCAAGCCTTGATGCAGCCGAGGTCCGGCTTGTCGGTCGCCAACTGCGGCCCGCCCTTGATTTGGATGACCTTGGCGCGGATGAGGTCGCCGCCGCGGTACTCGTCGTCGACGTACTTGACGAAGCGGGCGTCAATCTTCGAGGCGTGCAGGGTGCCCTCGAGCGACTGCAGGAGGCTGCGGCCTTCCTTGCCACGCACGGCGAGAATCTTGACGGAGGCCAGCGCCTCGGGCTTGATGTAGGTGATTTGCCCCACGATGATGTCGCCGCGCTCGATGCTGGCAACCCCGCGTCCGGCGGGGAGGACGGAGACCGCCATGGTCTCGGGGTCGATGTGCTGGGTGCCGAAGAGGGCAGCGCGAATCTGTGTGCCGTCGTCGTAGGTGCCGGAGCCGGGCAGGAGTTCCTCACTGTAGGCGAGGGGGGTGCCGGGCTCGAGGATGGCGCCTGTGGCGGCCGGTGGTGCGGCCCCTGCGGGCTTGGAATGGGTAGTCTTCTCCATGCGTCGTCCACAGGGGCCTGCTTCAAAAGGCTGGGGGAGCGCGCCCTTGGTGTTCTTAGCCATTTTAGAGAACGGCCAAATAGTAACCGGGGGCAAGAGGGGGGTTTGGAGGCAACACATGCCACTCAAGGATCAAGGCCCGGATCTGGAGGATGCCCTTCAGCAATTGGGAGCCAAGCGCATCGAAGCCACCCTGGTGGCTTCCTTGGCTCTGCAAGGAGCCCTGGGGACCCGGGAGATTGTCGAACGGACCGGGCTGCGCCAGCCCGAGGTGTCCGTCGGGATGCAGGCCCTGCGCGGCCGCCACTGGGTGGAGGCCGAGGCCGTCCCGCGCGCCGGCAAGGGCCGACCCATGCACCGTTACCGCCTCGTCGCCCAGCCGGCCGAGATGCTGGCATTCTACGAATCCGAGGGACGTCGCACCATCGACCGCTTCAACACGGCGATGGGGACCGTGCGGCGCTACTTCCAGCCCACGCCGGCCGGTTCGCGAGCCGCGTCTGCGACCGCTTCCGCCTGACCGCTTCGGCTAGGTTCGCTTGACGGTGCGCACACCCTCGGCTGTGGCCATCAGCACCGTGTCGCAAAGTCCGAGGAAGAGGCCGCAGGACAGCACGCCCGGCATGGCTTCCAGGATTCGCTCGAGGGCCTCCGGGTCCTCGATGCGGGTGAACTTGGCGTCGACGACTAGGTGACCATTGTCCGTGCGGTACGGCTTGCCGTCCTTCTCGCGCACCTTGGCTGCGGCACCTAGCTCTTTGAGGCGGCGCAGAAGCGGCGCCTTGGCGAGGTCGATGCATTCGACGGGCAGCGCGAAGGTGGAGCCGAGGTCGCGGACTTGCTTGCCCTCATCGGCCACAACGACAAGGCGTTTGCTCGCCTTTGCGACGATTTTTTCTCGCGTCAGCGCCCCGCCGCCGCCCTTGATGAGGCGCAGTTGCCCGTCGAACTCGTCGGCGCCATCGACCGTGAGGTCCACGACGGCCGTCTCGTCGAGGCTGGTGAGCGGGATGCCCAGCGACCGGGCCTGGGCGGCCGACGCCTCGCTGGTCGGGATGCCTTTGACCTTGAGGCCGGCCGCCACGCGTCGGCCCAAGGCGTCGATGAAGTAGCGCACCGTCGAACCGGTGCCGAGACCCACGACCATGCCGTCCTCGACCAGCAGCGCTGCGGCTTCGCCGGCCTTGCGTTTGAGGGCTTCACGGTCCGCCACGGGGGCGCGAACCGGGCCGCGTGGAAAACCCCACGCCCCGGCAGGCTCAAGGCCCGGTCGGACACGTGCCGGGCATGCGCGCGTGGCCCACGGTCCTCCTTTCGCTCCTGTTCGTCGCTGGCTGCCTCGATGGCAACGGCTCCGACGACCCGACCCCGACGGGACCGTTGCCCGCCGAAGGATATGCCCTCGATTGCTCCATCGGAGGAGCCGACTGGGATGAACCCTGCCTCGCCATGGCCAGCCCCAACGACTCGCCTTCCAAGACCGAGATTGACCTCGTCGTCAACCCTCTCGACCCGCTCAACGTCGTCGTGGCCTCCAAGGACCTTGACCCCGTGGCGTCGCCCTGCGTCTGGGCCGTCGTGCAGGTCACCAAGGATGGCGGCCACACGCGGCGCACCAACTACGTCGGCGGTCCGGCTGCGGAGCGCAACCCGGGCAGTCCTTTGTACGGGTACGAGTGCATCACGGACCCCATCCTGACCTTCAACCGCGACGGCGACCTGTTCTACAATTTGC
>JBAZXE010000101.1:0-6788 GCA_041659985.1 Thermoplasmatota archaeon | reverse complement strand
CCTGCTGTACGGTCCGCCCGGCACCGGCAAGACGCTGCTGGCCAAGGCCGTCGCCAACGAATCCGGCGCGAACTTCCTTTCGGTCAAGGGCCCCGAGGTCCTATCCAAGTGGGTGGGCGAGTCGGAGAAGGCCGTGCGCGAGATCTTCAAGCGCGCGAAGCAGAGCAGCCCGAGCATCGTCTTCCTCGACGAGATTGACTCCATCGCCCCCCGCCGCGGCGCCTACGAAGGCAGCCACGTCACGGAGAGCATCGTCAACCAGCTCCTGACCTCGATTGACGGCATGGAAGGCATGGAAGGCGTCGTCGTCATCGCCGCCACCAACCGCCCCGACATCATCGACCCCGGCCTCCTCAGGGCCGGCCGCTTCGACCGCCTCATCAAGGTCACCGCCCCCGACGAACCAGCCCGCCTCAGCATCCTCAAGGTCCACACCGAGAAGATGCCGCTAGGCAAGGACGTCGACCTCAACGACCTGGCTCGCCTCACGAAGGGCTACGTCGGCGCCGACATCGAGTCGCTGTGCCGCGAAGCCGCCATCGTGGCGCTGCGCGAGGACCGCAAGGCCCGCGTCGTCAACAAGAACCACTTCGAGGAAGCCCTGCGCAGCGTCCGCAGCAGCGTCACCGAGGACGTCATCAAGTACTACGACCGCCTGTCCGAGCAGCTGGGCCAGACCGCCATCAAGAAGGTCTCCAGCGGCAACGCGAGCGGAATGGAGTTCCTGTAGCACGAAACGGCCGTCGCTCTTCGAGCTCCGGCTCGTTTCGCGCCAGGCAAATCGTCCCTCCTAGCGGGGGCTCTGCCCCCGCACCCTTGAGGAGAGAGTGGCCGCCTCACTTACGAATCGCTTCCGCGATTCGTGGTGAGTTCCCGCGCTCGCCGGCCTTCGGCTCGGCTCGCTCACGCCCTCGCTGCCGCTCGGGCCCGGCCACCCAGGCCGATGGGGTGCCGTTCGGTGACTTGATCGCCATGGAACTTCGTTTCGACGGCGTCGTCTTCGCCGAGTTGAAGGAAAAAACGCGAGCGCCGGCGTTCGCCCCGGGGCGAACTCGGCTCAGTCTCCGCTGATGCCCTTGTGCAGTAAGTAGCGGCCGCTCGGGAAGTCTTGCTGGGTCACGCCGGCGAGCGTGCCGGGTCCCTGCGCGATGGCGCCCCATGCGCCGCCTTGGGCGGACAGGGTCGTTGGCCAGGCCGTGACCTGAGCGCCGTCGCTGCCCTCGAAATCGCAGTAAAGAGGCTCTGCTGCCATGCGGTGGAAGCGGGTGGGCCCAGCACGTGTGGATGTGGCTTCGGGCTGCCCCACGATGACGGCCTCGTAGACAAGGCCGCTGCCCTCGACCTGGATGCGGTCGGCCGACACCGTCACGGTCGCATCGACCACCGGCCAGCCGTCCTCCGCTAGCAGGGCAGCCAGTCGTGGGACGGCCGCCGTGTCGAACACCAACTCGAAAACGTAGTGGTCTGACCCGTCGTTCTCATAGCCGTTGGCCGCCCTCAGCAAGACCCCAGATTCGGCCCAACTGACATCGTGGTAGGTCGTGTTATCCACGACGATGGACTCGCAGCGGGAAGCCCGAAGGTGCGGGTTGCCGTCGAGGCCGGCATCGTACCCCTCGGCAAGGAGGGGCGCAACCCAGCTTCCAGGCACCTCGGCCACGAAGACGAGGGCGATGCATCCCTCCGCCTCGAATCCGCGCCAGGGGCCTTCGTCGGGTTCCGGGATGGCCACTGGCCCTGGCAGGGGGGCTGGGTCGTCCGGCGACAGGCATCCGGCGAACGCCAGTGCGAGGATGGCCAGGAGCGGTACGGCGCGCATCGTCCTGGCTGAGCCCGATGGGGCTATGACCCTTGTAGTCCAGGGGTTGGCTATGGCTCCAGGGGCGAAGTGTTCTCGGCACCCTTATTTCCCCTGGACCACTCGAAGGGCTGGGTGCACTAGATGAAGGTCTTCGAGTCCGAGCTGCGTGGCAAGACGGTCATGTCGAACGAGGGCGGCTACCTCGGCATCCTCCGCAACGTCTCCGCCAACGTCAGCACCGGCGACCTCGTGGCCATCCACGTCGAGCCCGCCGAGGAAGTCAACGCGAAGAACTTCCCGCAGGACTCCCAGGGACGCCTGCAGTTCCCCTTCACCGCCATCAAGGCCGTCCGCGACGTCGTCGTCGTCTCCACCAACTGATTCCCCGGATTGGCCGAGGATTCGCCGGATTGAGTTTGGCTAGCGAAGCGCAGACCGAATCCGGCGAATCGGGGGAAATCCGTCAAATCACTGCTTGGGTTTGGCGCTGCGGCGGAACCAGTTGATCGGCTTGTCCAGGCGGCCCACGACCTTGTTCTTGAACTGGCCGTAGTTCTCCACTTGGACCTTCTGGCCTTCGTGGTTGACGCCGGGGATGCCAGCCAGGCGCGGGTCCTGGTGGTCGTGGTCGGCGTGTGCCTCCTGGTTCTCGTGGTGGGCCTTGGTGGGCCTAGCCACGGCGCGGCGGGCGGCCGCCTTCGAGACGGCGTGCTCGGGCATCGCCGAGGCCTCGACGCGGGTCGCGGCCGGTTTCTTGGCCTTGGGGCGCGGCTTGGCGGTCTTCGCCTTCACGGCCTTGGGCTTCGAGAGGGCTTTCTTCGGGGCCTTGCGCGCCGGCTTCTTCGAGGACGCCTTGGCGCCCTTCTGGCTGGCTCGAGGCTTGGTAGGTTTTGCCATCGCCATGCATTGCACGACAAGGCATGAAAGGCTTGGCCCCGCCCAGGCGGGTTCGCGGGGCTAAACTGGCAAAACTTGGAACCTGGACTTGGCGCAAGTGAACCAGTCAACATTTCCGGAATGAATCGGCCCTCGATTCGACGCAACCGTTATCCCCGCGTTTTCGGTTGCGACGTGCACCCGGCTTGCCGGTCCCCGGAGTTTCGAGATGGTCCTGTTCGTCGACCGCGCCGCCGTCCTGGGGGCGGGCGTCATGGGTGCCCGCATCGCCGAGGTCCTCGCCCTCAACAACGTCAACGTCGTCCTCAAGGACATCGACGATGCCGCCCTTGCCCGCGGCCTCAAGGTCATCGAGCAGGACCTTGACGAGCTCATCAAGTTCCACGCTGCCAAGGCTCCGAAAGCCATTGCGGATTTCGAGGAGAAGACCGGCGTCCAGCTCACCGAGGAGCAGAAGGCGAAGGTCCGCGAGACCCTGAAACCGACCTACGACGAGGCCCGCAAGAAACGCGTGCTGTCGAAGATCAAGACCACGACGACGTTCGACGGTTTCGACAAGGTCGAGCTGGTCATCGAGGCCGCCCCGGAAAACGCGCCACTCAAGAAGAAGATCTTCCAGGAGCTCGTCACCAAGGTCGGCGACCACTGCGTCATCGCCTCCAACACGAGCACCCTTTCCATCTCGGACCTCGCCTCGGCGCTGCCCGCCAACCGCCGCGGCCGCTTCCTCGGCATCCACTTCTTCAACCCCCCGACGACGCTGCCGCTCATCGAAATCATCCCTGGCATCGAGTCACGCGCCGACATCGTCGAGGACCTCATCAACTTCCTCGCCCCGATGCGGAACCAGCGTTACCCGCTCCTGCCCGTCCTGGTGAAGGAATGCCCGGGGTTCCTCGTCAACCGCATCCTGGCGCCGATGCTGCAGGAAGCCTTCGCCTGCTACGAGGAAGGCGTCGCCAAGCCCAAGGACATCGACCTCGCCATGCAGGCCGGCGCCGGCATGCCGATGGGTCCGTTGGCCCTAGCCGACCTCATCGGCCTCGACGTGCTCCTGCACGCGGGGAAGAGCATCCGGGAGCAGCAGGGTGGCGTCGTGCCGCAGCGCCCCGTCCAGATCATCCAGCAGCTTGTGGCCGCCGGTCGCCTCGGACAGAAATCGGGCCGCGGCTTCTACGACTACACGAACAAGTAAGCCTCTACCATCAAATCTACAAGTGCCCCGACTTCCCGAAGTGAGCAACCATGGCTGAATACCTCAAGGTCAAGATCGACAACAAGACCGCGGTCGTCACCCTCGACCACGCCCCCGTCAACGCCCTCAGCCTCGCCGTCCTGAAGGAGATCAAGACGACGTTCGATGAACTGGGCAAGAACGACGAAGTCCGCGCCATCGTCCTCACGGGCGCCGGCAACCACGCGTTCTGCGCGGGCGCCGACCTCAAGGCCTTCGCCGGCCTCAACCCGCAGCAGGCCAAGGAGATCGTCGACCTCGGCCACGCAGCCTTCAACGCCGTCGAAGACTGCCGCAAGCCGGTCATCGCAGCCGTCAACAACCTCGCCCTCGGCGGCGGTTGCGAACTCGCCATGGCCTGCGACATCCGCATCTCCAGCGACCGTTCGCGCTATGGCCAGCCTGAGGTGTGGATTGGCCTCATCCCGGCGTGGGGCGGCTCGACGCGCATGCCGCGCCTCATCGGCGCCTCGAAGGCCAAGGAGCTCATCTTCACTGGCCAGATGATCAACGCGCAGGAGGCGCAGCGCATCGGCCTGGTCAACAAGATCGTGCCCGACGGCGAAGAGGTGCGCGCTGCCATCGACATCGCGCGCGCCATCATCCACAAGGGCGCCCCGCTCGCTGTGTACGAAGCCAAGGCCGCCATCAACAACGGCCTGCGCGCGCCGAGCCGCGAGGCCGCCCTCAAGGGCGAAGCCGACGCCGCCGCCCGCCTGGCCTCCACCGAGGACCTCGTCGAAGGCATCACGGCGTTCATCGAGAAGCGCAGCCCCGAGTTCAAGGGCAAGTGAGGATTCGACGGATGACCAGCGCCCGATTTGCCGGATTCGGTTCTTCCTTGAGGGACGACCAAATCCGGCAAATCCGCCTGCGCCACCAATCCGGAGAATCCGCTTGAGCTTCGAGTTCGAGTTCTCGCCAGAGCATCGCCTGCTGCAGCGCAGCTGCCGGGCCTTCATGCGAAACGAGATTGAACCGTTCCTCCCCAAGGACGACTGGTCTGGTCATGGCGGCGCCTCGCCCCTCGACCTCATCAAGAAGATGCAGCAGAAAGGATTGTTCGGCATGCCCATCCCGCGCGAGTGGGGCGGCAGCGGACTTGGGGAAATCGGCTACTGCGTCATGAACGAGGAGGTCGGCTCCATCGATGCCAGCATCGGCACGATTGTGGGCGCCCACACGGGCATCGGCATGATGCCCATCTACCTCTTCGGCAACGCGGCGCAGCGCGAGAAATATCTCCGCCCTCTTGCCAATGGACAGAAACTTGCGGCGTTCGCGCTCACCGAACCGACGGCGGGATCGGACGCGGCCAGCATCAAGACTCAGGCGAAGAAGGATGGCGACCACTACGTCATCTCCGGGACCAAGATCTGGTGCTCGAACGGAAACTTCGCGGACACCTTGGTGGTCTTCGCGGTCACCGACGCCGTCCTCGGCGCCCACGGCGGCGTCACGGCCTTCATCGTCGAGAAGGGCACGCCCGGCATGACGGTGGGGACCATCGAGGACAAGCTGGGCATCCGGCACAGCAACACCGCCGAGATCATTTTTGACAACTGCCGCGTCCACAAGGACAACGTGCTGGGGAACGTCGGCGAGGGCTTCATCGTCGCGCTCACCGTGTTGGATGGCGGCCGCGTCGGGTTGGCGTCGGCCACGCTGGGCGGCACCAAGCGCCTGCTCGAGGACATGGTGGCGCGCGCCAACCAACGCGAACGCTTTGGCAAGCCGATTGGGAAAAACCAGTCCATCCAGTGGATGCTGGCCGACACCGCGGCGGAGATCCACATGGCCCAGTACGCCGTCTACCACGCCGCCGTCTTGGTGCAGGAATACTACGACCTCATCGCCAACGGCAAACCCGTCCCTCGCGTGCTGCGCGAGAAAGTCAGCCGCGCCGCGGCCTCGGTCAAGATTTTCTGCAGCGAGATGAGCGGACGCGCCGGCGAGCGCGCCCTGCAACTCTTCGGCGGAGACGGCCTGAAGATGCGCTACGGCATCGACAAGGCGTTCCGCGACCAGATCATCGCCGAGATCTACGAAGGGACGAACGAGATCCAGAGAATGATCATCGCCCGTGAGCTCCTGGCCGAGGAGGCCCGCGCCTAATGGGCCGCCTGCGTGTCCTGGTGCCAATCAACGGCGCCTACTCCGGCAAGCTGCGCGTCAAGCGCGCCACCGGCACCCTCGACATTGAGGGCGTGGAGCGCATCCTGTCGCAGCCCAGCGCCCAGGCCATTGTCCTGGCGAAGCAGCTGCAGGCGGCCGGCGCCGAGATCATCGGCCTGCACGTCGACCGGGGCGCGGGCGAATGGGTCCTGCGCGAGGCCCTGTCGCACGGCATCGACCAAGGCGTCCTCATCGAGGGCGCGCAGGGCTACGAGGGCGACGCGGCGGCGCGAGCCAGTCTCATCGCCGATGTGTACCGTCACTATGGGCCGTTCGATGTCGTCATCGGCCCGGCGTGGTCCGAGTTCGGCGGCTTCACCGGCACCCTCGCGGCCGTGGCCGGCCAGCTCGACCTGCCATGCGTCGTCGGCGTGCGCTCCATCGCGACGGAGGGCTTCGCCTTCCGCATCCAGTACGAATCCATCTTCGGCACCTACGACATGCGCATCCCGCGCCCCTGCGTCGTGTTGGCCGGGGACGTCGCCATCGAGCAACCAACGGCGTGGGGCATCCACGACGCGCACCGCGTCAAGGGGCTCATCCGCGTGCAGGCCGACCAGGCCGCTTTGGCCAAGCCGTTCACCAAGCGCCTGCGCATCGAAGGCGTCGAGGACGAGCGACGCACCCTGGAGCAGGTCGACGGCGCCACGCTGGACCGCCGCATGCGCAGTCGCGGCCTCA
>JBAZXE010000100.1:0-6841 GCA_041659985.1 Thermoplasmatota archaeon | reverse complement strand
ATCTCTCGGGGACACCGAAGAGTTCGAGGAGTTCCGCATCCCACGCGCCCTTGTGGATGTCCCATAACAGGGTCCGGCTGGCGTTCGTCGGGTCGGTGACGTGGCGTCCGGTGAGATTCCAGGCCAGCCAGGAGTCGATGGTGCCGAAGGCCAGACGGCCGGATTCCGCCCGGTCACGGATGCGCCGCTCGCGCAGGAGCCATTCCAGCTTGGTCGCGGAGAAGTAGGGGTCGATGACGAGGCCGGTGCGACGGCGCACCTCATCTTGCCAGTCGGGCTGCAATTCGCGGCAGCGCGCGGCGGTCCTGCGGTCCTGCCACACGATGGCGGGCGCAACAGGGCGGCCGGTCTTGCGGTCCCAGACCAGCGTGGTCTCGCGCTGGTTGGCGATGCCGATGGCCGCGATGCCTCTGTGTTGCACCTTGGCCGCCTTGAGGGCGGCGGATGCGGCCGCGAGCGTGGCGTCCCAGACCTGTTCGGCGTCCTGCTCGACCCAGCCGGGGCGCGGGAACGCGCAGGCAATCTCGCGATACGCACGTCCCACGATTCGCCGCCGGCCGTCCAGGACCAAGACGGTGACTCCCGTCGTGCCCTCATCGATGGCCAGAACGTGCCCAGGCACAGTGGGGGAACCAGTGCGGCGGAGAAAACGCTGCCCTTGGCTACACTCAGGCTTTTGTCGCCTTGCCCCGTCGCGCGTCCGTGCCCCTGTTCGCTGGCCGGCTCCTCCTGGCCGACGCCGCCGTCGCGGGGTACCTCGAGGTCGAAGGCGGCCGCGTCATCGACTGGGGCGAAGGGCCTGCCCCGGCTCGCCCCGACGCCACGGGCTGGATCGTCCCGTCGCCGGTGAACGCCCACACGCACGTGGCTGATGCGTTCCTGCGCGACCTGCCGGACAAGCCGCGCAGCGTGCCCGAACTGGTCGGCCCCGGCGGATGGAAGCAGCGCCACCTCGCGCAAGGCGCCGCCGCCGACATCAAGGCCGGCATCGAGCAGTACACGCAGGAGATGGCCGCGATCGGGACGACGCGCTTCCTGGACTTCCGCGAAGGCGGGCTGGGCGGCGTGCGGTTCCTGCGCTCCATCGCGGCGGACTTGACGGTCGAGCCATTCATCCTGGGGCGTCCCGCCACCAACACGTTTGACGATGCCGAGGCAAAGGCTCTCGTGGCGGAGGCCGACGGCATCGGCCTTTCGGCGCTGCGTGACTTCAAGGACCCTGGCGACGCCGAGGCGTGGGCAGAAGTCTGCCACCGCTTGCACAAGCCGTTCGCACTGCATGTGAGCGAGGCGAAGCGCGAGGACATCGACGCCGTGGTGGCCCTCGCCCCCACCTTCCTCGTCCACGCCACCCAGGCCACGAAAGCCGACCTGCAGGCCATCGCGGACGCCGACATCCCGGTCGTCGTGTGCCCCCGCAGCAACGCCTACTACGGCCACAAGACCCCCCTCGACCGCATGGTGGACGCGGGAGTCACCGTCGCCATCGGCACCGACAACGGGATGCTGCACGACGGCAATCTTCTCGCCGAACTGGGGTTGCTGCGCGCCTGGTTCCCCCGCGTGCCCGTCGAGGCTCTAATCCGCATGGCCACCTGGAACAGCCGCAAACTCGTCGGCCTGCCCTCGGCCCTTCCGCCCAAGAGAGGCAAAGCCCTCGACGTCGTCGTCTTCCCCGAAGACCCGTTTCCGGCTCCGCGACCGACTCGCCCGTCCCTGGCACCCATCCCCGCGCCTCCTGCGACTCCCCTCGAGGGCGACGACGCATGACTCTCTCGTTGCGGGGATTGGTCGACGCCGCCAAATCGCCCGGCTGGCATGGCTTTGGCTCCATCCACCTCGTCACCGAGACGCCGTTCTGGGATGAGGCGGACCTGCCGTTCGAGCTCTTCGGCGGCGGCGCCGTGGTGCGGCTGGATCCCGCGCAAGGATTCACCAAGACCTCGCTGGCGGCCTCGCACGATGAGCTGCTTCTCGTGTTGGATTGCCCGGACGCGCCGGGCTGGCTCGTCCCGACCGCCATCGTGGCCGACTGGATGGCGCGCAACGTCGTCTGCGCTGCACTGGACGACGTGCTGCTGTCCAATCCGCTGTACTCGTACGCGACGCGCGTGGACCGGCAGGGCCGCAGCCGCATCGGCGCCACGCGACTGGCGCAGTGGGCCCCCGGCCTCCCGACCGTCGCCTCGCTGATGGCGCCGGAATGGCTGCCGCGCGACGCCGATGCCCCCCGCGTCAACCGCGACCGCGCCACCCACGTGGCCGCCCTGCAGGATCTGGTTCAGGCGCTCGACTCCGAGTTTGGACTACTCGAGGTCGAAGTCGGTTCGCGCTTCGGCCCACCACGCGGATCGCAGGCGTCCCTGGGCGGCACGGCTATGGCGTAGGCCGGCTTGGCCGGCTTGTGCAACGCGAAGGAATCTCCGGGCGGCACGCCGTTTTGCAGGCGCTGCGCAGCGACCGCCAGGTCCACTCCGTGCTCTTCGCGCGCGAGACCTCCTCGGACCCCGGGTTCAAGCCCATCCAGGAAGAATGCGCCCGCCGCGGCATCACTTACCGCTACGTCAACTCGCACGAGCTCATCGGGCTCATCGGCTCGACGTTCCACCAGGGGGTCGGCGCCATCGTGGCCCCTCTTCCCAACCACTCCGTCAAGGACCTCATCGAGGCACCGCGCAAGCGTGGTCAGGAACCGTTCATCGTGGCCGTCGACGGAATCGAGGACCCGCAGAACCTCGGCGCCGTCGCCCGCAGCGCCCTCCTGGCTGGCGTCACGGGCCTCATCGTCCCCGAACGCGGCACCTCCGTCATCGGCGCGGGCGCCACGAAAGCCGCCTCCGGCGCGTTCTCCCTGCTGCCCGTCGCCCAGGTCTCGTCGCTCGGCTCGGCCTTGTCGACACTCAAGCGCGAGGGGATCTGGGTCGTCGGCGCGGACGCCAACGGTGGCAAGGCGCCGTGGAAACTCAAGATGACTGGCGCTGTGTGCCTCGTTCTCGGCTCCGAGCACGAAGGCCTGTCCAAGCAGACGCTCGACCAGTTGGACGCCAAGGTGTGCATCCCGACGCCGGGCGGCGACCTGTCGCTCAACGTTAGTGCGGCGGCGGCCATCCTCATGTTCGAGCGAGTCCGGCAGACGGCTGGAAGTTAGTCTCGTTTCGATACCACCACTCCCAAACAGGGATTTCCGGAAGCACCCGGGGTCACAGTTCCCCGAACTCCCCGTAATCCCTGTTTCGTCGGCGGTCGGTCAGCCCAGGGTCTTGCGCAGGTGCTCGACGAGCCCCGCGATAGGGACGCGGCTCTGCGCAGTCGTGTCGCGGTCGCGCACCGTGACGGCACCGTCCTGCATGCTCTCAACGTCGATCGTGACGCATACCGGAGTGCCGACCTCGTCCTGGCGCGCATAGCGGCGACCGATGTTGCCGGATTCGTCGCGGTCCGTGGTGAAGCCGGCGGCGCGCAGCGTCCAGTCGAGCTCCTCGGCCTTGTCCGGCAGCCCATCCTTGTTCGTCAAGGGCAGGACGGCGACTTGGATCGGCGCGACCTGCGGGCTGAGCCGCAGGCGCACGTAGGGTTCGCCGTTCTTCTCGCCGGACTCGTGCGCGTGTTCCCAGAGGGCGTAGAGAATGCGGTCGACGCCGAAGGAGGGCTCAATGACGCACGGCACGATGCGGCGGCCCTGGACCGTGGCCTCAATCTGGACCGTCTCGTAGCAATCCGCGGGGATGACGACGGACTCGCCGCCGACGTCGACGGTGAGCGGGGCCGTGGCGGCCGTGCGCGAGACTTCCTTCTCGGTGATGAGGTAGCGTTCCGCACGTTCGGGCCACTCCGCCGTGTCGAGACCTTTGGCCTTGGCGGCCGCGCAGTAAGGACTTGCCATCTGCATGGCCCACTCGGCGGCCTTCGCCTTCTGTTTCAACGTCGGGAAGAACTTCTTCGTCGGCGCGAAGGTGGACGAGGTGATTACGAACGGTTCCTGGGGGGCGAGGGCGCGCATGAATTCCGCGTTCGGCTTGCGCACGGTCGCGCCGGTGAGAGGGTGCTTGCCGTCGGTGCCCGAGTGCTTGGCGTGCTGCGTGAGGTCGTAGCTGCCGCGGTCGGCGATGCCGACGCACTCCACCCAGCCGTAGCGGTCGGAGTGGAATTCGGCGTCCCAGCAGTCGGCGGCGTAGTGCGCCATCTCGTTCTTGAGGTGCTGGCGGAAGTGCAGCCGCTTTGGGTCCATGCCGGCGGCGAGGAGGAACTCCTGCGTGCGGGCCAACCAATACGCGAGGGCCTCATTGGCGACCATGCCAGTCTTGACGGCTTCGCCGAAGGTGAGGACGTGGTCCTTCTCGTCGGAATTGGGGACGAACGTGGCGCTGCGGCCGGCGACCTGGGAGAAGCGGGGATGCGTCTTGGCGCCGGGGTCGTAGAAGACCTCGGCCTCCATCATGGAGAACTCGCGCAGGCGCAGCATGCCTTGGCGGGGCGAGATTTCGTTGCGGTTGCTGCCGCCGAGCTGCACGACGCCGAAGGGGAGTTTCTCACGGAAGTGGCGGAATAGGAGCGGGTAGTCGGTGAAGATGCCCTGTGCCGTCTCGGGGCGAAGGTAGCCGACGCGGCCGGAGCCGGGGCCAATCTCCGTCTGGTTCATCAGGTTCTGGCGCGCCGCCGGGGAGAACTTGGTCTCGCCGCACGTCGGGCATTTCGCCTTGAGCTGGACAATCTGTTCGTCGAGTTCGGGGGCTTTGAGGACGCCGGAATTCCCGACGTAACCCGCAGCGGTGACGAGGTGGTCGGCGCGGCTGGGGTGGCCCTTGACGCACTTGACGACCATGTCGGTGAACTCGGCGACGTGGCCCGAGGCGGCAAGGACTTCCTCCGGCGTGACGCGGGGACAGAAGATCTCCGCCATGGGCGTCGCCTCGGTGCGCACGAAAACGTGGCGCCACAGGTCCTCGAAGCGCTTCTTCATCGCGGCGCCGAGCGGGCCGTAATCGTAGAAGCCGGCTGCGCCGCCGTAGACCTCATAGGAGGCCCACAGGAAGCCGCGGCGCTTGGCGAGTTCCATGACGGCGTCGGTCTTGTCTGCCACGCCACGGCCAAGAAGGGGCGATTTAAAGCGTGGCCGACCCGCCCGCTCCTTACCAAACAGGGATTACGGGGAGAACGGGGAGTCGGTGTCCCCGAACTCCCGGCAATTCCTGTTTCGTCGTGGGCAATCGGTGAAATCCGTGGTGCGTCTGGCCGGTGCGTGGACGGAGTCTCGACTGAACGGCTCTGGATCACCGAACCGCGCCGCTCCACCGCGCTAGCCAAGGTTGTCGCCGTCAAGGGCGCCGCCTTCGCGCTCGACCGCAGCCTGTTCGCGCCAGCCAGCGTCTTCCACCGCCACCCGCAACCCGCCGACAAGGGCACCATCTGGCTCACCGGCGAGAAACGCAAGCTCGAGCGCGTCTTCCAGCGCGACGGCATCCTGTGGCACCAACTGCGCGGCACGGTACCCAACGTCGGCGAACAAGCGCAATGCCAACTCGACGCCGACCGCCGCCTCGACGCCAGCCGCGCCCACACGGCCATGCACCTCCTGATGGCGGCCCTGCACGGGGCCAACGCGCCGCCGATGACGCGCAACCCGGAGGTGCGCGGCGGCGGGCACTTCCGCCTCGATTTTGCGGCCCCCCTCGAGCCGCGCTTCCTCGCCAGCGGCCTGGCGCAGGCCCGGCAGTGGGTCTCCGAGGACCGCCCAGTCCTGCGCGAACACCTGGCGCGGGGGCATGAGGCGAAGATCCTCGACGCGCAGCGATTCCACCCGCCGGACCCTTACCCGGGCCCACCGGATGTCCTGGACGTCGCCACCATCACGGGCATCTGCTCGTATCCATGCGATGGGACTCTCGTGGAGCGCACCGGCAAAGTCGGCGAACTCGTCATCGCGCAGGCTCAGGCGACCCGCGGCGGGTTCAGCCTGATTGGACGCGTGAAGGGCTAGGAAGTCCCCGAAGACGCGCGAGGTCGAAGGCTGAGCCCGTTTCGTGCTTAGTGGACTTCGTCCGGGTGGTGCGTGCGGTCCCAGCCCGAGACCAGGATCATGACGCCGAAGACGGTGAAGCCGATGCCCTCGATGACGAGGAGGAACCACAGGCTGAAGGCGTCGTTGCGCGCCGCGACAGCTCCAGCGGGGGAGTCGTCGAAGAAGCCGGTGCCGTGCAGGACGGCCAGGACGATGCCGCCGAGGCCGATGAGGAGGCCGAGGCCGACGAAAATCTCGCCGAAGACGCCGGTCTCGCCGGATCCCTTGGTGATCTCCTTGACGGAGAGGCTCATGGACCCTGCGACGAGGCAGGCGTTCTTCAAGGCCACGGTCGGCGACCGCCGATTTCGACCCCTTAGACAAGGAAACCACGGAATGCACGGAACTCTGACGAGAAACGATTTCCGTGGTTTCCGTGGATTCCTTGTTTGTTGCTGTTGCAGGCATGGCCAAATGGCGGCGGGCTTTAGGTCGGACGATGGCCCAGGCCTCGTCGGCCCCGCGCAACCGCCTCGCGGCGGAACCAAGCCCCTACTTGCAACAACACGCAGCGAACCCGGTGGATTGGTGGCCGTGGGGCGAGGCGGCGTTCGCCGAGGCGAAGCGGCGCGATGTGCCGGTGTTCCTGTCCATTGGGTACGCCACGTGCCACTGGTGCCACGTCATGGCGCACGAATCGTTCGAGGACGCCGACGTGGCGGCGCTGATGAACGAGGCGTTCGTGAACGTCAAGGTTGACCGCGAGGAGCGCCCCGACGTGGACGACGCGTACATGGCGGTCTGCCAGGCGATGACCGGGTCCGGCAGACCGCCATGTACGCG
>JBAZXE010000099.1:0-6925 GCA_041659985.1 Thermoplasmatota archaeon | reverse complement strand
AGCTTGGAGGCGCCCATGAGCTGGTCCGCGATGGCGAACATCTCGCGGTTGCGGCCGTCGGGCATGCGGTAGCGGTTGACCGCCTCGTCCGACTCCATCCCACTGGATTCCTCGTCCGCGGGGCCGAGGTCTTCCTCGGCGTCGTCCAGCAGGGCTTCGGCATCCTCGAGCGGGGGTTTGGTGACGGCCGGGTCCACTGGGACCTCGGCTTCGTCCACGTCTTCCTTAGGCACAACCGTTCCACAGGGATGATGTATATGGCAATGTCGGCGGCGGCAACTCGGCAGAGCGGCCTGACCCAGGCAAGACCCAGGCAAGGGCGTCCGGGGGGCCGCGGTCCCCTCAGCGCTGGGGGATAAGGACGGGGGGCCGCGCCCCCGACCGTTCGACCGAAGGTCGCACTTCGGGTTCGAAGGGCGAAGCGCCTTCGACCCCAAGCCTTGAAACCCGCCGCCGGCCATGGGTCGAACCGTGGGAAAAACCCTGGCGGCGCAGGAGGCCCGGGAGATCCGGTTCGTCGAGCCCCGTGTCCGGCTCGTCGCCTACACGAAGGACCCGTACCAGTTGGCCGTCGCCTCGGCCCGGACCTGCTACGCCGCCGACTTCGAGTTCGTCGGCCGCATCACCCCGAAAGGCGAGCGCAGCCGCACCACCTTGCTTGGCGCGTTGCCCCACCTCGAGGCGGAGCTGGCCGAGATTGGCCGCCTCGATATCCCGCACGACCAGCGCATCATCCGCGTTGAGGCGCTCCTTCTGCAACTTCCGACCGACGATTTGCGTGCGGCGTTGCAGGAGTTTGCCAACCAGGCCCGCATCCGCGCTGAAGGCAATGCCGCCTTGGCGCACTCCATCTATGAGGCGGGCCACCACACGCCGTTCCAGCACCCCACCTTCGTCTTCGCCCTCGAGGACGTGAGCCGGGACGTCGTGGAGTCGTTCTTCCACAACCACATCTTCTACAACTCGGAGCAGCAGAGCCAACGCTACGTCGAGATGAAGCGCGCCGACGTGCACGCCCCCGCCTCCGTCCGCAACGACCCGGTCGCGCTTGGAATCTACCGGGACGGTGTGCGGCACGCCTGGGAAGCCTACCACGCCCTGCGCGAACGCCTAGTCGCCCCCAACCACCGCGTCATGGCGGCCATCGGCAAAGTCAAGGGGCAGTCCGACAAGGAGTCCCTGAAAGAGGCGGAGAAGAAGGCGCAGGAGATGGCGCGCTACGTCATCCCCATCGCCGCCGCAACACAGCTCTACCACACCGTGAGCGGCATCGTCCTGCTGCGCTACCTGCGCATGTGCGAGGCATCATCCGCTCCCGCCGAGGCCCGCGCCGTCGTCGAGGCCATGGCTGCGGAGGTCCGCAAGATTGACGCCGCCTTCATGGACCAGGCGCAGGAATCGCCGCGCGCCCGGGCCCAGCATGCCGAGTGGGCGCTTGCCGGCGACGCGCCTTTGCCCCCGCTCGACGCCAAGGCGCGCAGCGTCCTCGTCCACCACACGCCCGACGCCAGCCGCCTGGTCGTCGATGCAGTGCGCGAAGTCACCGGCTCCACGCTCCCGGCCAAGGAACTCTTGGCGCGGGTCCTTGACCCGGGACGCAACGCCGTGTGGAACGACACGCTCAACACGTGGGACCACAGCCCGGTGCTGCGCAGCTTGCGCCATGTCCACTATACGTTCCGCAAGCGCCTCAGCCTCACCGCCTACGCGCAGGACCAGCGCCACCGCATGACGCCGGGTTCGCGGCCGCAGATTCACCGCCTCCTGACGCCGCAGCCGGACGTTTACACCCCCGACATCATCGCCGGCGACGCGGAGTGCAAGCGCCTGTTCGATTCGGCCATCGGCGCCCTGTGGGACGCCATGACGGCCCTTCGCGCACATGGGATTCCGGATGAGGATGCGGCCTACCTGCTGCCCAACGCCACCAACCTCACGTTCCACCAATCCGGCGACCTGCTCTCCTTCGTGCACAAGTGGCGGCTCCGGCTCTGCTTCAATGCGCAGAAGGAGATTTTCGACGCTTCCCTCGACGAGTTGCGCCAGGTGCAGGCGGTCCACCCGGAACTGACCGCCTGGATTGGTCCGCCGTGCTCGTTCGTCGCCGCCGCCCAGCCGCCCGCATTGCAGCAGTCCGTCGAGGCGTGCTGTCCGGAAGGCAACAAGTGGTGCGGCGTGAAAGTGTGGCTCAATTTCGATGCGGCGAAGGGAACGCCCAAGCGCCCCTACTGATTCGCCGGATTTCACACCGATTCGCCGGATTGACAACATCCGTCAAATCACGGCAAACCGTCAAATCACTTGGTCGACGGGAGTTTGCCGTGGTCGTCGCAGTGCCCGTCGTGGCTGTGATGCAGATGCCCGCGCGCCCAGTAGTCCGTGTGGCTGCCGTGCGGGACCGCCGCGTGGCCGCAGCCGGCGCCGTGCTTGTGCGTCTTCGGGTGCACGCCGCATTCGTGCGTCGGTGTGCACGCCTCGGGGTGGCTGTGCGAGACGAGCAAGGTGTGGTCGTCGACGTGGTCGCCGTGCTGGTGGTGCAAGTGGCCGTCATGCAAGTGGTCCTTGTGGCCGTCGTGCTGGACTTCGTAGTGGCCGCAGCCGTGGGCGTGATGATGCGCGTGGTCGGAATGGTTCTTGCAGGCGTCCATCGGGGAACCTGCACCCAATCGGGTTGTGGCAGAGATAACCGTTTGGAGCGCAGATTCCGCAGTGACAACTCAGATTCCGCAGAGTCTGGGGGACGGGAGAAGGCGCGGACGGTAATCCGAGGCGGCGGCGACGGCCGGACACAATCGGCGGAATCGTGAAAGGCCTCTGCGTCATCTGCGCCCCATGACTGGGGCCATCAACCGTCGCCGCCATCCGTCGGCGGCCCCGGTCGCAAGACCCTGGGACGACCCGCGCCTCGACGAGGGCATCCACCTGTACAACGAGGGGCACCACTGGCACGCTCATGAGTCGTGGGAACCCCTGTGGATGGGCCTCGAGGAGGACGACAAGGTGTTCCTGCAGGGCCTCATCATGAGCGCCGCGATGCTGCACCAGCACGGTCGCAAGATTGCAGCCGGCGTGCGCAACCATTGGGCCAACGTGCAGGCCCGCCTCGAACCGCATCGCCCGAGGAAGTGGGGCATCGACGTCGACGGCCTTCTCACGCAGCTCAAGCGCTACGCCGAGGACGCCGAGGGCGGGCATTGGGCCTTGGACGCCAAGGCCGTGCGAATCCTTCGGCAAGGGAAAGCCTGAACCGGGCTCACCCGGGTTCAAGGGCAGATGCCGCCGCAATATCCCGACTACCCCGTCATCGAGCAGACCCCTGCCATCCTGTGCCTCATCGTCAACGTCATCCTGTTGCCAGGTGTGGGGACCATCATCGCAGGCTACGTCGGCAAACGGTCCCTGCTGGTCAAGGGAATCCTGCAGCTGGTGCTCACAATTGTCCTCGTCGGCTGGATTTGGGCCATCGTCTCGGCCGTCAAGATCATGAAGAACTCGGTTCCCGCAAGGTCGGCTTAGATTCGCGCCAGCTTGGCCTTCGGCAGAACGCCCGCGCCGGGGCCGAGTTCGACGGCGTAGCCTTCGTCTTTCCACGCCGCGATGCCGCCCAGCATCTCCTTGACGCGGAAGCCCAGGGCGGAGAGCTGCAAGGCCGCCTTGGTGCTGGCGTTGCAGTGCCAGCTGCTGCAGTAGGTCACGAGGGTCTTGTCCTTCGGCAGGTGCGCCGTGCCGTCCGGAGAGATGGTCCGGTACGGCAGGTTGAGCGCGCCCGGGATGTGCCCTTCGGCGTACTGTTCGGGTCGACGGCAGTCTAGGACCAGGAACCCGCCTGCGCCTTTGCCCAAGTCGGCGTGGACGTCGGACGGATCGGTTTCGAAGGAGAGTTTGTCGATGAAATGGCTCTGCGCCTCGAGGGGCTCGGCGGCCGGCACCTGCAGGACGAGGGAAAGGGCTGGTTCGCGGGCTTGGCGGGCCATGCCGGGCATTCCGGGCGGTCCGTCTTGGACTTGCCGCCGCATCGGTGTAGCCCTCCAGATTCTTGAGCGACCGCAGCGTCCGGTCCTAATCGTTAACTAGGTCAATTGTTAACTTGGTTAACGTGCCACGGACGGTCCCCCGCCCTGCCGCTAGCCTGACCGCCCCCGAGCCAAGCCTGCCGGCTGCCGCCGTCGACGCCGGACTTGGCCTGCTCTGTCTCATCCGGTCCGAACTGCGCGAGCGTAAGCCGGCAGGCCTCTCCATGGCGCAGTTCCGTCTCCTGCACTTCATCCAACGCGAACCGACGCGCAGCCTCTCTGACCTGGCCGACGACCTTGGCATTTCGTCCCCTGCGGCCAGCAAGATGGTTGACCTCCTCGTCGAGCGCGGCCTCGTCGAGCGCGCCGGCGTCGAGGGTGATCGCCGCCGCATCGCCCTCGCCTTGACGCGCGGCGGCCGCGACCTCATGCGCCAAGCCCGCCAGGCCCTCGAGGCCCGCGTCGGCGAACGCCTCTCCGGCCTTCCCGCCGCCGAGGCTGCCGGGTTGGCCAAGGCCCTGTACACGCTACGCCTCCGCCTCGATTCCCCGGAGGGAGTCTGATGGAAGCCCCGCCCGCGGGCCTGCCCGACGCCGCCGCCAATCCCGGCGTCCAACTCACGCACCGGCAGATCCTCCTCGTCTTCTCCGGCCTGATGCTGGGGATGTTTCTCTCGGCCCTCGACCAGACCATCGTCAACACGGCGCTCAACAGCATCGTCGGCGATCTCGGCGGCCAAAGCCAGCTCACCTGGGTCGTCACGTCGTACCTGCTGACCTCCACCGTCACCATCCTGCTGTGGGGCAAACTCTCCGACATCTACGGCCGCAAGGTGATGTTCCAGGTCGCCATCGGCCTCTTCCTCGCCGCGTCTGCCCTCGTCGGCCTGTCGCCCACGATGATGTTCCTCGTCGTCGCGCGCGGAATCCAAGGCATCGGCGCCGGCGGCATCATGAGTCTCGCCTTCGCCATCATCGGCGACATCCTGAGCCCCCGCGAGCGCGGCAAATACATGGGCCTCATGGGCGCCGTCTTCGTCGTCTCCATGGTCGTCGGCCCCGCCCTCGGCGGCCTCATCGTCGACCACCTACACCTGTGGGGCGTGGCACCCTGGCGTTGGGTGTTCTACATCAACCTCCCCATCGGCATCCCGGCGCTCTTCATCACGCAGGTTGTGCTCCGCCTGCCGTTCAATCGCCGCAAGGAGAAGGTCGACTTCGCCGGGTTCACGCTCTTGGCCCTCGGCACCTCGGCCCTCATCCTCGGCCTCACATGGGGCGGGCAAGCGGCGCCGTGGGACGATTCCTACAACCTGCGCTGGCTCCCCGGCATCGGCCGCGCCAGCTCGGACGGAAGCGCCGCCACCGCCGGCATCGACGCGGCGCTCGGAGACTGGCTCGTCACGTCGCTGCTGGCCACCGGGGCCCTCCTCTCCGCCGCATTCCTCTGGGTCGAACGCCGAACCCCGCATGCGTTGCTGCCGCCGCGTCTCTTCGCCACGAGCCAGTACCGTCTCGGCTCGGCCGTGAGTTTCCTCGTCGGCGCCGCGATGTTCGGCGGTTTCGTGTTCCTGCCGACGTACCTGCAGATGAGCACGGGCGTCTCGGCAACGTTGTCGGGCTTCCTCATGCTGCCCATGATGGGCGGCATGTTCCCCTTCATGACGGTCTCGGGTATTCTCATCAGCAAGACTGGCCGCTACAAACGCTGGCCCGTCGTCGGCCTTCCCGTCGGCGCCGCCGGCCTGCTGTTGCTCTCCACCATCACGGCCGACACCTCGATGTGGCTCGTGGGCGCGGGCATGTTCCTCCTCGGCGCTGGAATCGGCATGACGATGCAGGTCATGGTCGTCGTCGTGCAGAACGTCCTCGAAATGCGCGACCTTGGCATCGGAACCTCGGCCAACACGTTCCTGCGCCAGATGGGCGGCGTCTTCGGCATCGGCGTCTTCGGCGCCTACTTCGCCGGCCGCGTCATCGACTTGGCGCGCGAAGTCGTCCCCGTCGCCGCGCGCAACGGCGTCGACCCGCGCAGCATCGGCGCGAGCTTCAGCGCCACCCCGGAGGCGGTGAAGGACTTCCCGCCCGAGCTGCGCGACGCCATCACGGGCGGCTTCGCCGATATCGTGGGCCACATCTTCCTCTTCGCGGCCCCGCTCATGCTGCTCGGATGGTTCCTGGTCCTGTTCCTCAAGGAGATTCCGTTGCGCTCAACCCGCAGCGTCGGCGGCGGACCCACCGAGAAGCCTGGGCCCGAATCATTGGCCAAGGGCGCGGAGAAAGCCGTCGAGACGACGGCGGGCGCTCCGGTGCTTGCCGTGGATCCATCCAACGGCCGACGCCAATGGTACCAAGGCTACGAGATCAGCGACTTGCAGGCGCGCGTCGACTTGGTTACGCGCCGAACCCGCTGACGACGCCGACGACGACCAAACCGCGGAGACCGCGGAACGCGCGGAGACTGGTTCCGCGGGTTTCCGCGAGATCCGCGGTTTAGGCGTGGGCGTCGTCAGGCCTTCGCGCGCACGCGACGCGCCGGCACACCGGCCCAGAATTCTCCAGTCGGCACATCGCGCGTCACAACGGAACCCGCCCCGACGACCGCGCCCTCGCCGACGGTGACGCCCGGGAGGACTGTGCAGTTGGCGCCCAGGCTCGCGCGCGCACCGATGCGCACGTCACCCAGCTGGTACGCGTCATGGATGTAGCCATGGCAAAGGATGGTCGTGTTGTAGCCGATGAGGGCGTCGTCCTCGATGGTGATGCGCTGCGGGAACAGCACGTCGAGTTGGCAGTTCAGGCCAAGGCTGACGAACTTCCCGACCTTGACTCCGGCGCGACGCACCATCCATGACTTCAAGCCGAACCAAGTCATCATCTTGCTGCCATTGATCCACACGACGTTCCATGCCA
>JBAZXE010000098.1:6068-7106 GCA_041659985.1 Thermoplasmatota archaeon | reverse complement strand
CGATGGCGTTGGCCAGCGGGTCGTCGCCGAACCAGCCCAGGGAATTGCGTCCCGACGTCGAGAGGTCGAGCTGCTGCACGTCGAGTAACTGCGTCGCATGGGAGGCCAGGATCGCAATCGGGTCGAAGCGCGGGTCCTGCGTGTGGTCGGGCGCCACAACGGGCGTAATCCGGAACCGGCCAACAAGATCCTTCGCGGCCACTGCGGGCCCGTAGGAACCGGTCCGCGCCGCCTCGCGAGCCGGGGCAACGAAGGTCGGGTCGTAGGACGCCAACTCGAACGGCTGAGCGTCCCAGGCGCTCCGGTCGGCCTGCATCCACGCGGCAAACCAATCGGAGGCCGCCGCGTCGTGGACGACGACGCCCCAGCCGCGGTTGCCCCACGATGGGTCCTGCGGGACGCCGGAGGGCACCCAGTTCTCGGATTGCACCGCGACGGCGTCGTCGGCAACGAGGACCTTGAGGTGATGGTCGTCGTAGCGTCCATTGCCCGCCAGCGTCGCGACTCCGCCCACCGCCTCGATGCGGCGCAGCGCGTCGGCGGTGGCGTGCCGATCCTCCTGACCGGCGCCCACGGGATTTGCATCGACCAGGACTTGCAGGTCGAGGGCGGGGTTTGCCTGCTTGGCGGCGACGAGGGCGTCCGCAAGTGCCGCGGAGCGGAACTCGTACACATGCAGGTGTAGGCGTTCGCGGGCCAAGGCGACGAGTCGGACCAGCGTGTCGAAGGATGAGTCGGGAGACGCGTAGAGCGTCAGACTCTCGACGTCAAAAGTCGGCCTGGCCAGCTCCGATTCCCCGATTCGGTGCAAGCGGGGCGTGCGCCAGTCGGCGGAGGAATCGGTGTCTTGCCAGACTGGGCCGTTGCGCAGGCGTTGCAGGACGAGGCCGGGCGATGCAGGCGAATCGAAGTCTGTGCCGTCGCCGAACTCGAAGGCGTCGAGGATTGTGCCATCGGGGCCCATGAGGGTCAAGTCGTCGCCGTCGTTGCCGAGGCGTGGCAGGTTGCTGGCCACCAAGACCGGGGTCGGGCCGTCGT
>JBAZXE010000098.1:0-6058 GCA_041659985.1 Thermoplasmatota archaeon | reverse complement strand
CCCAGGTCGTCCGGTTGCCGGCAATCCAAAGCACTTCGCCTGACACGAGAGAGATGCCCGATGGAAACGTCCACGAGGACTCGCCGTCGCTGACGGAGGAACCCGTGAGGTCACAAGCTTCGATGCAGCCGACGGCGAACCCTTCGTCGCCGGGGCCAGGGCCAGGGAGGTCGGGGAGGACGGCAACCAGGAGAGGACCTGCTGCGCTGACACCGGGGAAGGCGAGGAGTAGCACCAGCGCCGTGCGCATCGAGGAGGCCACACCCCGCGGCGATTAAGGCAAGACGTTCGGACCTTGGCTTTCCCCTGGACCGGCCGTCGAGGGTCAACGCTCAAGACGGGGAAGGCCGGTCACGGTCCGCATGGGCAACCGGGACGGCGCGGCCTTCGGCGGGATCTACTTCCTCGGCTTCATCGGCGCCGCAGTGTACTACATCCAGGACTCTTCCGGCTTCTGGGGAGGCGTCGTGGGGTTCCTCAAGGCCCTCGTCTGGCCCGCCTTCCTGGTGTACGAGTTGCTCAGGCACGCCTCGGGATAACCTGTCCAAACCGGCCCAGAAGTCTTGAAGTCCAGGTTTGGCTGGCCAGCCTCACTGCGCTCGTAGTCTAGCTTGGATTCAGGCACCGCCCTCCTAAGGCGGATCACGTGGGTTCGAATCCCACCGGGCGCGCTCGTCCTCACTTCGTTCGTCCTTGCGCACCCGGTGGGCCCGCTGGCTTCGCTCGCTGGCTTGGAGCACGCTGCGGCGCGCTCCAAGCCTCCCACCGGGCGCGCTCTTTCACCCTCATTGTTCCTCGCATCCGGTGGGTCCGCTCGCTGGCTTAGAGGATTATTGCACTCCCTCCCACCAGGCGCCCGGATTCGTCCATGCCAAGTGTCGAACAATGCGCCAGACCGCCTATATGGACCGGCCGTCGCCAAGAAGCCTGGTGACTTATGGCACCACACAACAAGCGAACGAACGCCCGGTTTGGCGCCCTTGCGGCACTGGCCCTGGTGTCCACCGCTGTGCTGGCTGGTTGCACCAGCTGGGATGGCGGTTCGGGCAACCGGGCGCCAGTGGCTGCGCTGGATGCCGACCGGACCAGAGCCTGGGCGGGGGAGGAGTTCACCTTCGACGCCCAAGCCTCGAGAGACGCCGACGGCAACGTGACGCGCTGGGTCTTCGACTTCGGCGACGGCAACCGCACCACGGTGCAGGACGTCGACGACGCCCGCGTGAAGCACGCGTACGCCCAAGGCGGTCAGTACGACGTCACCGTGACCGTCGTGGATGACGGCAAGGGCGACGGCCTCCAGAAGGAGGACGATGAGGCGAGCGTGCAGGTCGCCGTGGACGAGAACCACGTGCTGACCCCTGCGCTGGTCACGGCCGTCCCTGCGGCGGGCGCCAACCAGACCGACAGCCAGAGCGTGATGGTCCGCTACGGAGCGGAACGCGCGGAGGGCAACCTGAGTCTTCAGGGCGCCCTGCTGGCCGGCACCAGCGAAGTGCAGGTCCTCTTGAAGGACCCCTCGGGCAACGTCCTGGTGGACGAGACGGTGACCCTCACCGGCACGCAGTCGCGTCCCCTTGAGTTCGATGTTCCCCTGGCCGAGGCCGGCACGTACACTCTGGTCGTCGAGGCCAAGTCGGGCGCTGCTCGCATGACGGGCGAACTCGACATCATCTACGCCCTGACGCAATAGGCGGAACACCGCTCCCTTTCCCGCTTTCTTCCCTCCTTCCCGCCGCAAGCCATGATGGCCGTGCGGCATCCCGGATGGTTCCCATGCGCTCCCTTTCGCTGACTTGCCTCCTCTTCACTGTCCTATTTGGGTGCCCTGGCGCATCGGCCGACGACCAAGACGACGCGGCTTGGCGCCAGGAGGAACGCGACCTGTCATTCACGCTTGATCCAGACGGCTTCCAGTTCACGAGTGAACGGCACAGCCGCCTTGGGGACGACCGGCTCGTGGGGACGTTCGATGCAACGGCCGCGGTCCTGACGTATGACTTCGCAGCCACCGGCCCCGGCAATGCCACCGAGCTCAGGGTCGGCTTGGCCTGGCAGGCCCTTGTGGAGTTCCGCGACCTCGATCACGACGGTCGGTTCGGTTTGGCCGACGAGGCCGTTCAGACCCTTGCCGTCCCCAGCCTTCCCGTCACGGTCGCGACGACCCCGAACCTGCCCGGGCGGCACTCTGCCTTGGTCACCTACGCTCTCCCCATCAACACGTCGAAGAGCCCCTTGCCGACCGGTCAAGCCATCGGCCCCCAGGGAACGCTGCGCATCGAATTCACGGTCGTCTCCGCATCCATTGGTGCGGGGGCTGCCGCCCAGAGCCCGTTGGATGTGGCGTTCCAGGTCGAGGTCTCCGACTTCCCATACGATTCGTCCGGGACACTCTTGGCCTTGGTCGCGCAAGGTTCGGGCAAGGATCTCGAGCCGGGCTTGCTTGGCCTGGCAATGGCTGCGGACGGGCTTTCGACCAGCGTGTCGTGGGCAAAGGGCGGCCGGGCCGATGGGGCCAGCTTCAACACCGCGTTATCGACGCTCCTGCAGGAACCGGGCAAAGCCACGATGTCCATCGTCTTCCCGCACGCCCAGGAGGTTGGCCAGGCCGGCGTCGTGACCTCTCAACGCCAGCAAGCCCCTCTTGCCCCAGTCGTCCATGCCTTGATTGACGGCGATTGGCGCTGGTACCTTGCCGGCATCGCCGCCGTGTCCGTGCTGCTTGGTGGCCCTTCCCTCGCTCGCCTTCGGAGGAATTGACATGGCGGCCTGGGAATCTCTTGCCCTGGCGGCCTACACGGCGGCAGCCCTCCTTCTTGTCGCGTTGGCCGGTCGGGCCTGGCGCAAGACGGGCAGCCCGAAGGTCCTCCTCATCGCAGGCGCCTTCGCGGTCTTCCTTGCCAAGGGACTCCTGTTCTCCTACGGCCTGTTCACCTCGGTCGCATGGCGAAACGAGTTCGCGGCGCCGGGCCTGGTCTTGGACGCCTGTGCCCTCGGCCTGCTGTATGCGGCCGTCCTCCGGCGCGGCTGAAACGCGCCCACGCCGTCTCCGACAAGCAAACAGTCCAGACGGCGCAACCCCGGCGAACGCTTTTGGCCGACGTCGGCCGTCATGGGACGACCACTGCCTCCCAAGCCTCCAGGAACCCTTGGACCAAAGCGTCCGGAGGTCGGTAGCGCAGAAGGAGCCCTAAAACGCGGTCGGGTTCGCGCAACCGGTAGACGCGCGTCCGACCCTCTCGCCGCCCTTCAACGATTCTTGCGGCCTCCAGTTTTCCCATGTGGTAATGCAAGGTCGTGCGGCTGACTGGAATCACGGCATCCAGGTCGCCATGCGTCGCTTCGCCCCGGTCCAAGAGGAGGAGCGTCGCATGCAGCGGAACCGCTTGGCGCAGCACGGCGAGGATCGTTTTGTCCTGGGCCTGGATGGCCTCCTGGGGCCCCAGACGTCCCTCGATACGTGGGAAGCAGCGCAGGAGGCCGCCTTCCTCGGAGGCCGACACGAGGCCATGCCGCTCCAAGTACAGCACATGGTATTTGGCGTGATTCGGCGCGAGGCCTGCCTGCCGTGCGACTTCGCTCAAGTGCAGGCCGGGGAACGCTTCGATGACCCCGTAGACCGTGCGGCGGGCCGCCAGGTCCAAGAGGTCGCCCCGCCGCGTCATGACGAGGCAACCCCAACAAGACCGCGGGCGCTAATCGCCCAGGAAATCTCTTTGCATGTGGGTCCTCCACACGGCGAAGGCCTCGCGGCACGCTCCGCTGGTCTCCACGTGGGCCATGAAGGCAAGGTTCACTGGCTCTTCGCCGCGTCGAGGAAGGTCATCTTGGCAGAACATGCAGATTCGTGGATTGACGTCCATGCCATGCACCGCCATCTTGTCGTTCGTCAGCGGGAAGACTTGGTTGTCTTGCCGTAGCCGGCGGCGCCTTGGTCTGCTTGCGCAGAAGAGCCGAACGGGCTCTTGCCTTCATTGGGCTCGGTGGCACTGACCGTGCTGGCGGGATCCTTCCATTCAGGGGTCGTGCCCACGGCGCCTTCTGGTTCGAGGAACTTCAGGTAGACCGGGGAATCAGCCTGCTGGGTCCGGTCGATGACGTCGTCCAGTTGCATGGGCCTGCCGTTGGAATCCGTCTGGCGCTTCAGCCGAACGACTTGGACCTTTTCGGCGCTCTTGCCGCTGGCCGCGACAATCTTGGCAACGGCTGGCCGAGGTTCGCCCTGGAGGGTCACGCGTTCATTGTTCACGAAAATGGGAGCAAGGTTTGCAGCCATGCCCTCCCAATCACCGGGTGATGGGCATAACTCTGTCCCGCAGAAAACGCGGACGACGTCGGTTCGGGCCCGCAGATTGCGCGGACTCGGGCCATGGCGTGACCGGCTGGAACCGGCTCCGACAGGAGGGCTTCGCGCAAGGCCCTTGCAAAGGCTTTTGCCAAGCACGCGGTTCGTGCACCCTCTCGCGCAGCGCGGGCGGGATGCACACTCATGGCCGGCATGGACGAAACCAACGTCAAGATCCTGCAGCTGCTGCAGAAGAACGCCCGCATGACAATGACGGACTTGGCGCAGGCCGTCGGGCGTTCCGAATCCACAGTGCGCGAGCGGGTGGAATCGCTTGAGCTGAAGGGATTGCTCAAAGGGTACCAAGCCCAAGTGGATTGGGACCAGGCAGGCCTTCCCGCGCTTGCCGTCATCCAGGCCCGCTGCGACATGAGCCGCATCCAGGAGGTCTCGCAGCAACTGGCGGCCATCCCCAACGTCACGCGGGCCCTTTTGCTGACCGGTCCGAAGCCTATCCTCGCCATGCTGCGCGTGCGGGACATCCAGCACCTGCAATCCTTGCTCAAGGAGCGCTTCGCCGCTGGAGAACTGAGCGACATCGAGACCCAGATCACCCTCGAATCGTTGGTGGACCGCCGCCCGCCGTCCTTGCATGAGTCGAACCGGGCGCCGTCGTTGACGACCTAATCTTCGGCTGGACACGGGCATTTCGTGGAAAGGCTAGGGGGAACCCGCCGTTTTCTCGGGCAATGGCTAACTTGGCCCATAGCAAATTATGGGGCAGCGATGGCTTGCCTCATGCCAGCCATTGCGGAGACCAGGCACAATGCGCGTGAAGGAAATCATGAATGAACCTGCCGTCACGGTGGAGGAAAAAACCAGGTTGGACACCGTGGCGCGGGCCATGTTGGAGTGGAACATCAATTGCGTTCTCGTGGTGGATGCCGATTTCGCGGCGGTCGGGATCCTCACGGATCGAGACTTCACCGCTCAGGAACCGACCAACCCATTCGTCAAACACCGCGCGGCCAAACTCTTTGGAGGCTCGGTGCGCGAACGCGGATTGCAGACCTTGTACGGCGAAGCACGCTCCATGACGGCCGGCCGTGTCATGCGTCCCATCCGAGCGAGTTTGCACGAAGAGGATGCCGTTGAACGGGCCACCGACCTGATGGTGCGGCATGGCGTGAACCATCTCCCCGTCCTGCGCAATGGCCGTGCCATTGGCACTGTCTCTCGGCATGACCTCCTGCGCATGATTGTGGGCCCGGGCGATGGCTTGGTTCTCCCCGAGTCCCAGCGAATTGACTCTTCGAACACCCGCTCGGCACGCCGCCCTCGTTCATCGGATGGCCGATTCTCGCGCCGAACCCACCATGCATGATGCGGCAAGGGCTCCGCCGACGCCACAGTTCACGCTCATGACCTCGATTCGAACCGCTGCAACCGCCCCGGCGCGTCTCTCCGTTCTGGTGGGCGCGGCCCTCCTTGGCGTGGTCCCTTCGCTGTCGGGCTGCCTCATCGCGCCCCCGCCCGACCACCATGGCCTGCGCGCCCTCGAGTCCAACCGGTTCCTCACGGGAGCATGGCTCGGTGAATGGCCGTCGGCCAAGACCTCGAACATCCGGGCGTTCCAGGAGCAAACGGACGTGCGCCTCGACCTGGTGGACATCTACCTCGATTGGGCGACCCCCGTCGAGAACGTCAGCCATGCCGTTGAAGCGGTCGCCGCCACCGGGGCCATCGCCGTCCTGACGTGGGAAGTCAGATCGGAAG
>JBAZXE010000097.1:0-7128 GCA_041659985.1 Thermoplasmatota archaeon | reverse complement strand
CCTCCTTCTGCAGCTGCAGGAGGTTCACGTTGAGCTTGTGGGGCTCGATCACGCCGCTCAGCCAGCGCTCGGCAAACGGCAGCCTGGGGTAGCTGCGCTCGATGGCGCCAAGGAGTTTCTTGGCCGTCGGAAGGCGCAGCGGCCGGCCGCGCTGGAAGTGGTAGATGTTGCCCGGGCCCGAGTTCTCGACGCGGCCCGCCTGCCCGTTCGTCACGAACGGCTCGCAGGCCAGGACGTCGCCGATGCGCGGCCGGCGCCCGATCTTCATCGGCACGTTGGGGACGGTGAGCCCGGCGTGCAGGTTGTACGTCTCCAGGCTGTGGCCGGTGAGGTTCTGGATGGGCTTGAAGCCGAAGTCGCGCGCGGTGAGCTCGATGGCGGCCCCCACGGTGCCAAGGTCGACGTTTGGTCCGATGATGGCGACGGCCTCGCGCAGGCAGGCCTCCGAGCATTCGATGAGCCGCTTGTGCCGGTCTCCGCCGCCGATCTCGATGGTGAGGGCGTTGTCCGAGAGCGCGCCATCCAGTTCGGCGCCGCAGTCGATCTTCACGACTTGCCCTTCCCGGAGGACGGACTGGTCGTCATGCGTCGGCGTGACGTGCGCCGCCACGGCGTCGATGGCGAGGGTGCAGGGAAACGCCTGTCCAAGCCCCTGGTCACGGATGTACTGCTCCACGGACGAGGCGACGTCGATGACGCGGGCGCCGGGCACGGCGAGGCGACGGCCGTGCTGCAAGGCGTCGGCCGCGACTTGACCGGCCCGCATCCACTTCGCCAGGATGTCCGGAGTTTCGACGACGGGCATGGTCACTTCTTGCTGGACTTCTTGTCCGAAGCCAGGGAGGCGCTGCTCCGGCTGGCGGCGGGGGCCGGCGCGCCGGACTTCTTCTTGTCCATGGCGTCCTTCAGGAGGTCGCCGATGGTAAGGCCTGCGTTCCCGGCCGCCTTCTTGGCGGTCCCCGAAACGACGGGCGCGGGTCCTTCAGCCTTCTCGTAGAGGGTGATGCCCAGCTCGCGCTCGAGCTTCTTCGCCACGGCATCGGAGGGGCGCAGCTTGCCGGACTCGATGTGCTTGAGCTCAGGGACGCGGGCGCTGACCTTGTTGCCCAGCTGCTCGTGGCTCATGCCCTTGGCTTCACGGGCCTTGTGGATGCGCACGCCGTAGTCCTCCACCATGTAGGTCGAGTCGCCGCCGTCGTAGACGTTGCGGCTCGTCATGCGCGTCTCGCGGCGTTCCAGGCCCTGCTGCATCGAGGCCTGGGTCCCGGCGGGCGCCGGGGCGTCCATCGGGGTGCCGTACCGGGCGCACTCCAGGCCGAGGTTCATGGTGGTGCCCTCGACCATGTAGCGCCGCGTGCCGACCTTCTTCCCGCACATTTCGCATTCCATGGAACAATCTCCGGGCTCTCCTGGACAGGAGGGCCGCTAACGGCAAGCCTCAAGGCTGCACCACATATGAAGGAACCTGCAATGGCCGCGAAAACCCCCCCGCCGGAAACCCCCGACGCGGAGGACGCCGAGGCCATGCCCACCAAGCCGGAGGAGCGGCTGCAGCACCTGCAGGCGCGCAACGCCGAGCTGCGCGACGAGAAGCGCAAGGCGACGACCGAGGTCAAGCATCTGCGCGAGGAAGTCCGCAACCTGACGCGCGAGATCCAGCGCCTCACGGTCGAGCTGGAGAAGGTCAAGCACCCGCCACTGGTCGTTGGCTCCGTCCTTGACGCCCTTGTCGACGGCCGCGTCGTCATCAAGTCCAGCACCGGCCCCAACTTCGTCGTCCCCGTCGCCGACTTCGTCGACCGCGCCAAGCTCACGCCCGGCACCCGGGTGTCGCTCAGCCAAGCCAACCTCACCGTCGTCGGCATTCTCCCCAGCAGCAAGGATTCCCTCGTCCTCGCCACCGAGGTCGTCAAGAAGCCCTCCGTCTCGTACAAGGACATCGGCGGCTTGGAGGACTGCATTCGCCAGGTCCGCGAGGCCGTCGAGTATCCGCTCACCAAGCCGGAACTGTTCAAGAAACTCGGAGTCACACCGCCCAAGGGCGTCCTGCTGCGTGGCCTGCCCGGCACAGGAAAAACCCTCCTCGCCAAGGCCGTCGCCAACGCGACGAATGCGACGTTCATCCGCCTGGTTGCGAGCGAACTCGTGCAGAAGTTCATCGGCGAAGGCGCCCGCCGCGTCCATGAGGTCTTCGAGCTGGCCAAGGAGAAGGCCCCCAGCATCATCTTCATCGACGAGATCGACGCCGTGGGCGCCCGCCGCACCGACGACGGCACCTCCTCCAACCGCGAGGTCGAGCGCACCCTCATGCAGCTCCTGGCCGAACTCGACGGCTTCGAGCCGCGCGGCGACGTGCGCATCCTGGCCGCCACCAACCGAAGCGACATCCTCGACCCCGCACTGCTGCGCCCCGGCCGTTTCGACCGCGTCATCGACGTGCCGCTGCCGACCCCCGAGGCCGTGCAGCAGATCTTCCACATCCACACGAAGGGCATGACCTTGGCCAAGGACGTCGACCTGAAGGCTGTCGTCGACCGCATCGGGCCCGTCTCCGGCGCCGACGTGCAAGCCATCGCCACCGAGGCCGGCATGCGCGCCGTCCGCCACGAGCGCGACGCCATCGAGCACGGCGACTTCCTCGCCGCTGTCAAGAAGTACGAGAAAGGCGAGCTCAAGTCGCACGTGGCGGCGACGGGCGCCGAGCTGTACGCGTAGACCGCGCCAGCCTAACCTTCATCCTCCCCTGGCCAACCCTTTTCGATTGTGGGCACGAAGCGGGCCGGTGTGGCAGCCCCTGCTTGAACCGGGCCGTCTAGCGCTCCTGCATGCGCCGCAACGTCGGCTGACGGGGTTCCTGCAGGAGCTCACCCACTTCGCCGTCCACCGCCACCCCGGCGCGGTGCTGTGGTGCGACGGTTCGCACACGTTCAACCCCGAGGAGTTTGGCGAGCTGAACCTCACGCGCGGGTTCGCGGCCGACGACGGCGCCGACCGGGTCCTCATCAAGCGCTGCATGACGCCGTTCCAGTGGGACTCCACGCTGAGCCAGCACCTCGGCGAGAAGCTGCAGCACACCGAGGCCAGCCTGGTCGTCGTCCACCCGTTCGACACCCTGTGGACGCACGAGGAGATCGCCGATTGGGAGCAGGAGGACTACACCCGCTTCAGCCTGCGCCACCTTCACGGCGTCGCCCGCCGTCATGGCGTCCCCATCCTCCTCGGGGTCGACATGGACCGCTGGTGGAGGACCCACCCGGTCTTGGCCCGGGCGACCGTCGAGGCCGTCGATGCCCGCTGGACCCTTACGGCGCCGGATGGCCGGTGGGTGGCGGTGCGCGACGACGGCCTGGCGCTCGACCCGTACCTGCGCCGGCAGGTGACGCTGCTGGACTACATCGACGGCGAGGTGGACCTGGCCGTCCGGTCCGCCCCGCGCCGGCGGCGCCCAGGCCCGGAGCTTTCACTCCCCCTGCCCCGACGCACAAGAATCGCGGCGTCCCTGCGGTGAAGGTCCATGGGACAGTCCGCCCCCACCACGACCGACGCCTTCGAGACGTTCCAGGCACGATATGCCGCCTTCCGCGCCGAACTGGAGCCGCGCGAGCAGGACTGGTTCGACGAGATGGTGTGCGCCGCACGCCGCCACTCCAACGCCATCAACCGGCGCCCCCACCTCGACTTCGAGCGCCCCGTCATGCTGGCGATGCTCCTGGAGGCCATGCGCCACCTCGACGAGGCCGGACGCAGGACCGACCGCATGCACGCGCAGCTGCAGGAGGTGCAGCATGCCCTCCGCGACGCCGGCCTGGTTGTTCGACGCCTACCCGCACCCGAGCCGATCGGCCTTGGTCGTGTGGGTCAGACACGGATCGTCGACCACGAAGCGCTTCGTCCCGTACCAGCCTGAGTTCTGCCTCAAGGCGGACCAGGAGCCGCTGGAGACGGCGGAACGCCTGCTGGCCGAGGACGCCCGGGTGCAGTCCACGCGGCGCGACCGCACCCGGCTGTGGCTGCGTGGCCCGCTGCACGACGTCCTGCGCGTCAAGCCGCGGCGGCTGCAGGACACCTGGCGCATCGCCAGCGACCTGCGCAAGGCCACGCACACCAAGGGGTTCCTCTTCTTCGACGTCGACCACAGCCCGGAGTCGCGCTGGATGCACTCGCAGGGCCTGTGGAGCCTGTGCCGCCTCCACGTCGGGGACTCCGGCCCCGAACTGCGCTTGGCCGAAGGGGAGGACCGCTGGACGCACGACTATCCCGACCCGGGCCTGCGCACGGTGCGGCTGGCCGTCCACGCTCAGCAGACCGGCCATGCGCCCGGGTTCGCGGACCCGCTGAAGGCCATCCGGTTCGGCGACGACGAACTGCGCTGCGTGCGCCCCGGCGACCCCGACGCCGAGCGTGACGTGCTGCGCGAACTCGGCCGTCGCCTGCACCAGACTGACCCCGACGTCTTGGTGACGCAGGGCGGCGACCGCTTCGACCTGCCGTACCTCCTGCACCGCATCCAGGCATTGGGGCTGCGCAATCGCGTCTGGCTTGGCCGCGACCCCGACCCCCTGCCCGACCGGCCCGACCAGGCCGCCAAGAGCATCCACACCTACGGCAAATGGCTGTACAAGACGCACGCCTACTACCTGCGCGGCCGCTGGCACATCGACCTCTCGAAGAAGACCCTCGACACGGAAGAGGACCGCGTCGACCTGCACGGCATCCACTACCTCGCCCGCACCAGCAACCGGCGCGCCCAGGACGTCAACCGCAACGGCGCCGGCTTCGCCCTGCAGCAGATGCAGGTGGACCTTGCCACTGACTGGGGGGTCGCCCTGCCGTGGAAACGCAACCTCACAGAGGACTGGAAGGACGCCGCGACCCTGCACGCCGTCGACCGCGGCAGCCAGATCATGGTGCCCACGCCGGGAATCTACGAGGACGTGGCCGCCTGCGACTTCAGCGGCTACTACCCCAGCCTGGTCGTCGCGCACAACCTCTCCTCGGACACCTTGAACTGCCAATGTTGCCCCGACGGCCCCGTCATCCCCGAGCTGGGCTACCACGTCTGCACCCGGCACTTTGGACACCAGGCCGAGATCCTGCGTCGTCTCGCGCCGCATCGCCGCTGGGCCAAGGCGGTCCTGCGGCGAGCCAAGGCAGGCTTCCCGGTCGACGCCGGCGCCGTCGCCAAGGCCACGGCCGTCAAGTCAGAACACAAAGCCCTCGGCGTCGTCTGCTTCGGCTACTTCCGCTACCGCAACGCCCGCTTCGGCTGCGCCGAGGTGCACCAGGCCATCCAGTGCCTGGGCCGCGCCGCCATGACGCGTGCCCGCGAGGTCGCGCAGGCCGAGGGGTTCCGCATGGTGCACGAGCTGACCGACTGCGCGTTCCTGCACCGGCCCGGGGTCACGCGCGAGGACGCCCTCCACCTGGCCCGTCGCATCACCTGGGAGGTTGGGGTCCCCCTCGAGGTCGAGGGCATCTACCGGTGGCTTGTCCTGCTGCCCTCGAAGCTGCATTCGACCACCAGCGCCGTCGGCGTGCCGAACCGCTACTACGGCAAGTTCGAGGACGGCAAGCTCAAGGTGCGCGGCATCGAGGTGCAGCGCCACAGCACGCCACCGTTCCTGCACGACGTCCAGGACCGCATGCTGCAGGTGCTGGCCCAGGCCGACGACGCGGCCGGGTTCCTGGCGCGGATCCCGCTTGCGCTGCGCGTCACCAAGCAGGCGGCCCGCCAGATCATCGCCCGGGAGGTCGCGCCGGCGCAACTGGGAATCACCATCCAGGCCACCCGGTCTGTCGAGGAGTATTCCGCCAACACCGGCGCGAAGGCGTCCCTGCGCCAGTTGCGCGACGCCGGCAACGAGCGCAGGCCAGGCGAGTTCCTCCAGTACGTCATCACGCGCACCGACGGCCCGTGGGAAGGCCGGGCCAAGCCAGTCGACCTCCTTGGGGCGCCGTCGCCTTGGTTCGGCGCGGGGCCGGAGACGTACCACGCCGACGCCTACCTTCGCTTGCTGGCCCGCCAGGCGGAAACCCTGCTGGCCCCGTTCGGGTACACGGAGGACCGCCTGCACTCCTGGCTGGCCGGCCGCACCGCCGCACCGGGCTGAGCCTGGGTCGGCGGCCGTCGCCGGGAGCGCTCGCTTTATCGCCCCGGCCCCGCTCGCATTGCCGACATGGATGTCCAGGAAGCCCTCCGCCAGGCCGAGGCGCACCTCAAGAACGCGCTCGAGCTGGTCGGCCGCCCCGTCGGCAAGGAGGAGCTGATGTACATGTGGGACAACCAGGTCACCGCCCTCGACAACTTCCTCGCCGACACCGAAGTCGTGGCCGACGCGGCGTTCAAGGAGGCCCGCAAGAGCCTGCGCGAGGCCAAGAAGAAGCTCACCGACGCCGTCGTGGCCTTCGAGGCGCAAGCCGCCGGGGAGGAGATTCCCAAGGGCGACGACCTGCCGCAAGAGGAGCAGATCCTCTCCTACATCGAGATGGGGGGCGACATGGTCAGCCTGGCCAAGGAGGCCCTCGCCGAGTCCGTCAAGGACGTCAAGGACCTCGTCAAGTGGGAAGAGCCGCTGGCCGTCATCAACGGATACCTCGCCGACTCCGAGCCCTTCCAGGAACTCAACAAGGATTTGCGCCGCGCCCGCAGCATGGTCCGCGTCGCCCGCAAGGACCTCAAGAACCGCATTGAGGACGTCTTCACGCAGTGGCGCAAGGCCGACCTGGCCGGCGGACGCGATGAAGACGAAGAGGACGAATCCTGAGCGCAGCGAAGGGTTCGGCCTCGACCGCCGGCGCAGGCCGGCGGTCCGCAGCACGAGGCAACGGCAGATGGGCGTAGGCCGGCGGTCTCTCGTGCCGTCTCTCACGTCCGCTCCTTAGGGGAGCGCTTATATCGAGTCCTTTTGTCGGCCGGCCAGCGCCTCCGGCCTTTGATGCGGGAGGACACGACGGGACCCGGCCTTTGATGCCGCGCGTCCCGCGCCACGGGTCTGTGGTCTAGCGGTTATGACGTCACCTTGACATGGTGAATATCACCAGTTCAAATCTGGTCAGACCCACTTTCATTCGTTCCTCATTCTGGGCTCTGACCAGCAAGAAGGCCGGAATGAGGAACGAATGAAAGTG
>JBAZXE010000096.1:0-7378 GCA_041659985.1 Thermoplasmatota archaeon | reverse complement strand
TCCTTGGAGCCGAAGACGAACGACCCGGCGACAGCCACGGTGGCGCCGGCCTTCTCGACAAGGCGGGCCGTGTCGCCGTTGATGCCGCCGTCCACCTGGATCTCGAGGGGTTTTTTCCGGCCGGCGGCCTTGGCCATCGCCTTCACCGCCGCAATCTTCGGCAGGATGGACTCGATGAACGCCTGACCTCCGAAGCCGGGGTTCACCGACATGACGAGGACCATGTCGACGTCGCGGATAACGTACTGCAGCACGGATTCATGCGTGCCGGGGTTGAGGGAGACGCCGGCCTTCTTGCCCAGGGCCTGGATTTGCTGGATGGTGCGGTGGAGGTGCGTGCAGGCCTCGGCGTGCACGGTGATGGAGTCGGCGCCCGCGGCGGCGAAGTCGGCGATGAACTTCTCGGGTTCCACAATCATGAGGTGACAGTCGAGCAGGAGCTTGGTGTGCGGCCGGATGCTCTTGACGATGGGCGGGCCGAGCGTGATGTTGGGCACGAAGCGCCCGTCCATGACGTCGACGTGCAGCCAATCCGCGCCGGCCTTCTCGACCATCGCGATGTCATCGCGCAGGCGGCTGAAGTCCGCCGAGAGGATCGATGGGGCGACCTTGAGCATGGCCGTTGGGCCACCGCGGCCCCGCTCATAAACCGCTTCAGGTGAACAGGCGGCGCGTCCAGGACTCCCCGGCGTCCGTGACCCAGAACACGTCGGTGCCCTGGCGTTGCACGAGGCCGGTGCGTGCCAGTTCTGTCAGGGCGTCATCGAAGGCGACCGGAGTCAGGCGCGTCCACTTGCGGAGGGGGCGGGCGCGGTGCGGACCGCTCCAGGTGCAGGCCGCCAAGGTGCCGAGGACCTCGAAGGCCGGCTGGGAGAGGGGCAAGGTTGGGAGTCGGGGTGCAAGGGTTTCCATCGCATCCAGACGGCGCTCGCCGGGTTTGAGGACCGCCGGACAGAGGTTGGTGAAACCTAAATGGCGCGTAAGCCGCGTTGAACGGGGAATGCGGTGTCGAGCTGATTGATGACGGCCTTGCCCAACTCGATGTCTCCTCCGGCGTTGTCGCGCACATGGGCGACGGATTCGGTTTTCGGGATGGCCACGACGGCCGGGTCGCGGGTCAGGAACGCCAAGGCGACCTGGCGCGGGGTGAGTCCCGCCGTTCGGGCGGCGTCCTCGACCGCCGTTCGGGCCTTGGCGGAGGCCAGGAACGTTCCGGCCCCGAATGGACTGTAGGCGACCAGCGTCACCTTGTGCTGCTTGCACCATGGGAGCACGTCGGATTCGGCGCCCCGTTCCTCAAGGTGGTAGAGCACTTGGTTGGCGGCCAAGACGCCTTTGCCCAGCAACGACTCCGCCTCATCGAGGTCGGCCACGTCGAAGTTGGACACGCCGATGTGGCGCACTTTGCCGGATTCCACCAGCTCGGCCATCGCATCAAACGTGTCTTCGAGAGGGTGCTCGCCGCGCCAATGCAGGTAGTAGAGGTCCAGGTGGTCCGTTCCAAGGCGCTTCAGGGAGGCCTCGCAGGCCGCCAGGGTGCCGTCGTAGGATGCGTTGTGCGGCAGCACCTTGGACGCCAGGAACACGTTGTCGCGGGAGCCCTTGAGGACTTGGCCAAGCATCGTCTCCGAACGGGATTGGTTCTCGTAGAGCTCCGCCGTATCGATGTGGGTCATCCCAAGCTTGAGCCCTTCGCGAATGGCCTCGCTCGTCCGGGCATGGTCGCGGACGCGCCAAGTCCCTTGCCCCAGCATGGAGATCTGCGTGTCCGAGGCACCGAGCCGACGCGTGCGCATGCCAGGCAAACTGGACGGCATTGGATAGGATTGCTGTTCGCGGCGAACCGCTTGCGCAGGTCAGAGAAGCAAGAGGGCGATAGCCAACGCAACCATCCCGAAGTCCTCGGCCAACGTCACCTTCGTGAGCGGCACCTTGAGGAACGTTCCAAGGCAAGCGCAGGTGAACGGCTCTTTCCTGGCGAGCTTGAGGGCGACCCCAATGCCGCTGAATGCCATAACCCCAATCTCCGTCCAGAGCAAGGGAGCGCCGTGGTAACCGGCAACCATGGTCAAGCCGAAGGCCAGTTCGATGAAGGGGTAGACGTAGCCGTACGCCGGAACCTTCTGGGCCAGGAGGTCGTAGGTCGCATAGCCTTCGGCGAAGCCGCGCAGGTCGAGGAGCTTGAAGCCGGCGAAGACCAGGAAGAACCCGGCCATGAATCGGGCGATTGAATCGCGCAGCAGGAACCGGCCTCCGGAGGAATCCGTGATGGCCATGGCGAGGACGGCGACACCAAGCAGCGCGAAGATGGTGAGGAGAGGGCCGTAAGCCCGCCAGCCAACGGGCATGCCATCGGCATCCTTGCGCGTGGCCGAGACCGAACTGGTTTGCCCATGGCCCGCCATAGTCCCATCGCCCGACATGGGAAGGCGAGAGGACGAGCTGCTCCGGGCGGGCAAGTTCCCCAAAAACCGATTCGGCGTGGCCTGGAACCGCCGGACGCAACCGTCCGAACAGAAATGGTAGGTGACTCCGCCGTGCTGGACGGTGCCAGCGGCGCGGGAGGGGTCGATGCGCATTCCGCAGACGGGGTCAAGCACGCGGTCGGTAGCCATGCTGCGGGCGTATGCCGGTCTTGGGCAGAAAAAGGGTCCGTGAAGCCAGTGCGCCCGAGGGAAGTGTCTCAGAGGCCGGCGACGCCGAGGCCGATGCCGTAGGTGATGGCGGCCGCCAGCGAGCCCAAGAACGCCATCTCGATGCCGGACCGGAACGCCGGCAAGCCGGAGACCCACCCTTTGGCGGCTCCGGCGGCAAACAGCCCGGCGACCGACAGCGCGGTGGCCAAGGCCAGCGCGGTGCCCGTGGAGGCCAGGACGAAGGGGATGACCGGGAACACGGCCCCGACCACGAAGGCGCCCATGATGAGGAACATGGCCGACACGGCGCTGCGGCCCGATTCCTTGCCGACGCCGAACTCTTCGCGCATCATGAACTCCACAAACCGCTCGTCGTCGCCCGCCACGTGCTGGACGAGCGGCTCGACCATGTCGTCGGGATACTTCTTCTCACGCAGCATCTGGCGCAGCTCCTGCACTTCAAGAGAACGGTACGCCTTGATGTGTGCCCGTTCGCGCTGCGCCTCGGATTCGTAGTACTGCGCCTGCGATTTCGTGGAGATGTACTCGCCGATGCCCATGCTGAGGGCTCCGGCCGCCAAGGCGGCGACGCCCGCCACCGCGATGTCCCCCGAGGAGAAGGCGGCGCCAGCCAAGCCGGCGCAGATGGCATAGACGGAGACGACGCCGTCGTTGAACCCAAGGATCAGGTCGCGCACGTAGTTTCGGAACGCCGGCTGTTCGTGCGATTCGTCCGTCACAGGGCCAGAGGGCGGCGGCTTGTGCTCCGCCTGCAACTCGGCCAAGGTCTTGCCGTCGGTCGTCGCCTGCACGACCCTACAGCCGACCTTGGGTTCTTTGCCCTGCCCATCGACGTCGCCAACCTTCAAACGTGGCCCGCGGGTCGCAACGGCGTGGCCAAGGCCCGCGCCTCCGGCAAGCCCGCTTCGACGCCCCGCGCCAAGCCCGCGGCGCCGGTCGCGGCAAACGGGGTCGAGGCTCGCTTCCCGGCCTTGCAGATTGCCCTCGACGAGGTCAACCTCGACCGCGCGCTGGGCTACGCGCGCGAGGCCGTCGCCGGCGGAGCCGACTGGGTCGAGGCGGGCACGCCGCTCATCAAGGCCTGCGGGCTGGACGCGGTGCGCGCGCTGAAGAAGGCGTTCCCCACCAAAATCATCGTCGCCGACATGAAGACGATGGACACCGGCGCCTTCGAGACGGAGATCGCCATCAAGGCCGGAGCCGACGTCGTGGGCATCCTGGGAGCGGCCTCGGACGGCACGTTCCGCGAGGCAGTCAAGGCGGCGCGCAAGTACGGCGCCAAGGTCTATATGGACCTCATCAGCGTCAAGGACAAGGTCGCGCGCGCCAAGCAGGCCGAGACCTTGGGTGTGGACTACGTCTGCCTGCACATGGGCGTCGACGAGCAGATGGAAGGCGCCAAGCCGCTCGACGTGTTGCGCAAGGTCGCCGCCGCCGTCAACATCCCCGTCATGGTCGCAGGCGGCCTCAACACGGAAACCGTCGGCGAGTGCATCAAGGCCGGCGCCTCTGTCGTCATCGTGGGCGGGGCGCTCACCAAGGCGCAGGACATCGCCGGCGAGGCCCGCAAGCTCAAGCGCGCCATCCGCGACCGCTCCGTCATCCCAAGCGAGCTCTTCAAGAAATACAGCCAGGCCGACCTGCGCGAGGCGTTCCTGCAGTGCAGCACCTCCAACGTCTCCGACGCCATGCACCGCAAGGGCGCCATGGATGGCGGCATCGTGGCGCGCCAGACCGGCAAGCGCATCGCCGGCCGCGCCGTGACCGTCTTCACGGCCGACGGCGACTGGGCCAAGCCCGTCGAGGCCATCGACGTTGCCGCCCCCGGCGACGTGCTGGTCATCGACTCGCGCGGCACGCAGACGGCGATGTGGGGCGAATTGGCCAGCCACTCCAGCCAGGTCAAGGGCCTGGCTGGCGTCGTTATCGACGGCGCCATCCGCGACATCGACGACATCCGCGCCATGGGCTTCCCCGCCTGGTCGCGCTGGGTCGTGCCGAACGCCGGCGACCCCAAGGGATTCGGCGAGATTGGGGCCGAGGTCAAATGCGGCGGCCAGGCCGTGCGCAACGGGGACTGGATCATCGCCGACGACATGGGCGTCGTCGTCGTGCCGCAGGAGCAGGCCCGCGAAGTCGCCAACCGCAGCGTCGAGGTGCATGAACGCGAGAACCGGTTGCGCGAGGAGATCCGCCGCGGCAAGACCCTCAGCTCGGTCCTGAGCCTGAAGAAGTGGGAGAAGGTCGTCGGCTGACGGAACCGCAATCGGATTGTTCCGCCCGCGCGGCGTCTCGGGTCCCGCTTTTATAATCCGGACCGAGGTGGCCGCGCTAGGCCCGCCCAGGTAGGCCCGGTTGCTGGACGTTGGACCTCGAGAAGAAGACCTTCCTCATCATCCTGGCCACCCTGACCGTGGTGGCCGGCCTAGCGGCCGTCGTGGCGGACCGCCTCGTTCTGGAAAGTTTCCGGACCCTCGAGCGCACGGCAGCCGAAGAGGACATGGAGCTCCTGCAGGCTTCCATCGCAGGGGACCTGGCCGACCTCGACCGCACGGCGCAGGACTGGGCGCATTGGGACGACGCCTACGCCTTCGTGCAAGGCCTCGACCCAGACTTCGAGCAAAGCAATCTCGTCCCCAACTCCTTCGACGCCAACGACCTGGCCTTGATGGTCTTCCTGGACGCCAACGACGACCTGGTGTTTGGAGCCGCCTACGATTCCGCCACCGGCAACCTGACCGACCTACCGGCCCGCTTTGCCGCTCTCGACCCCCTGGGTCCCCTCCTTGCGCATCCGGACGACTTCACGTCCGTCTCCGGTCTCCTCGGGGCCGACGGCCAGGCCTACCTGGTCGCCTCGTGGCCCATCCTCACCAGCACCGAACAGGGACCCCCCGTCGGCACCCTGGTCTGGGCGCGCCGGCTCGACCTCGAGGCGCTGTCCTCGAACACCCGTCTCCAGTTGACCCTGCGACCGTGGGACGCCTCCGATTCAGGCGCCCTGGCCGACGGGTCTGAGTTGACGGCGATTTCACGCAACACTCTTCTCGCCGAGGCCCGCCTGGACGACCTTAACGGAGCCCCCGTGTTCGTCGTCGAGGCGGGGTTTGAGCGCCCCATCTACCGCCAAGGCCTCAACACGATGGCATACGTCTTCGCCTCCGCCATCCTCATGGGCGGCGGTCTCCTGGTGGCGATGATTGTCCTGCTCAACACGACCGTGCTGTCGCGGCTGACGCGCCTCACGACGCGCGTCGAATCCTTCGGGGAGGATCCGCACGGCCGGCTCGAGGTCTCGGGCTCCGACGAGATCACCCGACTGTCCATCGAGTTCAACGGCCTGCTTGACCGTCTCGACCGCCACCAGACCCGCCTCGAGGCCAGCAACGCCGACCTGCGCCATTTCGCGGCCGTGGTGAGCCACGACCTGCAGCCGCCGCTGTCGACCATCGCCCTCAACTCCGCCATCCTGCGCGAACACAACCGCGGCAAACTGGACGAAGAGACGATGGAACGCCTGCAACGCATGGAGGGCACGGCGCTGCGCATGGCCAACCACATCCGCGCCATCCTCGACTATTCCCGCGTCTCTTTCGAGGCGGCCAACCTGGGGCCCGTCGACCTGTCGGCGACGATGGCGGAGGTCACCGAGCACCTCGAAGAACGCCTGCAAGCCACGAAGGGCCGCATCGAGGCCACCAACCTGCCCACCATCGAAGCGAACCCCACACAGATGGTGCAGCTGCTGCAGAATCTCGTGGCCAACGGCTTGAAGTTCCACCGCCCCGGCATTCCCCCCCGGGTCAAGGTCTCGGCCCGAGCCCTCGACGACGGCCACGTCCGCATCACCGTGGAGGACAACGGCGAGGGGTTCGATCCGGCGGACTTCGAGCGCATGCGCAAGCCCTACATCCGCCTGCCCGGCCGCGGCCACGAAGGCCACGGCTTGGGACTCGCGACCGCCGACAAAATCGTCGAACGCCACCATGGCCGCCTGTGGGCGGAGTCGCAGCCCGGCTGCAGCCGATTCCATGTCGACCTGCCGACGAAGCAGTGACCGGACGGGCGCCGCACGAGGAATCCTGGCGACCGGGATGAGGCACGGTTAAATCGCGGCCAACCTGCTTTAGGCCCGATGAAACCGCCTGCCGCCCCGGCCGGGCCGACCCTCCTCTTGGTCGATGACGACCAGGACTTCGTCAAGGACTTGCGGGACCTCCTGCTGACGGGGATTCCCGGCGTCCGCATCCACTTGGCCGATTCGGGGCAGGCCGCCCTGCACATGCTGCGCGACCACCCTATCGACCTCATCATCGCCGACCACCAGATGCCGGGCATGGATGGCCTGCAGTTCCTCGAGGCCGCCCACGAGCAGCACCCGGACGTGCCGCGCATCATGCTCACCGGCTACCCGGCGTTCGAGACGGCGCTCGAGGCGGTCAACCACGCGCGCGTCGACGATTTCATCTCCAAGCCGCCGGAGCCGCAGCGGACCCTCCAGGCCGTCCGCCGCGCGCTCATCGAGCGCGACCTGCGGCGCCAGGCACGTGCGTAGGCCAGTTGCCCGCCGCGAAGCGTTGCGGGCCGTGAGGGGGCCGCAGGACCCGTCCGAAGGAGGAAGTCTTGCGCCTTTCCTTGGCGCGAAACGCCGCGGAGCTCGAAGAGCGACGCCCGTTTCGTGCTAGAGCATGAAAGCGAAGACCACGTAGCTGATGGCGACC
>JBAZXE010000095.1:4157-7379 GCA_041659985.1 Thermoplasmatota archaeon | reverse complement strand
GCGCTCCAGGACGCTGCGGCTGGTGATGATGCCCAGCGACAGGACGCCCACGACGAGGCCGAGGCCTAGGAAGAGCTTCATCGCCCCGAGAATCTGGCGGAAGGATTCCTGCTCGCGCAGCACCTCCTCGCGGCTGGCCTGCGCGTCCATGCCGACTTCGCGGTAGTTCTGTTCCAAGAGCTTGGCCGTGGTGGTCGCGTCCACGCCCTCCGCGGTGCGGTAGAGGTAGAGGTCCTCCGTCGTCGGGAACAGGCCCTTGACGAGGGGCTTGGGCAAGAAGACGCCAGGGTGGTGGTACTGTTCCTGGATACCGATGATGCGGAACTCCAATGCCTCTTCGCCCAGGTGCATCGTCAACGTCTCGCCGACGGTGTGCGACAGGTCCTGGCCGCGCGAGTTGGTGCTGTACTGGTAGCTCGTGATGACCAAGCCCTCGCCCGCGGCGACGGCGCGATAGGCGTCCTCGTCCGTGGTGTAGTTGGCGTCGCGGAAGAGCAGGCGGAAGCGCTGCGATTCGGCGAACGTCGGGTCGTAGCCGAAGACGTTCTGCCGTGTCTCGCCGAACGTGCCGGGCCGGTCGCCGGAGACCGTGATGAACTTCGGGTCCTCGGTCACATAGGCGACGAGGTGCTCGCGCGCCGTGATGTCCGCCGCCGGAACGAGGCCGCGGTCGTAGTCCGCCAAGTCGGGCACAGAAAGCGTGGTGCGACCTTCGATTGAATACCCGCCAGTCTGACGGTCGGGATCGGTCTGGAAGAGCGCGCCGAAAATGCTGAAGAAGCCGATGGAGAGGATGACGACGGAGAACATGGCGAGCGTCATCCCGGTGCGGAACTTGCGGTGCAAGGGGTAGCTCATCGCGGGCAGAGCGACCGCACGCAGGCGGCGCGTTCGCGCCATGGCCCGACCAAGCGCGCGGGCCGACCAGTCCCAATGCACAGCCAGCACGACAACGCAGAGAGTCAACAGGACGCCGCGCACCGGCCCGACCACGTTGGCCTCGGAGATGTTCGAATACTCCTGGATGGCGAAGTACGTGTACGTGTAGTACGCCGCGAGGAGACCTGCCAACGCGGGAGCCAGGCGGCGGCGCGGCACATCGGCGCGCAGCGACCAACCGAGTCCCAGGACGGCGACGAGGCTGCCGAACACCTGCAGGCTGAACGCGTAATTGCCGACGACGGCGTGCGTCACTGCGTTGTCCAACGTCCCCAGGACAACTGCGCCCAACCCCAGGCCGAGAAGGGGCACTCCGTAGAGGGCACCGCGCAAGCGGTTACCGACTTTCTCGGGCTCCTCGATGCGGCGGATGGCGCGCACGACATTGAGGCGCGACTGACGACGGCTTGCGCCGAGAATGGTGAGGAAGGTGAGGAGCGCTCCGACGGAGAAGGCGATGAGCAGGGCCGACAACTCGGGGCGGAACGGGATGGGCGGGAAGCTCAGCTCCGTCGTGAGCCGGCCGATGATGGCATTGAGGGCCGCAATCATCACGTAGGCCAGACCAAGCCCCAAGACAGAGCCGAGCGCGGCGGCGAGAACGGCGTACAGGCTGCCCTCGAACGTGAAGAGCCGCACGAGGTCGCCACGCGTGAGTCCGACGGCGCGGGCCATCCCCAGTTCGCTGCGCCGCTCCTCGGCCAGCATGGTGAAGATGTTGAGAATGAGGAGGAGGCCCGTGATGATGCTGAGGCTTCCAGCGAAGACGAGAAGGCCGGTGAGGGTCTGTCCGGCCTCGTCGGCGACGGCGATGAAGGTCCGCTTGAGGGGCTGCACCTCGAGGCTCTGGAACGCCGCCACGTCCGGGTGCCCAGCCTTGATGGAGTCCAGCGTCGCGTTCAGTCGTTCGACCGCGTCGTCGGTTCCCGCCGTTCCGCCCTCGACGCCGCCCGGGTTGCTGAACTTGATGAGGTTGACCTGCCCCTCGCGCCCGAACATCGTCTGCGCCTCGTCGAGGCGGAGGAACACGGCGTCACGGAAATCGAACTGGTCGCCGCGGCCCCCCGTGGTCACGAAGGCGACCGTGAGATCCTCCATCTGCCGCGACGCGAAAGCGGACGCCGGGTCAAGGCCCTCGAAGGTTTGGTCCGCGCCAAACCGATTCTGCAAGGCCGTCGCCCGTTCGCGCAGCTGGGCCAGGTCGTACACCGGGTAGGCGACGAGGGCCAGGCCACGGTAGGGTGCGTTGACCGCCAGTGGCGAGGAGACCGTGATGAGCCAGGTTCCTTCGGCCAAAGTTCCGTCCAGTGGAGCCGTGACGTTGAGGACCAGGGGGACTTCGGGTTCGCCCACCGTCGCCGTCGTTCCGTACGTGCTGCCATCCGGTGCCGTCACATCGACCTGCAACGAGGTCGTCGGCGGAAGGCCAGCAGCTGCGGTGGGGTCCCAGCCGAGGATGATGGTGAGGCGGGCGGCCGACTTGTTGACCGGAATCTCATGCGTTGCGGGGACCGGCTGCGTTGACCCCAACGGCAATCCCAGCGGGCCCTTGGGTCCAGCGGAGAACGACACCGTGCCGTTCAGCTCGAAGATCTCGGGCAGGATGGGGTCGACGGGTGGAGTAAAGGAAAGGCGGACGCGGTCGCCGGGCCGTGCGTCCAATTCGTCGGCGAGGTGCCCGGTGATGATGGCCTGACCGGGCTGAAGGTCGCGTCCGTCGGTGCTGCCGCCACCGCGCAGCTTGAACGCGCCGAATCCAGCGTCGCGCTCCGGTTCGAAGCCCACGAGGGCGACACTGGGTTGGAACAGGTCATTGCCCGGGTTGTCTGCGGCAGCCTCCCAGATGGCGTTGGCGGCGATGCCGTCGAAGTGGCCCGCGATGGAGGGGTCGCCGAGGTAGTCGTCGTAGACGGACTGTGAAAAGTAGGGATAGCCCTCGATGGCCACTGATTCGTCGATGTGGCCGAGCGACTGGTAGACGTAGCCGCGGATGGCGTAGGCCGCTGAACCGCCTGCCACGAGGGCCGCGGACACGATTGCGGTGCCGACCATGAGTCCCGCGATGACGGTGGCCGTCTGGCGCGGACGTCGGACGGCGTTGCGCACCGCCATGCGGGTCAGGATGGGACTGCGCGCCATGAGGATGCCCACGATGGCCGCAGCCGCCAGGGCGGCGACGAACAGCGCAATGACCCAGGCGTCCAAGTCATGCCCCCGGCGGAACCCGCACTTCCATCAGAGCCGGCGCTCCTGGGCGAGTTGCAGGGAACGTCCTTCGCCCGC
>JBAZXE010000095.1:0-4147 GCA_041659985.1 Thermoplasmatota archaeon | reverse complement strand
GGCAGCTGCGCGCGATGGCCGGGTCGTGGCTGACGATGACATACGTCTGCCCGCGTTCACGGTTGAGGCGGTGGAGGAGGTCGAGGACGTCCTGGCCGTTCTGGGTGTCGAGGTTTCCCGTCGGCTCGTCGGCCCACACGATGGCGGGGTCGTTGACGAGGCTCCGGGCAATCGTCGTGCGTTGCTGCTGTCCCCCCGAGAGTTCACGCGGACTGTGGTCGGCGAACTTGGCCATGCCGACGCGGTCGAGCGACTCGAGGGCGCGGCGGTTGGCCTCGTCGGGATCCACGCCGGAGACCAGCAGCGGCAGTTCGACGTTCTCGACGGCGGAGAGGACGGGGAGGAGGTTGAAGGACTGGAAAATGAACCCCATGCGGCGGCTGCGCAGGCGCGTGCGTTCCAGGTCGCCCATCTGCGCCAGGTCGCGGCCTTCCAGCAGGACCTGCCCGGCCGTCACGTCGTCGAGACCGGAGAGGCAGTTCAGCAGGGTCGTCTTGCCGCAGCCCGAGGGCCCGACGACGGCGAGCATCTCGCCCCGGCGCACCTCGAGGTCGACGCCCGACAACGCCTCGACGCGCAGGCGGCCGGATTCGTAGACCTTGGAGACGCTGCGCGCCGCGATGATGGGCGGCTCAGCCGTAGCCTTGACCGGGACGCTGCTGCGAGCCTGGGCCACGGCGCGCGCTCAGGTCGCGCTCGACTTAACGGTGCCCCTCGGGGACCCTCATGGTCAGTGCTGGCCTTCGGGCAACCCGGCCTTGCGCACAACGTCGTCGGCGCAGTCCTGGGCGTCGCGAAGGATGCGTGGCGCGTCAAGGGTCTCGACCTTGCCTTCGGCCATGAGGAGCCGGCCTGCGACGACGGTCGTGGAGACATCGGCGCCGTTGGCGGCGTACACCAAATGCGAGGCCGTGTCGTGGCGCGGCACGAGGTGGGGGCGGCGGAAGTCGACGAGGATGAAGTCGGCGGTGGCGCCGGGGACGAGGCGGCCAAGATCCGGGCGGTGCAAGGCGTCGGCGGCGTCGCGCGTGGCCATGTCGAGGACGCGCTGGGCCGGCAGGGCCGTGGCGTCCCAGCGGTGCTGCTTCTGCACCAGGGCGGCGAATTTCATGGTCTGGAACTGGTCGAGGACGTTGTTGCTTGCCGCGCCATCCGTGCCGAGGCCGACCTTGACGCCGGCGTCGTGCAGTTCAGGGATGGGGGCGACTCCGCCCGTGGCGAGCTTGAGGTTGCTGACGGGGCAGTGCGCGACGCTGGCGCGGGCGGCGGCGAGGTCGGCGACTTCGCCCTTGGTGATCCAGCCGCAGTGCGCCAGGACGGTTCGCGCCCCGAGTGCGCCCGCCTCGGCGATGCGCGCGACCGGGCGCTTGCCCGTGCGCTCCTGCACGTCGTACACCTCGGTGCGGGTCTCGGAGCAATGCGTATGCAGGGGGACGCCGTGTTCGTTGGCCAGGCGCGCCGATTCCGTGTACGTCTCCGGGTTGCAGGTGTAGGCGCCGTGCGGAGCCGGACACGGCGTGACGAGCGGATCGCCCTTCGCGGACTTGAGGAACCGCTCAATGTCGCGGAGCTTCTTGTTGGGTTGCCCGGCCTCGGTCTGGCCGATGTCCACCATGCCTTCGCCAAGCCACCCGCGGACCCCGGCGGAGCGGCAGGCGGGAGCGACGACGGACTCCTCCATCCAGTACATGTCGAGGAAGGACGTGGTGCCCGAACGCACCATCTCGAGCAGGCCAAGCTCGACGCCGGCGCGCATGTGGCGCTCCTCCAGCTTCGCCTCGGCGGGCCAGATGCGATCCTTCAGCCAGGCTTCAAGCGGCATGTCGTCGCCGAAGCCGCGAAACAGGCCCATCGCCAGGTGAGTGTGGAGATTGATGAGGCCCGGCAGGACGACCTGCCCGGTGCCGTCGATGGTCCGGTCGGCCTCCTTGCGGCCCTTACTCTCGCCGACGTGGGTGATGCGTCCGTCCTCGACGTAGAGGTCGCCATGGAGGATGCGACGCGAATCGTCTTGTGTGACGATGGTGGCGTTGCGGACGAGGACGCTGCTCAACGCAGGGGAAGTCGCAGGGGACGCAAAAGGACCCTTTGGTTCTCGTTGCGTGCCGAGGACGTCATGGGCTATCCTCCGACATCACGGGGTTCGTACGTGCCGGCGTTCCCATCATAGGTGCCCCGCACGGGACCCGTCGGCGGATCGGGGAGGCGGTCGATGCGGTGGTCGAGGAATGGCCGCATGAGCCGCAATCCGCCGGCTTCATGGTTTGCCAGGCCGACTGGGGGAGTCGGGGCGCAGAGGATGAGGGCCGGTGTGCAGACCCATGCATCCTTGTCCGCGGTCACGAGGTAGTACGAGACCGGTAGGTTTGCCTCGGCCATGAGCGAGTACAGGCGCTCCGCCTGCTCCAGGGGAACCGGGGTGTCGCCAGCTCCATGAACAATGAAGTAACGGGCTACACCCTTGTCCTTGAGGTCGTCCATGCGTTCGATTGGGCTGCGCCGGGTGTACGCGTCCGGGACCTGCAACGGCGTTCCGCCTGTTTCGTGTTCGATGAACGGCCGCGCCGCCACGAAGACCGCCCAAAGCGTGGTCAGGTCCGTCACTCCAGCTCCTTCGAAGACGTAGTCGTACGTGCCCGGGGGCGCCTGTGCCACGGCCAACAAGGCAATTTCACCGCCCATGCTCCAACCGTAGAGCAGCGTCCGGTCGATGGCCGGATGGCTGGCTTGCAGATCCAACGTGGCGGCGACCGTGTCCTGAACGCCTGCGTCCACCTTGAAGGCGCCCTGTTCGCCGCGGAATTCCATGGCGACGGCGAGGATGCCCCGGTCGGCCAGCGCCTGGAGATCGGCTCGATAAAACTCCGCCGTTCCCCCCCATGGATGCGCCAGGACAACCAGCGTGGTCGGAGGGTCCGTTGGAACGGCGAGGAGGCCTGTTGCCAGTTCCCCATTGCTTTGGACTTCGTAGGATTCGACGTGGGCGGCAGCCGCGGCGGCGGCGACCGGCGCCGGCTCGAGGACGACAAGGGCCAGGGGCTGCGGAGGGCTTGTGCAGCCGGCCAGGAGAAGGACGACGGTCGTTGACCATACGACACGTCCGGCCCTCACGATAAGACGGTCTGTGCAGCGTTCGCCTTGAGGATTCTAGGGCAAAGGCTGGTTGGCCTCGGCCTTGCCCTTGCGCGGGCAAAAGGGTGTCTGGGGCTACGCGGCTTCGACGGCCGAAGGTCGCGTGGTCTTCGTCGGGGTCATGGCGGCCGTGATTGCGATGCCGTCGATGTCCCAGGACCGGGCTCCGGGCCCGGTGTTGCCGAACGCCACATGTCTGCCGCGCACCTCGGCTTTGAGCACGTGCAGGAACCGGCTGAGGCGGGCTTCCTCGTTGGGCCCGCATCCAAGGACGACATCGATCTCCTCGTCGAGGGGCAAGTCGAGGTCGCGGCGCGCTTCCTGGATGCGGCGGATGACCTCGCGGGCCAGCGCCTCCGCCAAGAGCTCCTCGTTGCGCTCGACGTGCAGGGCAAGGACGACGTCCTCGACCTTGGTGGTGGCCCAGCCGGGGCGGTCCTTTTCCTCGAAGACGAGGTGGTCGGCGGTGAGGGCGTGGTCGTGGCCGCCGACGCTGACGCCGACGGGCTTGCCACTGTCCAAGAGGGCCTTGGCCTGGTCGCCGTCGAGCCCTTCGATGGCGTCGGCAATCTGGGTGCCCAAGGCCTTGAATGCCTTGCCGAGGGCGGAGCGATTGGGCTTGGCGACGAACGACTTGAGCGCCTTGGTGTCGTGCGCCGACTCCAGCTGCTTGACGTTGATCTCGTCCTGCAGGATGGGGGCGAACCGCCCGAGGGCGGTGCCGACGAGGACGGCGCGGCCGAGCGGGTGGCGCGTCGGGATGTTGACCTTGCTGCGCAGCGCGCGGCCGGCCTCGGCCAACGCACGGACCTGCGCCATCTCGCGCTCCAGGTCCTCCTCGCGCGTCCCGGCAAGGGGCCAGGGCGCGAGGTGGACGGAATCCTTGTCACCGGCTGTTCGCAAATGGGGCCAGATGTGCTCCACCATGAACGGCGCGAAGGGGGCGACGAGGCGGCATACCGTATGAAGGGCGGTCCACAGGGCCGCATGCGCCGACTGCTTATCGCGGCTGGCG
>JBAZXE010000094.1:0-7423 GCA_041659985.1 Thermoplasmatota archaeon | reverse complement strand
CGAACTTCGACAGGTCGAGGTCCCAGGGGTCGAGGTGCTCGCGGATGACTAGCTCGAAAGCGATGGCGAGGTTGCGGTGGAACCCGTCCTTCAGGGCCACATTCTCGCCGTCTTGCGCCTGCTGGACGAGTTCGATGTAGTCGGTGAGGCGGCGGCCGTCGTCGTCATCGTCGACCATGGCCTTGTGCCACAGCAGGTGCTTGACGACGGTGGCGGTCTGCAGGGTCGTCTGCGACGGCGCCGGCTTCTCGACCTGGACCAGACGGAGCTGCGCGGATTCCTTGTCGGCGGCCTTCGCTTCCGGCTTGCTCTGAGAGATCTGCTCGGTCATCAGGGCTTCACCTCGACCGTGACGGCGCGCTCCATGAGGGCGGTGATGGTGGTCTCGCGGGTGGCCTTGCCCTTCGGCTTGGCCTTCTTGCCCTTGGTTGGGGCGCCGGGGGGCGGCAGGTCGGGGCCGGAACCGTCGGTGGCGTCGCCGCCGTCCGCGCCGCCGGCCTCCTTGGGCTTGTCCTCATCGCGCATCGTGTCGATGTCGAAGTTGGCGATGATCTCGGACAGGCCGGGCTGCTGCTGGGTCACGCCGTAGATGTGCGAGGCTTCCTTCAGCGTGATCTTGCGCAGCGAGACGACGATGAACTGGGCGAACTGCGCGTTGTTGCGGATCATCTTGGCCAGGAGTTCGGAGTTGACAGCGTCGAGGTTCTGGTCGACTTCGTCGAAGTAGTAGAACGGGCTGGGGTCGTAGCGCTGGATGGCGAAGATGAACGCCATCGAGGTGAGCGACTTCTCGCCGCCGGAGAGCGAGTCGAGGCGCGTGACCTTCTTGCCAAGGGGCTGGGCCTTGAGGATGAGGCCGCCTTGGAAGGGGTCCTCCTCGTTCTCCAACTCCATGTACGCTTGGCCGCCCAGGCTGATGTCCTTGTAGACGGCCTGGAAGTTCTCGTTGATGGCGGTGAAGACCTCCATGAGGGCGGCCTTCTTCTTGACGGTGATCTCGGCGACGAGCTTGATGAGCTCCTCGCGCTGCGCCTCCAGGCGGGCGACCTCGGACTTGAGCTCGTTAGCGCGGATGGACTGCGTTTCGTACTGCTCCAACGCCGTCATGTTGACGGCACCGAGGCGCTCGACGGCCTGCTCGGCGTTGCGCAGGTCACGCTTGAGGTCGTCGTAGGGAGGCACGTCCTCGCCGGCGTGGACCTCAACGGGGTTCTCGTTGAGCTCGACCATGGCCTCGCCGAGCGCCTCTTCGAGGGCGGGCAGCTTGGCCTTGGCGTTGGTGAGAAGCCCGAAGTGCGTCTCCATGCGGTCCTGCGCCTTGTCCATCTTCGCCTTCAGGTCCACGAGTTCCTGGTAGGCTTTGTCCTTGGCCTCCTGCAGCCCCTTGAGTTGGCCCGTGGCTTTGCGCTCCATCTTCAGCAGGGCGTCAACCTCGGCCTTGGCCTTGCCGTACGCCTGCGTGTAGCGCTGTGAGTCCTCGCCGGCGCGTCCATGCACGCCGGTCTTGGCCGCCACGGCGGCGGCGACCTCGTCGCGGCGCTTCTGGACAATCTCCAGGTGCTTGGTCGCGACGTCGCGTTGGCTGGCGGCGGCGAGGCTGGATTCGGTGAGTTCGGAGATGGCCTTGTCGAGCGCCTCGACGCGCTCCTTCAGGTCCTTGCGCGTGCCCTTGAGCAAGAGCTGCCCCTTCTCCTGCCGGACCTTCTCCAGCGCGACGAGTGCGCCGTCGTTCTCCGCGATGGCTTCCGCGGCCTTGGCGGCGGCCTTCTCGACCTCGCGCTCGTCCTTGCGCAGCTCGGCGAGGTGGTCCTCCAGGGTCTTCTTCTTCTCGCTGAGGACGCCGTGCTTGGACTCAAGGTCCTTGAGGCGGTCGCCGTGGTTGTCCTCCTGGCGGCCCTCGGACTCCAGCTGGAGTTGGGCCGCCTCGACTTCCTGCCGCAGGGCGACAAGGCGGGCCGAGATGCCGCGCTCGGCCTCCTCCGCGGTGGCGACTTCCTGCATGAGGTCGTCGATGCGCCCGCGGTCGGCGTTGGTGAAGCCCGGCTCCTCGTCCTTCTTTCCCTTGCCGCCTTTCTGGCCGCCCGTCATGGCGCCGGAGGCCTCGAAGAGCTCGCCGTCGAGGGTGACGATGCGGACCCCACCCATCATGCGGCGGCCCGACGTCATCGTGTCGGCGACGAGGGTGTCGCCGAAGACGTGGAAGAAGGCGTTCTGGTACTTCGGGTTGAACTGGATGAGGTCCAGGGCGAAGCCCAGGCAGCCCTGCTCCTTGACCTTCATGAGGGCCTGGCCGCGCGGGCGGCCGGGGACCATCTTGGTGAGCGGCAGGAACGTGGCGCGGCCGGCCCCCGTCTGCTTGAGGAGCTCGATGCATTTGGCGGCCACGTCGTCGTCGTTCACGATGACGGCGTTGAGGCGGCCTGAGGCGGCAATCTGCAGCGCGTGCTTGTGCTTGTCGTCGACTTTCGCCAGCTCGCTGATGGTGCCGACGATGCCGGGAATCTTGCGTGATTCGCGGGCCTTGAGGATGACCTCGACGGCGGCGCCGTAGCCGCCCTTGACGTGCTCGGCGGCTTCCTGGGCGGCGCGCAGCTCGGCCAGTTCGCGTTGCAGGCGGCGGATGCGCTGCTCAAGCTCCTCGGCTTGTTTGGCCAGCTCGGCCTGCTCCTTGCGCTTGGTGAAGAGCGCCTTCTCCATGTCGGCGCGTTTCTTGCCGGAACCGGTGGAGACCTGCTTGAGCTCCTTGAGGCTCCAGGTCGTCTCATCGAGGTCCTTGCCGGTGGTGGAGAGGTTGGACTGTGCCTCCGCGATGGCGAGCTCGAGCCCCTTGGCCTTCTCGGCGAGGCGGTCTTGGTCAAGCTTGGCTTCGTGCAAGGTCAACTGGGCCTTCTCGTGGTCGGACTTGAGCTGCGCCATCTCCCGGTTGATGGCCATGGCGCCGGTGTCGGATTTTGAGATGAGGTCGCGGACCGCGTCGAGGTCCTTCTTCTTCTGCGCCAGGGCCTTGCCCTCGGATTCGGCGCGTTCGGCGGCCTGCCCCTGCAGTTGTCGCGTCTTCAGGAGTTCCTTGTCGGCTTTGCGCAGCTCCTCGTTGAGCGGGGCGACCTCTTCCTGGGCCTGCTGCAGCTCGCCCTTGGCGTAGTTGATCTTCTCTTCCAGGCGCGTCATGGCGTCGCGCGCGGCGACCATGCGCTCCTGCAGCTTGGCGACCTCTTCGCCGCCCTCGGCGCGGATCTTGGTCTCGACCTCGGCGAAGCGCGCCTGCGCCTCGGCCTGCTTGGCCTTGAGCTCGCGCAGCTGGACCTCGTGCTTCTCGCGTTCCTTGCCGAACTGTTCGATCTGCGTGTTGATCTGGGCGACTTGGGCGCTCAGGTCGGCCTTGCGGCGCCAGGCCATGAGGCCTTTGACGCGCTTGAGTTTCTCCTGCAGTTCGCGGTACTTGATGGCGGCGTCCTTCTCGCGGTCGAGCTGGTCGAGGGCGCGCTGGATTTCGTCCAGGACGATGCGGATGCGCTCCAGGTTCGCCTGCACGTCGGCCTTGCGGGCGTCGGCGGTGTGGATGTCGCGGTCGAAGGTGGAGACGCCGGAGATGTCGTCGAGGATGCCGCGGCGCTCCATCGGCGTCATGTTGCAGATCTGCGTGACGTCGCCCTGCAGCGTGATGTTGTACCCGTCGGAGGAGATGCGGGCGTGCTCGAGGAGGTCGACGAACTCCTTCTTCTGACTGGCGCGGCCGTTGACGTAGAAGTAGGAGTTGTAGGCGTCCTTGTTCTCCGGCGTGGGCGCGCGCTTCACCTTGCGCGTGAGGGTGACCGTGGCGGCCTCGACGGGCATGGTGCGGTCGGCGTTGTCGAAGACGAGGCTGACGATGCATTGGTCGGCGCCCTGCTTGCCCTGGCCGCCGTTGAAGATGAGGTCGGAGAGGTTCTTGGCGCGCATGGCGCGCGGCGTGTTGGGCGACAGCACGAACATGATGGCGTCGCCGATGTTCGATTTCCCGGAACCGTTGGGGCCGGTGATCGCGGTGAAGCCCGGCTCGAACGGAACCGTAAGCTTCCGCCCGAAGGACTTGAAGTTCTCCATGTGCACTTCGCGCAGGTGCATTTGGTCCACCGTGGTCAGGGTCGGTGGTGCCACGGCCCGGCCAACTCCAGGCTTCGCCCGGAGCATGGCACGAGCCGGTGCATCCCTATCCCAGGAGGACGACCGCCCTTTCCTGGTTTAACGGTGTTGGTAAAAGGGTAGTTTCCGCTGAAGGACCAGCAGCACGCAACAGGGGTTTTGTTATCTGATTGTGGAGCTGATAACAGACTTGGAGGCCAACGGCGCCGGAGGCTGGTGGGTGGCGGTCCGGCGTGCTTCGGCCTCCCCAAGGGTCGCGACGCGAGCGATGGCGGCATTGGTCCGAACGCTGAGCGCCGTCCATCCCGCCATGCCCGGCAAGGCTCCCATGGTGGCCTCCACGGAGGCTAGGTCCGCTTGCCCGTGCGCATCGCGGAACAGCAACCACGCCGCGAAGTCCGATTCGGTTGACGGCATCGCGCCGACGCCGACCGGGCGCCACAGCCGGTCCATGGCCAGGCGGGTGATTTTGCGCATCGACGGAGTCTGCTCCAGCCGCTTCTCGGCCTGGTTGTAGTAGAATGCGAAATGGCGGCGTTCGTCCTTGACGATGCGGCCCATGAGCTCCTTCAGGATGGGATGGCGCGTCTGACGGGCGACTGCCTCGTAGGCATGCAGCGCCGTCGCCTCCTGCGCCGCGCCCCAGGTCATATGGACTGCGACGAAGTCGGGGGCCGCGGCGGAGACCAGCGGCGAAACCAGTTTCTTGGCGGCGCGTCCGAAGGCCGACGTTTGACCCAACCGGTACGAGGTGTCGTTGCGCACGACTCCCGGCCCGACGTACGCTTTGAGGAACCGCTCCAAGGCCGCGCCGTGGAAGAACTCCTCATACGCCCAGCACGACAAGAACGCGGTGACCTCGGCGTCCTCGATGGCCTTGGTGGAGAGGAGCTCCTTGAGGTACACGATGGTGTGCGTCTCGATGTTCATCATGTACTGCAGGAACCGCACCTCGCCCTGCGTGAGGGGAAAGTCGCGTACCTGGTCCCAGGCCAGGTCATCGACCGGCACCGCCTTCGAGTTTCGGAGGTACTTGTCCAGGTCGAAGCCCGAGCCCATGGCCAACGAAACCTGGCCGAACAGAAAAGCCGTTCTGATTTGACAAAACGAGAGCGCGATTCAGGCGACTTCGGCGATGGAGGGCACGACGCGCACCTTGCCGGAGTCGTTGTCGTAGAGCAGGCCGATGACCTCGAGATCATGCGGCAGCGCCGGGTGGTTCTGCAGCAAGTCCACGCCGCGGCGCACGTTCTGCTCCGGGTCGTCGAAGCCGCCGAGCCAGCGCTGGAAGTCGGGCTGCATGGCCTCGTGCAGCGGGATGTCCGTCGAGGCGGCGATGCTCTTGGCGATGCGGAACTCGCCGCGCCCGACCAGGGTCATGCCGCATTTCGTGTGGCCCAGGATGGCGATGCGCCGCACGCCCAGCAGGTGGACGGCGATGACGAGGCTGCGCAACGCTCCGTCGTCCAGGAGGTTCCCGGCATTGCGGATGACCTTCGCGTCGCCGTGCTTGAGTCCCAGGACCTTCTCGACGTTATGCCGCGTATCCATGCAGGCGACCACGGCGAGGTTGAGCGCCGGAGGGGTCGCCAAGTCGCGATCGGCCGGGTCCCAGTCCGTCGCCGTGTACTGGCGGTTGCCCTCCAGCAGAACCTTGAGGATGTCGGAGTCGGCCATTGCCAGCGCCACCTGAACCGGGGGAATAGCCGTTGCGCTCACGACGGCCCTTCGCCGGGAGAGTCGCAAGCCCGCCGGCTACGCTGGAACCGGGACTTGGCAATCGAGGACGACTTCGTTGGCGGCCATCCGCAACAGGTCCCAGCACTCCAGATTCTGTGGCGAGGGGGCAGTCACCTCGACGGAGAGGACGGGCAGACCCGCCAGGATGCGTTGCACCCCGACCCGCTTTTCCTCCGCATCGGTCGGGTTGGCGCAGCATCCCCACAGTTCCAGCACGCCGCCCTGGAGGCGCTGGGCCATGTTGGGCAGGACCTCACCCAGCCGCAGGCAAAGGGCCACGGTGGGGGTGTGGTCCCCATCCAAGGCCACGGGCAGCCGCAAGGCAAACGGCCCGCCGAGGACTTGCGGGGCCTCGCCATGCACGCGCTTCCAGGACAGAAGAAGCGTGGAGATCTCGGCGTCCGGCAGACCCTCGACGAGCGCCACGTGGTCTGCGATGGAACGCCCGTCGTGCTCGTGCCGCCCGGAGCCGATGCAGGTCACGGCGGAGCCCGGGTGACGGGCCACGGCATCCCCAATCAGGGTCCCGTGGCTGGGGAGCCGGACGACCACATACGAGTCCATCCGCCTCGGCACGCCCCTGGTTGGTCATGAAGATTGAGGTCGTTTCCCCTGAACATCCCTTTTGAAGCACCCCTCCGTCCGCGCCGCATGGCCCAGGCCGCCGCCCCCCAAGTCGTGACGACGACCGACCTCCCGTTCAAGGTGTTCCGCAGGGGCAAAGTCCGCGACGTCTACGACATCTCGGCCGAAATGGGAAAGCCCGCCCTCCTGATGGTGGCCACCGATCGCATCTCGGCCTTCGACGTCGTGCTGGACCCCGGCATCCCGCTCAAGGGGGCCTGCCTCACCCAGATGAGCAACTTCTGGTTCGACCTCCTGCGCAAGGAAGTCCCCAACCACCTCCTTCTGACGGACGTCGCCAAGTTCCCCAAGGCGCTGCAGCCGTACGCGGGGATGCTCAAGGGCCGCGCCGTCATCGTCGAGAAGCTCACGCCCCTGCCGGTCGAGTGCATCGCCCGCGGCCACATCTCCGGCTCTGGCTGGAAGGAATACAAGAAATCCGGCACGGTGTGCGGCATCAAGCTCCCGGTCGGTCTCAAGGAATCCGAGAAGCTGCCGCAGACCCTGTTCACGCCGAGCACGAAGGCGGACGAGGGCCACGACGAGAACATCTCGTTTGAGGAGTGCGCCAAGATCGTGGGCGCCAAGGACGCCGCGTGGCTGCGCGACACGACGGTCCGCATCTACGAAGCCGCCCGCGCTCATGCCGCCAAGCGCGGCATCATCATCGCCGACACCAAGTTCGAGTTCGGCAAGCGCGCGGACGGCACCATCGTCCTCATGGACGAGATCCTGACCCCCGATTCCTCGCGGTTCTGGCCAGCCGACCTGTTCAAGGCGGGCGGCCCGCAGCCGAGCTTCGACAAACAGTACCTGCGCGACTGGCTGGAGACGCAGCCTTGGGACAAGACCCCGCCCGGCCCCACGCTTGCCCCCGACGTTGTGGCGGGGACGGCGCAGCGCTACTACGAGGCGTTCGAGAAAGTCACCGGACGGC
>JBAZXE010000093.1:0-7689 GCA_041659985.1 Thermoplasmatota archaeon | reverse complement strand
CCTCGCCCGCGACCTGGAATGTGGCATGGTCTCCGTCAACGAGTACCCGGTGACGTTCCCGCAGACTCCGTTCACGGGCTGGAAGAAGTCCGGCATCGGCGCCGAACAGGGCAAGGACGCAATGGGCTTCTACACGCGCACCAAGAACGTCAACATCAACCTCGGGTGAACGGCATGGCCGCCAGTCCGCAGCAGTCGGTGGCCCACGACCTCGTCCAAGTTCGCCACGAAGACGGCGGCGTCGCCGTCGTCACCTTCGCCAAGGCGGAGACGATGAACTCGCTCGACCCCAAGACCATGTGGCACGTTCGCCACACCATCCTCGGCTTGCTGGAGGATGCGCGGGTCCGCGCCCTCGTCCTCACCGGCTCCGGCAAGGCGTTCTGCGCCGGCGCCAACGTCAAGGAGATGCAGCAGGCCGCCGCAAGCGGACGCGCCACCCAGTGGGTCCTCGACACGACGGCTGAACTCCATCCCCTCCTCCTGGAACTGCACGCGTCCGCCAAGCCCCTGGTCGCCGCGGTCAATGGCGCCGCCGCAGGAGGCGGCCTCGGCCTCGCCCTCGTCGCCGACTGCCGCATCGGCAGCCCCGAGGCGCGCTTTGCCGCCGGCTACTTCGGCATCGGCCTCAGCCCCGACGGCGGCTCGACGTGGCTCCTGCCCCGCCTCGTCGGCGAGCAGCGCACCCGGCGTTTCTTCTTCGGCAACGAGGTCATCGCGGCCGACGAAGCCGTCGACCTCGGCCTCCTGGACGAGCTGGTGCCCGCCGACCGCCTCGTGGCCCGCGCCGTCGAGGTGGCGCGCGGCTGGGGCGCGTGGGCAGTCCGCAGCCGCGAAGGCACAAAGCGCCTGCTGGAATCGCAGTCGACCTCGTCATTCGCCGACCAACTCGAGACCGAGCGCGGCCTCATCGCCGCGGCGGCCGGCACGGCGGATTTCAAGGAAGGGACGACGGCGTTCACCGAGAAACGCGCAGCCAAATTTTCCTGATTCCAAGCCGATTCGCGGATTGGGGAATCCGTCAAATCCTCCGTAAATCCGGCAAATCCGTGAGGCGGCAAAGCCAAAGCCAATCCGGGCTATGCGCCGGCGTGGCCGACCTCTCCCATTCCGTGCATGGCCCCCGCGACGGCCCCACCCTGCTCCTGGTGCACGGCTTTCCCTTCGACCGCGCCATGTGGCGGTTCCAGGTGGCGGCGCTCACCGGGGCCGGCTACCGCGTCGTCGTGCCCGACCTCCCCGGCTTCGGCCGCTCCGAGGACCCCGGCCGCAAGGATGCCCCCCTTGAATCGGTGGACGGCATGGCGGCCGAGCTTCTCCTCCTCCTGGACCGGTTGCGCATCGCCAAGATCACGCCGGTCGGCTTCAGCATGGGCGGCTACGTCGCCCTCGCAGTGGCCGCCAAGGCCCCGGATCGCCTCTCCGGACTCATCCTCCTCGACACGCGGGCGGAACCGGATTCCACCGAGGCGAAGGCCAAGCGGGACGTGACGATTGCGCAGGTGCAGGAACACGGCACCCGCGCCTTGGCCATCGCGATGATGGCGAACCAGTTGACGGAGGCCACGCGTGGCAAGGAGCGCCTGCTGGCCGAAGAGGTTCGCGAGATGATGCTGCGCCAGCCCAAGGAGTCCGTGGTGGCTGCGCTCAAGGCCCTGCGCGACCGCCCCGACCGCCGCGATCTCCTTCCCACCCTGTCGGTGCCGGTGCTTGTCGTCGTGGGCGACCAGGACAAGGTGACGCCGCTCGATTCCGCCAAGACGATGCTGGGCGCCAGCCGCAACGGGGAGCTCAAGGTCATTGCCGGGGCAGCGCATTTGACGCCGATGGAACAACCGGACGAAGTCAACGAAGTGCTGATTGGCTGGCTGCGCAAGCACCTCCCGACCACTGCGAGCTGAACGACCGACGCCCGTCCACGAAACAGGGGTTACGGGATTTTCGGGAAACTTTTCCCCGGGTTCCCCGAAATCCCTGGTTGGTCGTCGTCAGACTACGCCATCGAGGAGGCGCTGCGCGTTGTCGTGCAGGATGGCCCGATTGGCGGCGTCCGAGAGACCGAGCTTGAGGAACGCCGCGACGTTGGCGCTCATGCCGGGGACGCCGGGGCCGGGCCAATCGGAGCCCCACAGGGTCCTCGGGGCCAGAGCCTCGAGGTCACCGAAGTAAGCCGCCAGCCGCGAAGGGGGGCAGCTGGAGAGGTCGAGCCAGGCGTTGTCGAATTCGTCCACCACGGCCAGCGCGGCTTCCGTCTGGTCAGGCCGGCCTCCATGTGCGAGAATCACCGGCAATTCCGAAAAACGCCCGCAGACGGCGCCGACGGGGGCCGGGTCGGCAAACGAATTGTCCGCGCCGGGGAAGCGGCTCGTCCCTGTGTGGAAAATGACCGGCATGGCCAACTCCTCGAGCCGGGCGAAGAGTGGACGCAGCCGCTCGTCGTCAGGCCGGATGTGCTGGTGGACGGTGTGGATCTTCACGGCCTTCACGCCAAGGTCGCGCAAGCGGTCGGCCGCCTTGGCGCCGTCGCCGTGGTGCGGCTCGTACCCTCCAACCGCAATCAGCCGTTCCGGGTCGGCCTGGACGTAGTCGGCCACCCACGGATTGACTTCGTCGCCGTATCCCATCACGGTCTCGGCGCTGTAGTTGATGAGCCACGCTTGCTGGATTCCTTCAACGTCCATGTGCGCCAGGAACGCATGGGGATCCGCGACGAACCGTTCCATCTGCGGGAACGTCAGGTTCGATTCGATGGTCTGGCGCACCGCAGGACGCATGCGGTCGAAGCGGTTGACGTGCACGTGGCCATCGATGACTGGGATGCCGGCGTGCTTCCAGCGCGTCATGGCTTCGCTTTGTCCAGGAACGCCTGGATGCGAGTTTTCGCCTCAGGCCGGGCGTGCAGACGGACAAATTCGCCGACCTCCGCCTCCAATCCGTCCTGATACGAGCTGCCGCGGGCGGCCGCAAGGCTGCGCTTGGCCGCCGCGAGGGCTTCCGGGTCGTGCCGCGCCATCGCGGCTGCCAACTCGGTTGCCTTGGCCAAGGTTTGGTCCTTGCCGACGACGAGGTCGACGAGGCCGATGCGCTGCGCCTCGTCAGCCGTGATGGCGTCACCGGTCAGGACGAGTCGTGCGGCCTGGCCGGGCCCGATGAGGTAGGCGAGGCGCTGCGTTCCGCCGCCGCCCGGGATGAGTCCGAGGTTGACCTCGGGCTGGCCGAGCTTGGCGGAATCCGCGCAAACGCGGACGTCGCAGGCGGTGGCGAGCTCCAGGCCTGCGCCGAGGGCGTGGCCATTGATGGCCGCGACGACGGGCTTCGCCAGGGCCTCGATGGTGGAGTAGATGTGCGGTGGTTGCAGGAAGTGCAGCTGTTCGTCACTGGAGCGCGCCAGGAGCTCCTTGAGGTCGGCACCGGCGGCGAAGGCCGAGCCCGCGCCGGTGAGGACGATGGCCCCGACGGCGGCGTCCGATTCCGCCTCCTTCAGTCTGGCGATGAGGTCACGGCGCAGGACCGCATCAAGCGCGTTGCGCGCCTCGGTCCGGTTGAGGGTGAGGACGCGCACACGACCTACGGTGGAGGTTTGGACAGTCATGGCAGCTTGCGCTCCTGCGGGGTGCCGTCGCTCCAATCGTAGAAGCCGCGGCCGCTCTTCTTGCCCAGGTCGCCGGCGGACACGAGGCGGCGCAGCAGCTCCGGGCTGCGGTAGTGCTCGCCCTTGAACTGCGAATAGAGGTAGTCGCCGACATTGGCGCGGACATCGAGGCCGACGAGGTCCGACAGTTCCAGCGGTCCCATGGGGTGGCCGTAGCCGAGGCGCATCGCGGTGTCGATGTCCTTGGCGCTGGCGACCCCCTCCTCCAGCATCCGCATGGCCTCGTTGCCGAGGACGATGCCGAGGCGGCTGGTGGCGAAGCCGGGGGAATCCTTGACGACGATGGTGGTCTTGCCGAGACGTTTGCCGACTTCTTGCGCCATGCGCAGGGCTTCGTGGCTGGTGTCGTCGTGGCGTACGATCTCCAGCAGCTGCATCAGCGGGACCGGGTTGAAGAAATGCAGGCCGAGGACGGCGGACGGGCGCCTGGTCGCCCCGGCGATGGCGGAGACGCTGAGGCTGCTGGTGTTGGAGGCGAGGAGGGCGCCGTCGGGCGCGGCCTTGTCGACCTGGGCGAAGACGCGTTGCTTGAGCTTGAGGTCCTCGGGGACGGCCTCGATGATGAGCTGGGATTCTTGGGCCGGGCCCGTGGCGTCGGCGTCGGCGTGCAGACGGGCCCGCCATTCGGCGCGTTGGGTTTCCGTGGTCTTTCCCTTCGCGATTCCTTTCTGCCAGAACTCTTCGATGCGCTGCATGCCGCGCTCAAGGGCGAGCTGGTTGGCATCGACGAGGTGCGTCTGGTAACCGGCCTGCGCACAGACTTGGGCGATTCCGGCGCCCATCGTGCCGGCCCCGACGACCGTGACGGTCTTGACGTCCACGGCGGGCGATGGCCGGCCGTCTTGAAGGCGTTGGGTCGCTGGCGGGGGAGTTCACGCCGGAATGGCGGTGTATTCCATCGGGGGCTCGCCTTGCGGAAAGAGCGTGATGTAGACATGGAAGGCCTGCTGGATGGCGAGGCCTTCGCCCGCGACTTGCACCTGAACATCGGAGGCGCCATGCTGTTGCAAGTACAGGCCAGGAATCGCCAGCCGCAGAGGGGATGTCGTCGCAGTCGTGAATGGAGCATCGCACGGAACGGTAGGGGCGCTGGCACAATCCGCCGATTCGACCCAGGCCGTGACCCCGGTTTCAGTCGCCTGGGAAGTCCATGTGGCCTCGACCAGGCCGGACCCATAGGTGGTCAGGTCACCGACGAAGAGGTCGTCAAAGTGACACTCTTGGAACCCAGGAAGTCCGCGATCGACGTAGAGGCCCAAACCGAACGGCGTGCCAACGTTGGTGCGCGTGATGGAGCATTCGCCGACCAACGGCGGCAGAGGTTTGGCCTCCACGATTGGGGCCATGGCCACCGGTTCGGTTGTCGTCGACGAGGACGTCCCCATCGCCTCGGGCGGCGACGAGCAACCGGCCAACAACAGAAGAGAAAGGGCGACAAACCACTTCGACATGAAGCGTTACGCCGTCGTGGACGAGTTAAGCATTGGCACGACGATGTCGATGCTAGCGGAACTTCGGCTTCCTTCGTTCGAAGAACGCGTCGCGGCCCTCAGCGTGTTCGGGTGTAAGGAAAGCCGCGGCCTGTAGGCGGGCCTCGCGGTCGAGCCCGTCCGCAAGGGTCGCGTCGAGGTTGGCGTGCATCGCCTGCTTGGCCAGCCCAGTGGCCGCAGCCGGTCCGTCGCAAAGGGCCGAGGCGAGGGCGCGCACGGTGCCGTCGACTTGCACTTTGGGGACCGCCTTCAACGCGAGACCCCACGCGACGGCCTCGGCGGCCGAGAAGGGGGCCGCAGTCCACGCCAGATATTTGGCGCGTTGCAGGCCGACGATGCGGGGAAGGAGCCAGGTTCCGCCGGTGTCCGGGATGAGTCCGACATGGCGGAAGCTCAAACTGAAGGTGGCCTCGTCCGCCACGACGGCAAGGTCGCATTGGAACGCAAGGATGGCGCCCGCGCCGTAGGCGTTGCCTTGCACTGCCGCGATGACGGGCTTGGGGAGGTCGTGCAGCAGCGTGACGAGGCGATTGAGGCCGCCGCGCAAACGGTCCAACGTCGCCTGGGCGTCGCCGGCGAATTGCCGCATGACCTGGATGTCGCCGCCGGCGGAGAATGAGTCGCCCTCGGCGCGAAGGACGACGACGCGGACGCGCTTGTCGTCGCGGGCGTGCTCGATGGCGTTGGCAAGGAGCCCAAGGGCCTCGAGGTCGAGGGCATTCTTCTTCTCGGGCCGAGCCAGCGTGACCGTCAGGATGCCGCTCTCCTCGAAAGCCACTTGCACGCTGGGCGGGACCGCAGCCACGCGCCGCCACCGGGGCGTCGGTTGATGGGCGTGCCGGTCCTCGGATTCTTGGATAAAATCGGGATGGAGCCGATTCGGCCACCCACGACCTCAAATCCGGGACACAAGTGGTCGATGGCGTGGAGGGATGCTCGGCGTGTGGCCAGGGGCGGCCAAGCCTGGCTCGGTTCGGGCCGGCCATGGTCCAGTCGTGCAGCCATTGCCACGCCCTGCGCGTCCAACCCATCGTCGACCCTCGCGTCCCATCGATGGCCGAACACCTCAAGGCCCTGCAGGAAGAGATCGCCGTCGAGGAGGAAGAAGGGGACGCGGCCAAGGGGTTGCGCTGCCTCGTCGAAGAAGCCCACCCCATTCCTGGCGGAGGCCGTTTGCGCGTGCAGGTGCAGCATGGCAACCCGCGTTGGGTCGTCACGGGCTCCCGCGTGGAGGGCTTCCCCGCCGACGCCAAACCAGACTCCAAGGATGCCGTGAACGTCGAGGTCAAACGCAAGGCCGGCAGCATCCTCGACCTGGAAGCCGACTCCGCGGCGTGGGGCGATTTGCGCAAGGGCCTCGAAATCCGGCTGCGCCCGCAGACCAACGCCACGCTCTACCGCAACCTCCTGCGCGCCTTTCTGGTCGTTGGCCGCCGCTTCGGCCACGACCTGGAACCCAAACGTCTGCCCGACCTCGTCGACAAACCGATTGCCGGATGGCAGGACAACGGCCTCCGCCCCGCCCAAGCCCGCGCCGTCCGCTTGGCCCTGAACCTCCCTGAACGCGGCGTCCTGCTTGTGCAAGGACCTCCCGGCACCGGCAAGACCACCGTCATCGCCCGCTTCCTCAAGGAGGCCGCGGCGCGCGGCAAGACCGTGCTGGTCACCAGCCACACCCACGTCGCCATCGACAACGCCCTACGCAAGGCGCTGCGCGGCGACAAGACGCTCGAAGGCAAGATGGTGCGCCTCGGCGAATCAGGCAAGGTCGCGCCCGACCTCGCCCACGTCAACAAGCGCATCTCCGCGTTCCGCATGGAGGAAGAGGAGGATGGCAAACCCGGCGAGGACGGCCCCGTCGTGCCGCTCTTCGAGAACCTGCAACGCCACCACCCCATCGTCGGAATGACTCTGGACGCGTTGGCCTCGGCCCTCGTCGTCGCGGATTCCCTGGACCAGGAGGTACGCGCCTTCGACTTTGTCCTCGTCGACGAGGCGGGCATGAACGCCTACCCCAAGGTCGCCGTCGCCCACGCCGTGGCCAAGCGATTGGTGCTGGTGGGCGACCCGCTGCAATTGCCGCCCATCGTGCGGTCCTGGTCGTTCCGCAACGACGAGAACTACAAGCGCAGCCACTTCGAGCTCCTGCAGATGATGCGCCCGGACCTCTCCGTTCTGCTGGACGAACAGTTCCGTTGCCAGCCCGCCATCTACGAGTGGAGCCGTGACGCCGTTTATGGCGGCAAGGTGCGCTCCAGCCGCGAGGCGACGAAAGGCAAAATCAAGAAACTCCTCGGCCAGGACCTCGCGTCACCCGTCGTCTGGGTGGACACATCGCGGGTCCCGGGCAACCGGTCGGAGCAGGCAGGCAAGTCGCGCGTCAACCCGACTCACGTCGGCTTGGCGCAAGGTCTCCTCAAGGAACTCCTGAAGGCCGGCTACGCCCCCGATGACCTCGGCTACATCGCGCCGTTTCGCGCCCAAGCCAACCTGCTGCGGGAAACCTTGGAGGCGGACCGCCGGAACCCCGGCCAGATCGGAAGAGCA
>JBAZXE010000092.1:4701-7755 GCA_041659985.1 Thermoplasmatota archaeon | reverse complement strand
TGCAGTACCTACGCATCGAATCCATCCCGAGCCTCCTCGAGGCCTACTTGGACAGCAAGGCCGACCATTCGGACGACTCGCGGAAAGAGTACATCAAGCGCATGAAGAACGAGAACGGGACGCCGCTGGTGGAGCGCGACTTCTTCGGAGCCGCAGCCTACACGCAGCTGCTGAACCTCTCCATGCAACCCGGCTGGTCGCTCGACATCATGTTGCACCTTCCGCGCGGGTACTCGTTCACCTACTTCAACGAGGAAGTCGAATCGGACGGAGAGCGCAGCGCGACGTTGCGCATTGGCGCGGACGACGAGATGCAGCCGTCGGCGCTAGGGGAGGGAGACCAGAAGGTGTTCCTCGCCAGCGTCACCCACCGCAAGATGGTGGCCTTCGCATTGCTGGTGGCGTTGTGGGCCGGCGGACTGGTCGTCGCGTTCCCGGTCCGATTCCTCTACGGCCGCTATCGGCTCCCGAGGATGAAGGCCAAGTAGCCGTCGGTCTGTCCGTACCGTCCAGGTTCGAACCCTTCTTATCGGGGTTCGCGTCGGCGGAGCCACCCATGTACGCCTGCCCCCACTGCAATGCCATCAACATGTTCATGGCCTTCAAGGACGGCGTCCTCGTGCGCGTCCTCGAGGACCATGAGGACACCGAGGGCCTGGAGAAGGTCGATGAGCTGCTGTGCATCGAATGCAACCAGTGGTTCGCCAACCCGACCAAGGGCGAATCGGCGCACAAGCGCGTCCTCACGGGCGAGCTTGTCACCATCACCGGCCTGGTCTCGCGGGGCACCATCAAGACCGTCGCCACGGGCGTCAAGTTCCCCTTCCACTACGACACCTACGAGACCGAGGCGGCCCGGGTGCTTGCGCAGCAGAAACAGTCGTTCATCCAGGACCTCTTCGAGTTCGCGCACCACCGCGACTCGACGCTGGCGTTGCGCGTGAAAGAGGACGGCTCCCCGAACACATGGGTCTACCGCCTTGACAAGAAGCGCTTGAAGAAGGCGCTCTCGCACAAGTAGGCCGACCTACACCGTCGTCGAGTAGACGACGTCCTCGGTGAACCAGTCGTAGAGAATCACGTCGCCGTCGGAGACGCAGACAATCTCGTCGCCGCCGTCAATCTCGCCGTTGGGCAATGAGCACTGAGCATCGCCGCCGAGGGCGAAGTCGGACCACTCGGCAACTCCCGTGAATTGCACGACCGTGAGGACGCCGCCGGGGCCGGAAGCGTCCACGGCGAACGCGAACTCGGGATCGGAGGCGCCGCCTAGGTTGCTCACCAGGACGAACACAACGGCCGCTGCGACAATCAACCCGAAGAGCAGACTGATGGAGCCGAGGACGATGCCGGCGATGGCCATGCCGTTGCCGCTTTGGCCAGGGTTGAGCCGAATCGCGTTCTTCGAGGAGATGCCGAAATAGATGGCCAGGGGACCCAGGATGATGGCCAGCGGCCAGATGACGATGGCGCTGATGCCCAGGACTAACGCTGCAATGGCCTTGCCGGAAGTTCTGCTCTGCATTGGCTGTTGCCACGGGAGCTGCCCGTAGTTGGGCTGCGTCGAGACTGGAGCGGTCGCAACCGGGGCCCATGCGGGGGGCGCCACCGTCCCGGTGTTCCTGCAAACGGGGCAGACGGGGGCGCCGGAGGCATCCCGCATCGGTTCCACTACTGAGCCACAATGGGGACAACGCATCGCCACGCCGGTTGACCGGCCGACGGGCGCAAAAGGGTTGGGGACCGGCGTCCGTCCGATAGCCTCATTCGCTGGACGGGATTTCCGGTCGCAATGGATGCCGCATCGCTCCTCATGGCTGGCGGGCTTACGCTTGGCTCGTTCACGATTCCCTGGTCCATCGTCCTCCTCGTCGCCGTCGTAGTCGTTGGCCTGCTGCTGATTCGCACCGCCATCACGCTCGTCAAGGTGGCCATCCTGGTCGGCATCGGCATTGCGATCTTCCTGGCCGTGCAGTTCCTCTTCAAGAACTTCGCCTAGGTTCGCCTAGAACGGCGGGTCCGGCACAGCAACCGTCGCAAGGAACGCGCCGGCCCGCGACGCCGCATCGAGGCGGATGGCCAGCGACTTGCCGCGCCGCGAGACCTCCACAGCGCGCAGAGCCTCCAGCTCGCGAATGGCGCGACTGGCGACCATGGGGGCCACGTCGGCCAGGCGGGCCAGTTCACGGACATGGAGGAAGCGGCCGGCGTTGCGGCGCAGCGCCTCGACGACCGCTCCGCGCCCACGCCGCCCCAGGAAGGCCAGCAGAGGATTGTCGTTCAGCACGGCCCAGCCAACGGTCCAAAGTGTATCAAATTTGGGACAACGGGGTGAAATAGCCGATCCCTGTCGGCCGCCTCATGGCCCTCGCCCGCGCACGCACCCAAGCCCGCCGCGTCAAAGACCGCTGGAAGTCCAAGCAGTGGTACAAGATCACCGCCCCCGCCGCCTTCTCGAACACCGTCCTGGCCGAGACCCTCGCCGACGAGCCCGAGAAGCTCATGGCCCGCACCGTCGAGGCGACGCTGCACGACCTCACCGGCGACATGAAGCAGATGCACGTCAAGCTCTTCTTCCAGGTCAAGGAAGTCACCGACTTGAACGCCCGCACCGAGTTCGTCGGCCACACCATGACGTCGGACTACGTCCGCCGCCTCGTCCGCCGCGGCAACTCGAAGATCCCCCTCGTCCTGGACCTCAAGACGAAGGACGGCTCGCGCGTCCGCGTCAAGCCCTTCGCCGTCACCGACCGCCGCTGCCAGACCACGCAGGGACAGCAGATCCGCCGCATCATGACGGATATTCTCACCGAGTCCGCCGAGAAGAACACGCTCGCCGGCTTCCTCGCTGAGATCCTCGTCGGCGACCTGAACAACCGCTTGTTCAACGCCGCGCGCAAGATCTTCCCCGTGCGCCGCATCGAGATCGCCAAGTCGGAGATCCTCTCGGCCCCGACCATCGAGTCCGACGAGACGCCGATCATCCGCCGCGCCGAGCCCGCCGCTGAACCCGCCGAGGGTGCCGCGCCGGTCGAAGCCGTCGATGAGGCCGCC
>JBAZXE010000092.1:0-4691 GCA_041659985.1 Thermoplasmatota archaeon | reverse complement strand
AAGGTCGAAGACCTCACGGCCGGCGACGAAGACGCCTGACCGCGCCTCGATTCCCTTTTCCCTTCCTTCTTCCTCGTTTTCTTCGCCTGCATCGCTCCCAGCGGTGCACCTCAAGGGCTCATAGGCTAGCTTGGATAGACTGGCGGGCTTCGGACCCGCAGACGGGGGTTCGAATCCCTCTGAGCCCGCTGGTTCGCAGACTCGCTTCGCTCGTGCGAACTGCGCGGACTCAGAGGGCCCGCTCGCTGCGCTCGCTGGCTTGCGACCCGCTGCGGCGTGCCGCAAGCCTCCCTCTGAGCCCGCTCCGACTTTCAGCTGACTTTGACGGTGGCAGATGAGCGGTGCCTAGGGCGACGGCTCGTTCAGGCCCAAGATGTTGCGCAGCTCGCCGGTGAGGGACTCCGGGGCGGCGTGGCCGGGTCGGCCGTGCGAGGGGCGCTCGGAATGGACGCGGTCGCCCAGGATGCCGATGAGGCTCCAGGCGATGGACTCGAGGGCGTTGACCTTGGCGCCTTCGACGGTGCGGGGATCGGCCGGTCCGTCCTCAAGGGACTTGACGGCGCGGCGCAACGCCTCCCGCGGCTCCATGGCGGGGGCCTGCGGGGTCAGATGCGTTTCCATCCTGTGCACCAGCAACAGCCTCGCGATGGACCCCGGCCAATAACAGTTTCCCAAATGACTTCGCAGCGGTTCGCACTAAAATGCGCTGCACTCGACAAAATCGTGTAGTGCCTGGCTGATTCTTCATATAGCGAAGACCGGGCATGCACTTCAACCGCCGTAGAGGCGGCGCGGAATCGTGTCGTGGATTTCGTAGACTTGCGCCTCGCTCAAGTCGCCATTGGCCAGGAGCCCCTTCGTGCGTTTCGGGACGGTGTCGCACGGCATGACGACATTGGGCCGCGTCGGCTCGTCGATGTAGTCGGTCTCCATCATGAACCGGCTTGACCCTTTGGCGAGAGCTGCGCGCAGGTTGCTGCGTCCGGCGATGATGCTGGGCACGAGGCCTGAGGTCTCGTCGGCGGTGACGAGGGGGCCGCAGTAGTGCTTGATGACGCGGTCGCGCGCCAGTCCGGCCTTGTCCGCCATCGCGGCGAACTCCGCCATGGTTGCAGCCTCGGCGTGCTCGGTGTGGAGCATGACGGGGACGCCGGCGTCGCGGGCGACCTGCATGCCATACAGCAGCAGTTCGTTGTTGTGGGCCTGCAATTCCGCTGGGACCTCGAAGTGGGCGCGACCAATCTCCCCGATGCAGACCGCTTTTCCGCGTTGGCATAGCCGCGCCGCCACGTCGAAGCACTGCCGTCCGAAGTCGAGCGCCGCGGGCCATCCCTGCGCCTCGGCGAGTTTCATGGGCTCCAAGGGGTACGGTCCAACGACTGTGTAGACGGTGCATCCGGTGGCCTTGCGGATGGTCTCGCCGAACTCGATGTGGTCCAGGCAGGACCGCGTGAAGTCGTCGACGGTCGACGGGTAGGTCGGGAGGCGGACGTGCGCGATGCTGGTGCCGCCGGCCGCCATGAACTCGCGAACAGCATCCAGGCCTTTCCAGCCGTCGGGCTTGCAATGGAAGTGGTTGTCATGGATTGGACCGTCCCACTTCATGTGGGTCGGGCGGGCCGCTGGTTCCGCAAAGGGCCGGGTGTCATGGATTGGGACGCCCTTGGCCGATCCGTCCGTCGCCCGGTTCTCCACGCGGCCGTTAGCCGCCCTGGCGTGAAAAAGCGCCTGCTCGGGTCAAAACCGGTATAACGGCGCCCCCCGTCGCAAATCCCGATGAAAGCCCTGTTCGCCCTCGCCCTCCTGTCCATGGCCGCCCTGGCCGGCTGCTCCGGCTCGTCCGGCGCCGGCACGACGCCCAGCACCGATTCCGAGGGACGCTACGTCATCGACATGACCAGCGGCAACCGCTTCAGCCCCTCCAATGCCGCGGTTCCGGTCGGCGCCATTGTCGTCTGGGAGCACAAGGGCGGCGCTCCCCACGACGTCCAGGCCGAGGACGGCACCTCGTTCAGTTCGGGACCCATCGGCGGTCTGACGGAAGGCGAGGAGTACGCCCACCAGTTCAACCAGACCGGGACCTTCAGCTACTTCTGCCACGTCCATGAGGGCAGCGGCATGAAGGCCACCCTCACGGTCGCCTAGGTCGCCGTCGTCCCTCCGGGACGGCCCTGGGTCGGCTGCTTTTCAACCACCTGGGCTTGGCAAACGGCGATGACGGCTCCCGCGGCCCCTGGAGACGGCAAAGACCTACGCCTTTCTTCGGCCAGCCCGCCGAAGCGCTACGCCCCGGACGCCATGGAGCGTTCCGTGCTGCAGCGCTGGGCCAAGGAAGGCACGTTCCAGCGCCAGGTTGAGCAAGGCAAGGCAGCCTTGGTCCAGGACCCGGCCGCGCGCTTCGTCTTCCTCGAGGGGCCACCGACCGCCAACGGCCGCCCGCATCCGGGCCACGTCCTCACGCGGACACTCAAGGACACCGTCTGCCGATACCAGGCGATGCAGGGCAAGTGGGTTCCGCGCAAGGGTGGCTGGGACTGCCACGGCCTGCCCGTCGAGATCGAGGTGCAGAAAGAGCTGGGCATCGAGCACGTCGAGGAAGTCCTCGCCTACGGGATGGCCAAGTTCAACGCCAAGTGCCGCGATTCCGTCTTCCGCTACAAGGCCGAGTGGGAGGAGATGTGCCAGCGCGTCGGCCACTGGCTCGACTACGACGACCCGTACATCACCATGGAGGACCGCTACATCGAATCGGTCTGGTGGAGCCTCAAGCGCATGTTCGACGCCGGCCTGCTGTTCAAGTCCTACAAGGTTGTCCCCTACTGCCCGCAAACCGGTACAAGCTACTCGAGCCACGAGGTCGCGCAGGGCTACAAGGACGTCAAGGACACCTCCGTCTTTGTCAAGTTCCACCTCGAAGGCGACCCCGACGGCGCGCGCATCCTGAGCTGGACGACCACGCCGTGGACCCTGCCGGGCAACGTCGCCCTCGCCGTCGGCGCCGACATCGACTACGTCAAGGTCCGCGTCACCAAGGCCAGCGACAAAGCCCACGCCAAGGAAGGCGAGGTCCTCATCGTCGCCGAGGTGCTGCAGAAGAAGGCGATGCGCAACGAGTGCACCGTCCTGGCCAAACTGAAGGGCCGCGACCTCGTCGGCAAGACGTACCGCCCGTTGTTCCCCGGCGCCGTCGACGCCCAAGCCGTCGGGCCCTATGGCGTGCCCAAGAAGGCCTTCCAGATTGTCGCCGCCGACTTCGTCACGACCGAGGACGGCACCGGCGTCGTGCACACCGCCGTCATGTACGGTGAGGACGACTTCCAGCTCGGGCTCAAGGAAGGGCTGCCGGCGCGCCACACCGTCGGCATCGACGGAAACTTCATGGCGCACGTCCCCGGCGGCATCGCAGGGCACGCCGTCAAGGACCCCAAGACCGAGGCCGCCATCATGGCCTGGTTGCGCAAGGGCGACCTGCTCTACCGCGACGAGGTGTACGAGCACTCCTACCCGCACTGTTGGCGCACCGGCCACCCGCTGCTCTACTACGCGATGGACTCGTGGTACATCCGCATGTCCCAGCTGCGCGACAACCTGCTGGCCAACAACGACCAGATCAACTGGGTCCCGGAAACCATCAAGGACGGCCGCATGGGCGACTGGCTGCGCAACGTCAAGGACTGGGCGTTCAGCCGCAACCGCTTCTGGGGCACTCCTCTACCGGTGTGGACCTGCTCGAAGTGCAAGGCGCAGACCTGCATCGGCTCGAAGGCTGAGCTGAAAGCCGCCGGCATCGACGCGCAGGAGCTTCACCGCCCATACGTCGACCAGCCAATCGACTGCCCGAAGTGCCACGCCAAGGGCGCCGCCATCCGCGAGCCCTACGTCATCGACGTCTGGTACGACTCGGGCGCGGCCCAGTTCGCGCAGTGGCAGACCACCGGCTTCGACAACAAGGCCCTGCAGGCGCAGTGGCCCATCGACTTCATCACGGAGGGCCTCGACCAGACGCGCGGCTGGTTCTACTCGCTGTTGGCCAGCAGCACGGCGCTCGGCGCCTCGGGCGCCCCCGCTCCGCTCTTCCAGGGGCCACCCTTCCGCAACTGCCTCGTCGGCGGCCTCATCCTCGCCGAAGACGGCACGAAGATGAGCAAGTCAAAGAAGAACTACGTCCCGCCCGACACGGTCTTCGCCAACCAGGGTGCCGACGCCACGCGCTGGTACCTCCTCTCGACGACGGCCCCGTGGCAGGACAAGCGCTTCTACGAGGAGGCCGTGCGCGAGACGTTCGGGAAGTTCTTCTCCACGCTGTGGAACACGTTCCTCTTCCAGCACCAGTACGCCAAGCTCGACCACTGGACTCCGGCGCAGGCGCTGCCGCAGCAAGAGTGGACGGACCTCGACCGCTGGCTCCTCAGCCGCCTCAACAGCGCCGTCGCCGAGGCCAAGTTCGAAGCGGACCGCTTCCACCTCCACAAGGCCACGCGCGCCATTGAAGCGTTCGTCATCGATGACCTCTCGAACTGGTGGGTGCGTCGCAGTCGCGACCGTTTCTGGGGCGAACGCGCCAGCCGCGATAAGCAGTCGGCGCATGCGGCCCTGTGGACCGCCCTTCATACGGTATGCCGCCTCGTCGCCCCCTTCGCGCCGTTCATGGTGGAGCACATCTGGCCCCATTTGCGAACAGCCGGAACGGC